>NZ_JAGKSC010000009.1:0-91749 GCF_017942195.1 Psychrobacter sp. K31L | reverse complement strand
TATGATCGTGCTATAAGCTCAACCCACAAAGACGGTATAGAAAAGGTCAGTGTGGTCTTTGATAAAGATACGGTGATTCCTACTCAAGAGAATCATATCTTTACCAACCGATTGACTAATAGTGTGGGTGAGACGACCGACTACCGCTATCAGTACAACAACGGTGAGGAACAGCTGCTATCGGTGGTAGGGGCAGGGTGCGTTACTTGTGGTCCGAGCAATGTCAGTTACGAGTATGACAGTGCAGGACGAGTGACTAAAACTAGTCAGCTGGATGGGCAGGGGCAAACGGTTTCGTCAACCAGTACGGTGTTTGATGAGTTGGGGCGGGTAACTAAGCGTATGGTTATGAGTAGTGATGCTACCCCTACGCATTCTGTTGTTCATTATAAGTATGTATCTGATAATCCTGAAGATAGTGGGTTCGCTCTTGTTGCTACAGAATGGCAAAATAGCGTTGCAGCAGATAAACAGACTGGTATAAGTTATATTTATGATAATCAAGGACGACCAGTTGAGAAAACAGAGTTCGGTCATACTCCTGACGGTATATCTATTTCTCGCACTCATCTTATGAGTTATGATAAAAAAGGCAATCTAACTAAAGTTGCTCTTCGTGATGACAATAATCCTGAGAGTAAACCCATCGTTATAGAAGCTTATACTTGGTTCGCTGATGGTAGCGTCAAAACCTCCGCAAGTCCCAATCTTGGAGAAATGACTACTTTCGAACATAATTCAGATGGTCAAACCACTGCAGTAGAGCGTAAAAATAATCAAGAGACAACGACTATTAAAATCAAGTATGGCAATAACAAACTCCCTATGTCTGTTTCTCGCTATCTTAATGGAGAGTTATTAAATGGTGTCAAGTATCAGCGTAATAGTAAAGGTGATATTACTAACGTTAGCGATTTAGAAGATAACTTTATCGCTAGTTACGCTTATGATGCTGCTGGACGCAACCTAGGTGAGTTAAATCCAAAAGGAGCTATGTTTAGCCATTTGGATACTGAAGGCAGACCTATTGTAGATTATAGTGTTAGTGATAATAAAGTCGACAAGCTCAGTTATATTTATGATGCTAAAAATCGAATTATAGGTGTAGGAAGAGATGATACTCAACTAGTCTCAGTTAACTATAGTAATGACAATAAAGCAGCTGACATAGTAGGTGCAAGTGGCGAACATATTTTGATGCAAGAAGAGGATTCAGAATCTAATGAGTATATTTTACCGAATGCATGGGATGCCTTAGGTTTAAAAGGAACTAGTGTTAAATCGATAAAGCCAGGCGTGACTCGCGTCGAACAAAACAACAATGTAACTACTGACTATGGTTATGATGATTTTGGACGTATAGCCTATGTAGATAGTAAGACCGCAGGACGTAATAACTACCGTTATGATGCTCGTGATCAGCTAATCACTATTAAATTAGCAAATGACGTTATCATCAACTATCAATACGATGAAAAAGGTCGTCAAATTAATAAAATGGTTAAGCAAGAAGATAAAATCGTACAGCAAGTCGCTTGGGAGTTCGACGATAAGGATCAACTACTTAGCGCTAAAGGCAATAACCAGCAAATTGATTATCAGTATGACGATGAAGGCCGTGTGATTCAAAAGCGTCTGAGCTTGGCTGATCTTGCAAACCCGTTAATCACTAATTATCGTTATGATAAAGATGGCAGCATGGTAGGGACTACTTTACCTGACGGAGTTGAAATACTCAGTCATGATAATCAAATTAGCTATAAAGCGCCTGACGATATCAGAGCAACCGCAATATACAGCGAAAGTGCGTACCAAGCTTCTGGTATCAATAAAATCAGCTATCAGTTAGGTCAGCACATTGTCATGGGTCACTTCTACGACGACAATGGTCAATTCTCAGGTCTTAGCTATCGCAGTATACCAAAGTCTGGCGACAATCCATTCATCCGCTCAGTTCGTGCAGATGACATCACGCCACTATTTAGCCAACAGTGGCAGCGTACCTCTGACGGTATCGTAGGTCAAGTCTCTGAACTTGATTACCAATCCAAACCTAAGGAGCACAATTATCTCTATGACAGTCAATACCATCTTATCAGCAGCTCATACCAGCCACTAAAGCTAAACGCTGACTTTACTCAAGTAGGTGCCGCTAGTAAGCAAGCCGCTGATCAAGTAGATAATGACACTATTGAAGCCCGTTATATCTATGACGAGCTTGGCAACCGTATATTAGGTATAGATGACTCACAGACCCTGAAAAAGTATCAATACGATGATAGAGGTCGTCTAATAACGGTAATTCCTATCGCTCAAGCCACAAACAACCAGAATAACAGTGCTCAAAGCATTGCCTATGATGCTGCTGGACTGCCTACTGAGTACGGCGGCTATCACCTGAGCTACACCGCAGGACAGCTTAGCCAAGTCAAAGATAATAAAGGACAGCTCGTTGCAGAATATTCCTATAATGACGAAGGGCAACGCATTAAAAAGAGCGTCCATCTAAAAGACAACAAGCCGCTTAGCATTCCAGAGAACAGCTATTATGTTTATGAAGACAGTCAGCTCCAGCATGAGCTTGATGGACAAGGCAATATTGTTCGTCACTATGTCTATATTGGTAATACTCTAACGGCTACCCTTGACTATCCTACAGATCAGCATGGAGAAGTGCTAAGCAGCGATCAGTCTGATATCTCACTATGGACTAGAGGTAAAAACTGGTTAGGGTCGCTATGGGGCAATGATGAAGCCTATCCAACCATTAATTATGTCATCACCGATTATCTAGGACGTCCCCGTCAAGTACGTGATGGTGAGACTAATGCGCTCAAATGGCAGTTTAAGCCTACCGCCTTTGGGGGTCAGGTAGACGACAGTGTTAATACTGGTAAATCAGATAGCAGCAAAGACAATAGCTACGAGCTAAACGTGCGCTTCCCAGGTCAGTATGAAGATGTTGAGACAGGACTGTACTATAACCATTGGCGCTATTATGACCAAGATACAGGACGTTATCTGTCTGCTGATCCATTAGGGCTTGGCGGTGGTGAGAACTTATATACTTACGTCAATGCAACACCGACCCACTTTATCGATCCGCCAGGGTTATTGCTGTTTGCCTTTGATGGGACAGGGAATAATGACAATGGTAATGAGCAATCTAAGTCTAATGTAGTAAAGTTTAGAGACGCTTATAGAGCTGATCCGAATGAACCAAAAATGTTTGATGGCGCTATTACAAAAATAACTAAACAAAATAAAGCGTTTGGTGCATTTGCTAAAAACAATGCGTTTTATATTTCTGGTGCTGCTACGACAGATCCGTATACTAGAGAAAAAGGCGATTCAACCGATGGCGGGTTTGGACTCTCCATAGTTAGAAGAGTAAATACTATGATTGGCTATTTAGAACATTATTTAGAAAAAGTCGATAAACAGTATAAAGGTAATAAGAAGCCAATAACTGTGGATTTAGATGTTGTTGGTTTTAGTCGTGGTGCTACCTCTGCCAGAATGTTCGCAAGTAAAGTAGAAAGGTTAATATCTGGTAAAGACAAAACATATACTGCTTACCGACAAAATGGAAGAATAGGAAAAGATTGGATTGATACGCCATGGAAGTATAACCAAGCTTGGCTGACAAGTAGTTGTGGTCTTAAAGTTAATTTTAATTTCATGGGGTTATGGGATACCGTTCCAGCATATGGTGAAGATACCAGTAATGATGTTGCAGAGATGAAAGCTCTTAATATGTCTCTATCGATACCAGATAAGTTTAAAAAAGTGGTTCATGCTGTGGCTGTCAACGAGCACCGTGCTCAGTTTCACGGTTATTCGATATTTGATAAGGCAAGTGAAGCAGTTAATACAAATAAACGAACAGAACTCGGTTTCTTAGGTGCACACTCAGATATTGGTGGAGCTTATAGAGAAGGCGATTTATCTGATGTAGCATTGATGTGGGTGATTCAAGAAGCTGGTAAAGCGGGTATTGATTTTAATGAAAAATTAATTAAAGACAAAGGATGGGACAACGTTACTAGACCTATCGTACATGACAGTATCGGTGTTAAAAGAGGAGGGTCTATTGGCGGTGTAGGACTGATTAATTTCTCACCTGGGCGTGAGTTTCGTTGGGCAGGTACAGATGCAGCAGGTGCACAGCAGTTTGCTAACTTTAATCATTTGAAATTAGATTGGAATGAGACATTAAAATTTCAGCCTACTTATAAAAAAGGTAATAAAAATTTTAGAAGGAATAAGTTTCAGCAAATACAAGGTTTGGCACAAGAGTATCTTGAAGATGAAAGTATAGGATGCGGTTACGTTTTGAACGCCTGTGATCAGACAAATGATATTATGGCTCTTAAAACTATAGACGGTGAGAAAAATATAACTATAGTCTATGATGGTTCAAATAGTAAAGAGACAATAGAGATAAAAAATTATATTCAATGGCTACAAAATAAAGGTTATGGTCTTAGTAATCTAAAAGTTAATGGAGCGACAATTAAAAAATGAAATTAAACCTATCAAAGCCTACTGAAAGTTTTCGCGTCATAGTCATTAGTTTGCTGTTATTAATCGTAGCAAGCAGTGCTTTCGCTTTAGATAGAAAGTTTTATTTGGAAATTGATCCTAGTGGTGGTCAAGGATTTGATGAGGATAAACCTCAGGTTTTAATCAGAGGAGATAATAATTTCAAATGTTCAAATACTTCTCTAAGTATGTTTTATTATGGTGAGCACTGTCAAGTAAAAGAAAGACCTGTTCCTGAGTCAGTTACTATTGAGTATGGTCAATGGATATCTGCTGAGGAGAGTGAAAGGTTATACCCCGCGATGCCTGGCTTTAGACCAAAGCAATCTGAAGAAACAGAGGCTGCTTACAGAGTAAAAGTGGATGCTCACTACGAAAGACTATCTAACCTTCCTGAATATCAAAAAATTGCAACCGATGAAGAAGCGTCTAAAGCTAATATAGAGTGGCATACTTATACTATATATCCTGAGCAGCTAATGAAAAAATACAAGTACAAAATACCAGAAGGTGGTGATACTTCATCGTATCTAAACCCTTTAGATTGGAGTACAAAGCTTTGGGTGACTATAGTGATCCATCCAGACATGACAATTACATTAGATGAGAGTTATAGCTTTGCTTCTGGCACTGTTAGCTGGCATTAAATAAATATTTGTTCGACGTATTAAATTTCATATAAGTCAGTAAAAATCATATTGGATTCTCAATACGATTAATATGTAAAATATGAATTCAAATTATTAAATTTGCGAACTCAGCAAACCGAGTAGAGCGTGGGTTTTTAGGTGCACATTCTGATATAGGTGGTGGCTATCAGGAAGGTGACTTGTCTGATGTATCGTTGATGTGGGTCATTCAAGAAGCTAAAAAAGCAGGTATAGACTTCAACTCTACGCTAATAAAGAATAAGGGATGGAACAAAGTAACCAATCCTATAGTCCACGATAGTTTATCGGTTGAGCTATCTGCAGTTAATTTTACTCCTGGTAGAGAATTGCGTTGGGTTGGTGCTGATGTCAGAAAAGGTCAAGCACCTTTGCAATCTACAAACTTTAATCATTTGAAATTTAACTGGCAAAATTCTTTGCAATTTCAACCCATAGTCAATGGTACTAGGGCTGATATTTTCCAACAGATTAGAGATTTAAGTGTAGAGTTTGCTAACAATAATAACCCTGCTTGTGGTCAGCTAAATTTTCTTTGCGACGCACAGAAAGATATCTACGCTCTTAAAGGTTTAGACGCTGATAGGACAGAAGATAATAATAATATTGGTAATAGAACTATCGTATACAGCAAGAACTTTCGGGGACAGATTAATATTTCAGGCTATGTTAACTGGTTGAAAAATAATAAAGGTTACGGTAGCTTATCTGAATTAAGTACTGTTAAATAGTACAGATAGTCAAGGACGCTAATATGTCAAATTTTGCCAAAATATTGATTATAAGTTCAAGTGTACTGATCGCATCTTGCGGTAATGCGAGTGTAAATAAAACGGTAAGCAGTATACAGACGAATAATTCTGATCCAATGATGACTATTTTTCTTCATGATGAACACTACTATGAAGCATTAGAGGCAGAAGATCCAAGTTATCTAGATGCAGAACCACAAATTATCATTCAACCTCTAAGCGATGTAGTTTGTACTAATGAGAAGAGTTCTGACTATAAATTTGTAGGTTCACAATGCGCGCTTAGTAGAGAGGTGTCTTTACCTGAAAAGATAGAGTTTCGATATGGTAAATGGTTGTCAGTTGATGAAGAACGTCGTCAGTTTCCCCCTATTCCAGACGAAGAGTATACTAATGAACCTCTTTTAGTAGATAATTATGAGTCTAGAGCGGCTTTTGAAAAAGCGAAAGACCACTTTTATGAGCAGTTATTTAGCATACCTAAGTACAAAGCAATGCGTGAAGCCAAACGCACCTCCAAAGATGCTATTGATTGGCATACTTATACCATCTATCCTCAAAAAATTATGCAGAAATATGATAAAGAGCATTCGACCCATCCAATGTCAACCTCTGAGGTCACGATTGTCCTTACTTTTCATGATGACCTCAGTATCACTATCAGCGATAATTTAAAATATTTGAATGCGTCACACCCTTAGCAATTATAGTCAATACTGCGTTGTACACTAGCTCTAGTACAATAGTGAAAATTTTGAAAAATACTTTAGTTCGCTAAGACCAGTGGTTACTACGGTGGTCTTAGCGAACTAAGTGCGTCAAAGCCAAAAAGTTAGGGGCATACAATGAAAATGTTGTTAAAAGTAATGCTAATCAATTTAGGTCTGGTGCTCACGATACCACTATTAGGCTGTAGCAATTTTAAAGACGGAGAACAGTCTACTCGATTTGGGCCTGGTCTTATCGTTACCGTCGGGCAGAACTCTGCGGCATGGTTTCCAGAGGATAAAGAGAATAACTACAATAATGTGCCTCAAATGATCGTTGAAGCGACAACTCCCGTAGTTTGTAGTAATACACCTGACGGTAAGTTTGATGTAAGTCACTGCGCATTGAGTCAAGAAATACTATTACCTGAAAAGATAGTATTTCGATACGGAATATGGCTATCAGAAAATGAAGAGTATCATAAATTTCCGCCTATACCGAGAGAAGCATTTGTCGATGAACCTCTTTTAGAAGAAAACTATGAATCTAAAGCCGCCTTTGAAAAAGCGAGAGACGACTTTTACGAAAATTTATTTAACATACCAGAGTATAAAGCAGTACGTGAAGCCAAACGCGCGTCAAAAAACGCTATTGATTGGCACACCTATACCTTCTATCCTCGCGAAGTCATGCAAAAATATGACAACTTAAGCCCTTACAACTATGCAAGAAGTTCATTCGTGGAATATGAAATTACTTTTAACCCTGATTTTTCAGTGACTACAGATGAATACATAAGGTATTTATCCTCTCCAACAACTAAGTAGAGTAATGTAGTGAAGTTTAGAGATGCTTATCAAGCTGATGTGAATGAGCCACGCATGTTTGACATTAATAAGAAAACTGGAAAAGTCGATGTTAAAAAAATAACTAAACAGAATAAAGCATTTGGCAAATTTGCTGAAAATAATGCATTCTATATTTCAGGTAACGCTACGACAGATCCGTATACTGGAGAAAAAGGTGATTAAACGGATGGTGGGTTTGGACTATCCATAGTTAGACGAGTAAATACTATGATTGGTTACTTGGAACAATATTTAGCTAAAGTAGATAAACAATATAAGGGTAATAAGAAGCCGATAACAGTGTACTGAGATGTAGTTGGTTTTAGTCGCGGAGCTAGGAGCTACATCTGCTCGCATGTTTGCAAGTAAGGTAGAAAGACTAATATCTGGTACAGACAATACATATACTGCTTATCGACAAAATGGAGTACAGGGAAAAGATTGAATTGACACTTCATGGAAGTATAACTATAGAGGTGATAAATTCTGCCAAACAGTGTTTGACGGTAATTTATTTCTTTTTTATCTTCATCTTTAAAATGAGGACATGTCGTTATTTATTTCGCTCGATTAGACAGGATGACACCAATTGTGCTTAACGCTATGCCGCATATCATTGCGATTGATAAGGCTTCATGAAGTACCAACGCTGCGAGTAATGCGGTTAATCCGGGAGACAGGGAGCCAAGTAACAAAGAGCGAATAGAACCAAGTTTATTGACCGCATAAGAAAATCCAATGGTTGAGATGACACCGACGCCAACGCCTTGTACTAAGATAAAAGGTAGGGCGTCGTCAAAAGAAATAACCCCTAGATTTGTCTTCAAAATACCAGATAGAACCATCACTAATGTCACAAAGAATGACGTATAAGAAAGCACGATAGCAACAGCTATTGGACTCAATTTCGTACTCTTTAAGCCTAAGGTGTAACCCGCCCAAACCAGACTCGCTATCAGTAAAAAGGCTGCGCCATGTAGAAGACTGTCAGGTATTGACCTTGCATTCCCGACAATCATAGTGGCTATGCCAAAGAGAATAAGAAGAAATGCCAAAAATTTACTCAGCGAGATCCTTTGACGATAAAAAATAAAGGACAAGAGTGCGGCAAAGAATACTGGCGTCCCTGTCAAAATAGTGCCAACGTAAGCTGCAGGAGCAGTGCTCGCGCCAAAAGTGGCTAGCAAGAGAAAAGGAACACCGCCAAGCATAATAAACGTGATATCAGACCATCTAATATTTTTGATTTCCTTCAAACTAGACAATACCCATGGCGTCAATAAAAGTAGGGGTACGCTAAATCGAATTAACATGACATCAGCAATGCTTAACGACGACGCACCAACAGCTCGAACAGTTAATGCAAAGCCTGACCAGATAAATAACACAATAATCATAGCCACATAGCCTTTCATTAGCGGCGACATTATGAATAAGGGGTTTTTACGTGGTGAGGACTGAAATGCTGTATTCATATTGATTTCTTATGCTTATCTTTAAAAACCAATTATCAATCAAAAGCCACGCCTTTATCTCTGTTTATTGATTGCAATTTCACAGTTATTTGATGGATAATGCTAAATAACTGTGAAATTTTGGCTGAAAACGCTAGAGAGGTAATTTATGGATAAAATTGATCGTCATATTTTGGAAGTGCTTCAAAAAGAAGGACGCTTATCAACGGCTGAATTAGCCGAGCGAATAGGGTTGTCACCCTCACCTTGTGCCAGGCGCTTGAAACGTTTAGAAGATGAGTTTTATATAGAGGGCTATCAGGCGAACGTAAACAAAGCTAAAGTTGGTATTACGATGAGCTTTTTTGTAGAAGTTAGTCTAAGTAATCATCAAGAAGAATCAATTACAGCCTTTGAAAAAGCGTTATCTGAGATGGATGAGGTTATTAACGGACATGTTGTTTCGGGCTCTTACGATTACTTATTAGAGGTGGTAAGCCCAGACCTCAACGGTTATGAGGAATTTACTCGTAAGCTACATAAGCTTACTAGTGTTAAAGACATACATACCCACTTATCAGTTAGACAAGTGATCCATAAAACGACGTTGCCTACTTTTATGTGATCTTTTTTGAGTGCAATCCAGTTCGCTAAACTACAATGTCAATTGAACTATTCTGAAGAAATTGTAGAAACTAACATGGGAGGTTTTAATCAGACAGCTCGATCATAATGACCCATGCTGTCGATTTTATAGTCATTAAGTTCATATCTAACACTAGCAGTTCGATGCCTGTATAGTGCACCGAACATATACTGATAAATCATTGAACGAATACACCACTTTGAAAATGGGTTTAGAGAATTAATAGGGATCAGTCCTAAAAAGGCAGCAGCCCGAGACGCTTTAGTAAAGCTTTTATCGTGCATGAGAGACAACATCTGTCTTGAAAAAATAACACCAACGCCGTTACTCGTTTGTAGCATATCTTGGTCTCGCTTTATTCTTGGACACGCAACATGGCATGCTTACCTTGTCCTTGTCCTTGTCCTTGTCCTTGTCCTTGATCCGCAGGGTGAAGAGCGCGAAACCGATTAAGACACTGACTGCCGCCTACCTCCTGTGATGGCGGCGGTCAGTGTCTTAATCGCAGACCCGCATGCCTAGGGTCAGGATACTAAGCTTGTCTGGTCACGGATACCGATTGGTTGACAAATTCCATGGAGCCGAACGAGGTTAAGAACGCGACGCTGGAAGCGTCAGATCCAACACCGATGCGTGCCATCGTGTCGGCATCTGCCATGCCGGTCGGATCAATGAGGTGCCAGCTTCCCCCGAGATAGACTTCGGCCACGGCATGGAAGTCCTGTGGCGTCACATCAGGCGCATAAACACTCGCGAACCTAGCGGGTATCGACGACGCACGCGCTAGTGTCACGAGAACATGCGCGAAGTCGCGGCAGACGCCCTGACGTTGAACAAAGCTGTCGAGCGCGGTGGTTTGTGCGTGGCTCGATCCGGGCACATAGCTAAACGCCGACTCGATCCAATCACGCATCGCGGCAATCCGTGCGCCGCCAGCGAGATCGCCAAACTCGGCGTCCACGAAGGCTTGGAACTCGTCTGACGGGCAATAGCGAGACGGCATCAAATGTTTGATTGTCTCTCCGGGTAAAAGGTGAAGTGGCGTTTGGGGCAGTGCCGATATGTCCAAGATAGGACGGTCAACGGCAATTTCTGCGATGTAAGTGCAGCTAAAATCCCCTTCGGCGCGGATCCAAATCCGCTCTCCTATGCCATCATCGGCGGCGACCCGTGAAAAATGCGCAACGTCTGATGTCCAAATCTCGGTCGAACGCACCCGCTGATCCACAAGATCGGCAGCTTCGATCTGAAGCAAAAGGTCCATCGGCTCGGAGAGCCGATAATGGAGTTTAACGTTAAGTTTCAGGATCATGTTCGAATTCCCTAAGGGTAGTGATCTGGCGGGCTATATCGGAGACTGTTTACTTAAGTCAATCAGCAATGCCTGACAGGGCTAAATTATCATAATACCGCTTTTCAAACTCAAAAGGTGAGACATAACCAATTGCACTATGCAGTCGGGCTTTATTAGACCTGAGAAACGTTAAAAATCGATTAACTATCGATTAACTATCGATTTAGCTTTGCAAGACGAGAGTGTGCTCGAAGTGCCACCCATTCAAGGGTTGCCAGTTCAACATCGTTCACCCCATGCCACTGCTCTTTTAGGTACTCAATCACTTCAGACTTATATAGCCCGTTGATGATTTCAGCCAAGGCATTATCGTATGAATCGCCTGTTGTGCCACTTGAGAGTGTTTTAAATAATTTAGGGTAGAGGTCGAAAGTGCTACTCTGAAAGATAGGCAAAATAGAGAGCAGGCGCAACTTAGGCACAATTTGGGCACACACGTTTTTTGATACAGTTTAATTAGGGTCGGAAAAGTGAGTGTTCTAATTGGTGTCAACGTTCTTTTGCCTCTACAGCCCATATTTTGCGGACAAAAAAAAGCCTCAATCGTGAGATTGGGGCTTTCTAAATTTGGTAGGCATAAGCAGACTCGAACTGCTGACCTCTACCATGTCAAGGTAGCGCTCTAACCAACTGAGCTATACGCCTATTTAGGTTGAGCATTTTAGCAAGTTTCTCAGACTTTGCAAGTCTTTTTTATCATAATCTTGCCTTATTATTATTATATTTAGAATTGAAGTCTATATTAAGCACTACAGAATATTCTTTTGTGTATATTTACTAAATATATCATTTAATAAGTTTAGTTTTTATTGTTAATTATAATGG
Organism: Psychrobacter sp. K31L; assembly: GCF_017942195.1. Taxonomy (NCBI): domain Bacteria; kingdom Pseudomonadati; phylum Pseudomonadota; class Gammaproteobacteria; order Moraxellales; family Moraxellaceae; genus Psychrobacter; species Psychrobacter sp. K31L. The sequence goes on along the minus strand of NZ_JAGKSC010000009.1, from coordinate 79,949 downwards.
ATAAGTGCCTATAACTGGTATGATATCTCTCTAACTGAAGTGAAAGTCATAATAGTAATGACTTAGATTCAGGCATGCCTAACAGCGTCAAATGAAAATTAGAAATAGTCGGAGAATAATATGGGCTTATTGGTAGACGGACAATGGCAAGACAAATGGTACGAGACAGAAGCCAACGGTGGACGTTTTGAGCGTGAAGACGCAGGTTTTAGAAACTGGGTGACCGTGGATGGCAGTGCAGGACCAACAGGTATTGAGGGCTTTAAAGCCGAACCTGATCGTTACCATCTATATGTGTCGCTTGCGTGTCCTTGGGCGCATCGTGCTTTGATTTATCGTAAGCTCAAAGGTTTAGAAGACCTCATCCCAATATCCGTGGTTAATCCCTATATGAGTGAGCACGGTTGGACATTTGCAGATGATGCAGGCGTCGTTGCTGACCCAGTTATCCATGCAGACTATGCGTATGAGCTTTATACCAAAGCAAAGCCAGATTATACAGGCCGTGTCACAGTGCCGATTTTATGGGATAAGAAGACCAATACGATTGTGAGTAATGAATCATCTGAAATCATTCGCATGTTTAATTCAGCTTTCGACGAAGTTGGTGCCTTAGCAGGTAATTTTTTGCCAGCAGATCTGTTGCGCGAAATCGATGATATCAATACCTTTGTCTATTCTACTATCAACAATGGCGTGTATAAAACTGGGTTTTCGACCACACAAGAGGCCTATGAAGAGGCCGTGATTGAGTTGTTTGCGGCACTAGATACACTTGAGGCGCGCTTGGCACGCCAGCGTTATCTAACAGGCAGCACTATAACCGAAGCCGATTGGCGACTGTTTACCACCTTGGTGCGCTTTGATGCTGTTTATGTTGGGCATTTTAAATGTAATCTGCATCGCATTGTTGATTATCCAAATCTGTGGGGCTATCTGCGTGATTTATACCAAGTGCCAGGTATTGCAGAGACGGTGAATATGACTCACATCAAGCAGCATTACTACACCAGTCATGCCAATATCAATCCCACTCGTATCATACCTGTTGGTCCTGCTATTGATTTTATGACAGCGCATAATCGTGAGCAGTTATAAATATCGATACTTCGTAAGCACAATAAAAATCTTTTGCCTCAAATAGAGTTGCAGTATAAACAATCGCCCCAGCGACTATGAAGCAGCTGGGGCTTTTTTACGACATGAAAGGTAGTTCAATACTAAGCGTTGTTTAGCTGACGGGCAGCTTCTAATGCAAAGTACGTCAAGATACCATCAGCCCCAGCACGGCGGAAGCCAATTAATGACTCTAGAATTACCGCATCACTCAACCAGCCGTTTTGGATAGCAGCCATATGCATGGCATATTCGCCAGAGACCTGATAAGCAAAGGTTGGTACGCCAAAGGTATTTTTGACTTCACGAATCAAATCTAAGTATGGTTGACCAGGTTTTATCATGACCATATCAGCGCCTTCGTTAATGTCCATGGCGACTTCATGCAGTGCTTCAGCGCGATTGCCAAAGTCCATCTGATATTGTTTCTTGTGCCCACCTTTTAGATTGCCAGCACTGCCGACCGCATCACGGAATGGACCATAATATGCAGAGGCATACTTGGCTGAGTAGGCCATAATCGCGGTATTCACAAAACCTTCTGCTTCAAACGCATCACGCATGGCTTTGATACGACCATCCATCATGTCACTAGGCGAGATGATATCAGCACCCGCGCGGGCGTGTACTAACGCTTGCTTGACCAATACTTCGATGGTTGCATCGTTGATGACATAGCCACTGTCATCGAGCAGGCCGTCTTGACCGTGTGAAGTATAAGGATCTAATGCCACATCGGTCATGACGACCATTTCTGGCACAGCGTCTTTGACCGCCTTTATCGTACGTGCAGTCAGGGCATTTTCATCATAGGCTGCTTTGCCATCAGGCGTTTTTAGTGAGTTATCAATGACAGGGAAGATGTCGATAGTGGTGACACCTTCTGCTAATAATTCCTTGGCATAATCAATCAGCAAATCAACTGACAGGCGTTCAACACCCGGCATACTAGCGATGGTTTCGCGCTGATTTTGTCCTTCTAAGACAAATACGGGGGCGATGAAATGCTTAGGATGTAGCTCTACTTCACGAATCATAGCCCGTACATTATCGTTATAACGCAGGCGGCGCAGGCGAGTGGCAGGGTATTGGCGGTTAAAGGTATAGGTCATAATCATTCCTTACGATCGTTTTAATGGTTATCGCTTCATATCATTGGAGCATAGGTGCTGATATAGTCAGTTCAATATAAAAAAGAGACAGCGAAACTGATATAAATTTTTTGTAGTCTCTGTTTGCGTAGGCACAGCAAGCAAAAAAAACTGTACCAGTCACGCATCATAACGTCGTGTATCTATTTTATTTAGCATCGACTATAGATTTAATATTTGAAAATGGGCGCTAACAAAATAGCCGTTAGCATAGTGATTGATTCTACTATAACCAAAGACAGCTGATAAAAGCAAAAAGCCCTACCAAGTCGGCAGGGCTAATGGTACTTATCAACTGTCAATACGAGGATACTGTGATGTCACGATTTTAAGATCGAACCATTTAAGGCTCAACAATCTGTGTGACCGGCACTTGCTCAACACTATTTTCATTGAAACGCGTCTCTTCGGTAATCACACCCACTGCAGCATCTGTTTTACCATCGCTATTGACATCGACGATAGCAGTCGGCTCAAAGGTAGTGGTTTCTGACGGCTGCGCTTGTTTGATAGCGATGGCTTCTTGTACAGACGCCACACGTGCTGAGCTCGCCGCATCAATCGCGTTAGCCGCTTTTACCTTGTTGCTATAGGCAGGTAGGTTAACGACTTGAACCAAGTTGGTATATTGCGGCACAGGGATGACCGTTGGCACGTCAAGGTTAGCACCGCCACCGAGCGCTTGGTACAACTCAATTTGGCTGACAAGTTTTTGTAGTTCTAAATCCAAAATTCCCTGCTGGGTTGAGAATAACGAACGCTGGGCATCGAGGACATCTAGATAGTTGGAAACACCCGCTTTAAAGCGTGCATCGGCAATTTGATAGGTTTGCTCAAAGTTATCTTGTAGGCGATACTGGGATTCTAACTGCTCACCCAAGGTGGCGCGCGTCGCTAGCACATCCGACACTTCGCGGAATGCGGTTTGGATAGAGCGCTCATAACTCGAAAGCGTCTGCTCACGCTCGATTTTAGCCACATTGTATTCAGCATCCAAACGTCCTGCATCAAAGATTGGGACACTAATACTTGGGCCAAAAGACCAGCCGACTGCACCGCTTTTGAATAGATCATCTAAGCTACCGCTACTGACACCAACACTACTTGCTAAGCTAATAGAAGGGAAGTAAGACGCACGTGCCACTTCGATATTGGCACCCGCAGCTTTTAGGTTGTATTCCGCTTGTAGGACATCAGGGCGATAGCGTAACAACTCACTTGGTAAGCCGGCATTAAAGAGTTGCTGGCTAGTAATATTGCTGACTGCCGGTGTTGGAATCAACTCGTTTGGAATAGAAGCACCAATCAAATATTGCAATGCATTACGTGAGGTCAAGATGCTGCTTTGTGCCCGTAATACGGCAAGCCTAGCATTTTCTAAAGAAGCACTGGCTTGAAGTGAAGGCAGTTTAGGATCAATGCCTGCCTCAAAACGTTTGCTCGCAATAAACAATGATCTGTCACGACTCTCAACAGTAGCTTCTGCCAGCTTAAGCTGTGCCAAGCTATAGCTTAAATTGGCATAGCTTTGGGCAATATTACTGATTAGACTAATTTGAGTCGAATCCTTCGCGGCTGTAGTCGCCAAAAAATTCTGCAACGCTTGATCTTTTAGGCTAGAAATCTTACCCCAAAAATCCAGCTCATAGTTGGCCAATCCTAGGTTGACGTTATAACTACTGTTGGGGTTTTTGTCGGTTCTATTCTGTGCTTGGCGCGTGTAGCCGCCACTACCATTGATGGTTGGGAGGTCGTTAATATCGGTGATTTGATATTGCGCTCGTGCTTTTTCAATGGCTAAACGGGCACTTTCAAAGTCTTTATTGTTCTCAAGTCCTAAAGCAATCAGCCCTTTTAGACGCTCATCGCTGTAGAAGTTTTGCCAGCGTTGACCCGCAATACTTGGCTGTGACGCGTTACTAGCCGTTTCCTTGTCGAACGCCCCGTAGGCTTGTTCAATAGAGATATTGGGCTCAGCAAGTACAGGGCGAGTATCGGCTTTTGGAATGGTGTTACAAGCCGCCATACTCATCGCTAAAGCAGTCAAGCCGATTAAACGACCGCTGTTCTTGCGCATGCGTGATAGAACTGGGCGCGCAAGGGTAGCAGAGGCTACCACCGCTGTAGTATTGGTTGTACATGTTTTTTGAGCACTCATTATGTATTGTCTCCAAGGCTTGCAGGCTGATAACTCTCTGAGGGAGTTGGGTTCTGAGGAGCAGGCGTACCATTGTCGCCATCGCCTTTATCATTTGGCTTATTGTTGTCATACTTGTGAGGGAACACACTGCGTATCCAAATGTAGAACATTGGGATAAAGAAGATGCCTAAGAGGGTCGCCGTTACAACACCGCCAACCACACTGGTACCAATGGCGTTCTGACTGCCTGAACCTGGACCACTCGCCAAGAATAATGGCACAACACCTAGACCAAAGGCAAGTGAGGTCATGATAATGGGGCGCAGACGTTGGCGTGCTGCTGTCATGACTGCCTCTTTTAGACTATAGCCTTCCTCTTGATGCTCTTTAGCGAACTCGATAATCAAGATGGCGTTTTTGGCCGATAGACCAACCACCGTCAATAGACCTACTTGCAGGTAAATATCGTTGGCGAAACCTCGCAACCACGTAAATATCACTGCCCCTAATACCCCAAGTGGAATGACTAGTAGGACAGAGAAGGGGATAGACCAGCTTTCATACAGGGCTGCCAAACATAAGAACACGACTAAGATTGAAAGCGCGTAGAGCATCGGTGCTTGAGCGCCTGACTTTTGCTCTTCTAGTGACATACCTGTCCACTCGTAACCGATACCTTCAGGTAGCTTCTCAATCATGGCTTCCATCGAGCTCATGGCTTCACCAGTACTTAGACCGGGCGCAGCACTACCTTGGATGTTCATAGACGGTAAGCTGTTGTAGCGGGTCAGACGTGGTGAGCCTGATTGCCATTCACTGGTCGAAAAAGCATTAAATGAGATCATATCGCCCATTTCATTTCGCACATACCATTTACCAATATCATCAGGATTGGTACGGCTACTCGCTTCACCTTGAACAAAGACGCGTTTAATACGACCACGATCAATGAAGTCATTAACGTAGCTTGAGCCCCAAGCGGTTGAGATAACGCTATTGATATTACCTAATGACAAGCCATAAGCGGCAGCTTGCTCTTGGTTGATATTCACCTTAAGCTGCGGTGAGTCTTCCTGACCGTTAGGACGTACACCAGCGACTTGATCGTTTTGCGCTGCCATGCCTAGCAGCATGTTTCGTGCTTCAAGTAGCCCATCATGACCAAGGTTACCATTATCTTGGAGCATCAAATCAAAACCACTGGCGTTACCAAGTTCGGTAATGGCTGGCGGTACAATCGCAAAAACTTGCGCTTCATTTAATTGGGTAAAGAAGTAACCCATTGCTCGACCAGCAACAGCCTGAGCAGTGTTCTCATCACCCGAACGCGCTTCCCAATCTGACAGGCGAACGAATGCCAGTCCCATATTTTGCCCTTGACCTGCAAAGCTGAAGCCTGCAATGGTAAAGACGGAGGCAATGTTATCGGTTTCTTGAGTGTCGTAATAATTTCTTACTTTATCGAGCACTTCTTGTGTTTCATCTAACGTCGAACCAGCAGGAAGCTGAACCAAGGTAAACATAATACCTTGATCTTCTTCTGGTAAAAATGAGCCGGGAATACGTAAGAATACCACCACCATGACGCCAATAATGGCCGCATAACCAATCAAATATAGCCATTTGAAGCGAAAGCTTTTACCGACAAAGCCTTCGTATGAACGACTAAGCTTAAAGAATGAGCGGTTAAACCAGCCAAAAAAGCCTTTTTGCTTTTCTTCGTTGCCTTTTTCATGGCTCTTGCCACGTTTTAATAAGGTCACGCATAGCGCAGGGGTGAAAACAAGGGCGACAATGGCTGATAACACCATAGCAGTAATCAAAGTAATGGAGAACTGACGGTAAATTACGCCTGTCGAACCACCGAAGAAGGCCATCGGTACAAATACTGCTGATAGAATCAAAGCAATACCGATAACAATCTTACTAATCTCACCCATCGATTGAATGGTCGCGTCTTTAATAGAAATATGAGGATCTTCTTCTAAGATACGTTCAACGTTCTCTACCACAACGATCGCATCATCGACCAGTAGACCGATGGATAGTACCATCGCAAACATGGTCAGCACGTTGATACTAAAGCCCGCTACATAAAGCACTGCGAACGTGCCCAATAAAACGACAGGTACGGCAAGCGTCGGAATAATAGTTGCACGCCAGTTCTGTAAGAAAATGAACATGACGATAAATACCAACACAATCGCCTCAATGAGGGTCATGACGACTTGTTCGATAGACAAGCGTACAAATGGCGTGGTGTCATAAGGAACGACTGAGGCTAGACCAATTGGGAAGTTTTTTTCTAGCTCCGCCATACGTGCGCCAACGGCTTCACGAGTCTCAAGCGCGTTAGCACCACCTGCGAGTGAAATACCCAAAGCGGCAGCTTCTTGACCGTTATATAGCGATACTACACTATAGTCTGCACTACCGATTTCGACATCTGCCACATCGCCTAAGCGTACTTGGGCGCCTGAGGTATCTGTTTTTAACAGAATATTTTGGAATTCTTCAGGTGTTTGTAGATAGCTTTGCACTGTAACGGTGGCATTGATAACCTGTTGATCGGTATCAGCAGGTGCTTGACCTAGCTGACCAGCAGATACTTGCGCGTTCTGCGCTCGTATTGCATTGACGACATCAGACGGTACCATGTTATAGCTGCGTAGGCGTGAAGGGTCAAGCCATACACGCATCGCATAGGTAGAGCCGAAGACTTGAACTTCACCCACACCCTCTACACGACTGATCGAATCAACGACATTGGAGTTAATGTAATCGGCAATATCTGCTCGATCCATAGTGCCATCTTCAGAAATAAATGCTTGCACCATCAAAAAGCTGCTAGACGATTTATTGACGTTGACGCCCTGACGCTGAACAGACTCAGGCAAGGAACTCATCGCGGCTTGCAGTTTGTTCTGTACTTGTACTTGTGCGGTATCAGAATCAGTACCATTCTCAAAGGTAAGCGTCACTGAGGCGCTACCATTTGACGAGCTCGATGACGACATATACATCAGACCATCAAGACCCTTCATACGTTGTTCAATGATCTGTACGACTGAGTTCTCGACAGTTTGTGCGTTAGCACCAGGATAGCTGGCACTGACTGAGATGGTCGGTGGTGCAATACGTGGATACTGTTCGATCGGTAGGTTAATGACCGATATCACCCCGATGAGCATGACTAAAATAGCCAACACCCATGCAAAAATAGGGCGATTAATAAAAAAACGTGACATAGTATATCCCTAAGTCTTCCTATCTTTGAATGGAATTAGTTAGCAGTGGTTTCTGTAGGTTTCTTAGCAGAAGTTCCGTTACCAGCTGGCTTATCCACCGTTTTTGCAGCTTGCTGAGGCGTTTTGGCGTTTGGCGTGCCTTGTCCTTTTGCAGATGGTGCTGGATTGGCGCTTTCTAATGGCTTAGCGACTACCTCTTGATCAGGTTTGACTTTTGAGCCACCAATAATCACGACCTTATCACCTGCTTTTAGACCGTCAGTAACTACCCATTGTCCGTTATAAGTACCATTAATAGTGACTGGACGTACTTGGATTTTATTGTTTTCATCGACGATATAGACTTGCGTCTCACTCTTAGGCGTACGTGACACTGCGCTTTGCGGCACTAGCGCGGCATTGGTAATGATGCTTTGGGTCAAGCGTGCAGTGACATACATACCCGGCAGCAAGATGTTATTGCTGTTCGGGAAGATGGCACGTAAGGTCACAGCGCCAGTTGACGCATCAACCTTTGCTTCAGATAATGCAAGCTTGCCACGTACAGGATAGACTGAGCCATCTTCTAGAACCAATTCAACCGAGTTCATACCAGGCTGTGCTTTGCCTTCAGATATTTGCTGGCGTAATTTGAGCAGCTCAGACGATGATTGACTGATATCTACATAGATAGGGTCTAGACGCGAAATAGTCACCAACGGACTGGCTTGACTGGCGCTTACCAAGGTACCCGCAGTCACATTCGAGCGCTCTGTGCGACCTGAGATCGGTGCCCGGACAATCGTACGGTTAAGATCTAACGTGCTGGACTCCAATCCTGCTTGAGCCGTTTGGATACCCGCTTTCGCGCTTTCAATACCTGCTTGCGTCTGACCAACGGCTGCACGCGCACTTTCTACTGCAGCTTGAGCTGTACGGACTTCTGTCTGTGCTTGATCGTATTGTTGTTTAGAGATAGCGTCGATCTCTACAAGACCTTGTAGTCGCTGAAAATCATTGACCGCTTGGGCTAATGAAGCTTGGCGACTGCCCAATTCAGCTTTGGCATTGGCGTTATTGGCCAGTGCAGTCTGATAATTGGCTTGAGACTGAGCAACTGCTGCTTCACCGCTGGTGATAGAAGTGGCATAGTTATCAGTATTGATACGATAGAGAGGCTGGTCTTTTTTGACGTTACCGCCCTCACGGAACAGTACCTCGTCAATGACGCCATTAACCTGTGGACGAACGTCAGCGGTTTGATAGGCCGCAGTGCGTCCAGAGAATGTTTGTACTTGGGGTACAGTATCGAGAGTGACAGTCTGAACGTTAACAACCGCAGGCGGCATCTGCTGTTGTGCGGCATCTGCGCCAGCGGCGTCCTCGTTTTTGTCACAGCCAATCAGTACAGCTCCAGATAGTACAGATGCTATTACAAGCGCAAGAGTAGAGTGCTTCATCAATGTCCTCGGCAATAGGTATAAAATAAATAGTGACAGTATAAAAAATTTATAAGTAAATAAATCTTAACGTATGAAATTTTAAAGGTATTAAATATAGGGGCAGTCTTAACGCTAAGTACATGCCATATCTTGCTCAGATCACTTTCGATAATATCAGTTTTAATAGAACCAATTTTAATATCACGTAATGATTAGAATGCCCAGTTCTTACGTTTGTATGATGAATCATGAGGCAAGGTTTTTAGCATCATAGATGTAGGCAAGCCACAGAGTTGATTAGTAAATTTAATCAGTTATTATAAACTAATGGGGTTACCCCACAGTCAAGTACTTTAGGAGAGGGAAGGCGGCAAAAAGCGGCAATATTACGTTTTATGAATAAATGAAGTGCCGCTATAGTAAGCCTCACCTTAGTTAACCGCTAATAGGGCGACATACAACCTACTATCAAAACATATTGTAAACTTTTGTTATATTTATAAACCACATAATCATTGAGGCTTTTAAACGATGAAAATTGGGGTTTGTAAACAAAATAAAGAATTTATCAACTACTAATTATGACCATAAAAATAGGGCTCAATAGTTTCTACTATGCATAAATTAGTATCACAATAGAAACGCAAATCGAGACTAATAACCGTTAAAAAACGATGCTGCTACACTATCTACACTAAACGTGCACTAGCAAGCTCGGTCAGTTGATGCAAACCTTGACGATAGCGATTGTCTGGTAGCGTGCTCAGTGCTTGTTGCGCCAATTTGGTTTCTTCCAAAGCACGCTGTTTGCAATAATCTAATGAGCCTGAGCGGCGCACCAAATCAATAAGCTGTTCAGCGTTAGGCGTTTTCCCAGTTTGTACGGCAATGCGGAGCTGCTCATAGCCTTCTGTATCGCTGTTTTTTAGCAACTCAAGCGCTTTAATCGTTGGTAAAGTAGGTTTGCCTTCAGCAAGGTCGTCGCCTAGGTTTTTGCCCATCACTTCACTATCGCCACTATAATCAAGCACATCATCGATAATCTGAAAGGCATTGCCAAAGTGTTGACCAAAATCACCCAACGCCGTCATATATTCTGTCTTGTCTTGCAAGATAGCGGCACCTTGGGTCGCCATCATAAACAGACGTGAGGTTTTGCCATCAATAATGCGTAAGTAGTCTTCTTCTGTCGCGGCAGGGTTATGCTGATGCTGTAGCTGCAACACTTCACCTTCAGCAATATCACAAGTACCATCCGAGAACACTTGCAACAATGGCAAGCTTTGAAAACCGACCAGTAGGTTGAAAGCTCGGGCAATGAGGTAATCACCGACCAATACTGCGGTGGCATTGTCCCATGTGGCATTCGCCGTTGGCTTACCGCGGCGCTGTCCTGACTCATCAATGACATCATCGTGGACGAGGGTAGCAGTATGCAGCATCTCAGTGATGGCAGCTAAATGCATGGCTTTTTCTGATGGATTGTCATTGAACATGCGGGCACATAATAAGGTAATCAGTGGACGCATACGTTTGCCACCAGCATTGATTACATGCTGCGAGACGCTCATGACGAGCTGTACTTTTGAGTTGAGACTACCAAATACTTGCTTGTCCATGACCTCAAAATCATCAGCGACGATACTTTGAATATCAGCATAGCTAGGCATGGATTGAGTCATAGAAGAGGTATTAGTTGAAGAGGTAATAGTCATAATAAATAGTCATATTAATAAGAATAAAGAGAGTTTTTATAACCTTGACTTTATCTATCTATAGGTAAGGTATCGTTTTGCTTATAATAGCATAGCTGTACGTTTAAATTGTGGGTTAAAGTATATAGCAGAAGCAGAACAAAAATGTTTTATACACGCTTTACTGCGCGGGTTAAGAAGAATAAAAACTGTAAAAACCTCTTATATTTTGAATATATGTTCCCTAGCTTATTTAAAAATTTTTAATCACATAAATGACTCATAAAAGGCTGTAAGTAACTGATTGCATGAGTTATAATAACCGCTGTTGGGCTTAATCGATCATTCGTCATTGCTGTTTTGTATGCTCATATTAGAATTGTTGTCTATGACGCTCTTATAATCAGCAGTAGATATAGCAGGATGAGTGATTGTCATTAGTGTAACCACCTTACAAAAACAAGAGGCGCGGCTTGCTTTTATGAGCAAAAAGCCGTAAAATCTTGCCTTTAATTTTTCCCTGTCGTGTTCGTCGTAAAAGCGTTGGTATAACATCAGCCACGGCACACGGGTTAAACGGAGTCATACAATGTACGCAGTAATCAAAACTGGTGGTAAACAGCACCGTGTAGTCGTCGATGAATTGCTTAAAGTTGAACTACTAAAAGCAGAAACTGGCGCTACAATCAAATTTGAAGACGTATTGATGATTGTTGACGGTGAAACTGTCAAAATCGGTCAGCCTATCGTTGAAGGTGCTAGCGTTGAAGTTGAAGTTGTTGAGCATGGTCGCGGCGAAAAAATTCGTATCGTCAAGCACAACCGTCGTAAGCATTATCACAAAGAGCAAGGTCACCGCCAATGGTATACCTTGTTAAAAATCAAAGCCATTAATGCCTAATTACCCATTTAGCAATTATTGCTAAACAGCGCACTAAATGCTTAAGAGTTGTCGCATTAGCGATAAGTCACATTAACAAGGAGATTTTCTCATGGCACATAAAAAAGCTGCCGGCTCGTCACGTAACGGTCGTGATTCAAACCCAAAAATGCTCGGCGTAAAAATCTTTGGCGGTCAAGCCATCGTCGCTGGTAACATCATCGTTCGTCAACGTGGTACAGAATTCCACGCAGGCGAAGGCGTTGGCATGGGTCGTGATCACACTTTATTTGCACTGAATGACGGTGTTGTAAAGTTTGCGACCAAAGGTAAATTCAACCGTCGTTATGTTATGGTTGAAAGTGCATAATTGCCCATCTGAATTATTTTATTCTCTGTGAATAAAATAATCTGATGACTAGAAAAGCCTCTATTACCGTATGGTAGTGGAGGCTTTTTTGTATCCATACTTTATAGTAGGTTTGCGTTCGTGAGCCATCAAAGCCTTTAAAATCGTATCTAAAAACCTTGACGTACTGTGTAACAGAGTTGGTTACAAGCGTGTATGGCAGGCGTAGTAATGATTGCAAATCATGACTAGGCGCGTAATGAAAAAACTGGCACACTGTGCGCATTGCTTAATGACACTGGTTTTATCTGATGAGTTAAACATTATCGAAAACAAAAAATTTAATAAGAACATTTATTTTTTAGCGATTACGCACTTTAAGAGAGAATTAATAATGACTTTACTAAACAAACAAACGATTGAACAGACAACTACTTTAAAACAAAAAATAATGAGCGGTGCTTTAGCGGGCGTATTAATGACTTCGCTTGGTGTTGCAGCTCCAATGATGGCATTGACTCAGTCTGCTACCGCCGCGCCGGCTGACAATTTAACAGCAGCCACGCGTTTGAATAAACTGCTAACAAACACAAAAAGCATGACAGCCAACTTTAGCCAAACGACAAAAGGCGCTAGTAGCGGTACTTTTTCTGGCTCTATGAGTGTGCAGCGTCCAAACAACTTTCGCTGGGAGACAAAATCACCCTCACAGCAGCTGATCATTGCTAATGGTAGCTCTATGTGGGTCTATGATAAAGATTTAGAGCAAGCGACCAAACAAAACGTCGATAGCCAAGTGGGAAATACCCCAGCACTATTATTGTCAGGTGATCCAAGTAAAATTGATCAAAGCTTTAAAATCACCCAGCCGTACGATAATAAAAACTATTATGTGCTGTATCCAAAGTCAGATAGTGCCAGTTTTAAGAGTTTATCAATGAGTTTTAGCGGTGGTAAACCAGTGATGATGGTGTTAAATGATACCTTGGGTCAAACCACTTCTATCAAATTTAGCGGTATCAAGTTAAACCCAAGCATCAGCAGCAGTCAGTTCAAATTTACTCCACCAAAGGGTGTTGATATTATCAATCAGTAATCAGTACTGCTAATTGATGACACACTCAAGCTGTATTGGTTTACACCAATCAGCTTCGAAAAAAGGACAGACCTAATGAGGTCTGTCCTTTTTTTCGAAGCGATATAAACATTAGGCCATGGTCTTGATGGCTGGCATATCTGGCATTGGTGGTAACTCATCTAAATCACTCAGTCCAAATGCATCTAAGAATTGCGCAGTGGTATGTAGCAATGCTGGTCGACCCAAAGTCTCTTTATAGCCCTTCTCTTCAATCCAACCTTTATCAAACAATTGGCGCAATATATTGCTCGATAGTGTGACACCGCGCACGTGCTCGATATCACTGCGGGTCACTGGTTGTTTATAAGCAACCACACTTAAGGTCTCAAGTAGGGCTTGGCTTAGCCGCTCTTGACGTTGCGGGAACACGCGTTGGATTAAGAGGCTGTAGCTATCTGCGATTTGCAAGCGATAACCACTGGCAGTTTCATGTAGGCTAAGGACGCCCGTGTCTAAGCGTTGTCTCAGTAGGTCTAAGGCTTGTTTTAGCTCTTTACTAGACAACGACAGGTGCTTCTTTAAGGCATTGGCAGGGAGTGGTGCTTCAGATGCATGCAACAGCACTTCGATATGCTTGCTTATCTCTTCAAGATGTTGACACTGAATATCTGTCATTAGGAAAGCTCTCTTTTGAAAATCATTAAGCCAACCACTGTAAGGTCAATGGTCTCATTTGCTCGTTTATAGCAGATTGATTCGTATCCATTGAGGTCCTATCATCGTCAGAAGCAGAATTTACCACAACACCAACTAGTTGCCGCTTCATCAGCTCGAGCACGGCGACAAAGCTAACCACCACACCTATTTTACCTTGAGTTTTATCCAACAGCTCATAAAACGAGTGCGCGCCATCCGTGCTTAATTGCCTACTAATACTGGCAATACGATCAGCAAGTGGAATGGTATCGACCTTGATAGAATGCATTTGATAGTCTGGCTGTAGCTGCATTTTGAACAAGCTATCAATCAGTAAGTTTGGTGAGTAGTGCGGCAGCTCGGCATTCATGATGTCTTGACTGGGCATACTGACCATCGCCAAGAACACATCACGCTCAAGCCGTACCAGACTATCCAAGCGCTGACTGGCTACTTTAATTTGTGCATACTCCTCGAGGCGCTCAATCAGCTCAGCTTTTGGGTCGCGCTCATCGGCAGGCGTTTCGGGCTTAGGTAGTAACAGCTCGGTTTTAATCGCAATCAACGTTGATGCCATTAATAGATAATCACCGGCCAACTCAAAGTGCTCGGTATCTAATTCGCTGATGTAAGCCAAGTATTGCTCAGTGATAGGCAGTATTGGCATTTGCGTCAGATCAACGTTGTTTTTTTTGACCAGATATAATAAAAAATCTAACGGTCCAGCAAACTGCTCTAACCAAATAGCAAATGCTTGTGGTGGCACGTAAAGATCTTCTGGCAAATGCTGTACTGGCGTTTGATAGATGCGTAACGACGTATCACGGATAGTTGAGCGGTCTGTAGCACTTGTAGCGTCATGACTCGTTAGAGATTCAGACATTTGATAGGCATCTATGGACAAGACAGCTTGTGATACAGCTGCTTGTCCATACTGTAGGTCAGTATCCACGTTTTATATCCGTATTGGTGACCATCATTAAATGACTATTTAAGTTTGGCAAGTGGACGAATACCAATGGCGCGGCGAGTCTTGTCTAACTGTTTACGGCTATGGCGACGGGCTTTTTCTGCACCCATTTGTAAGATTGCTTCCAACTCTTTTGGATTGGCCATTAGCTCTTGGTAACGCTCGCGAAATGGGGCAATCTCAGCATCTATTTTGTCAAATAATGCCTGTTTGGCATCACCCCAGCCAATACCAGCAGCAAACTGTGCACGCATGTCGGCGATTTCTTGCGGCGTAGCAAAGGCTTTATAAATCTCAAAGATAGCAGAGTCGTCAGGATCTTTCGGCTCTTCAGGCAGCTGCGAGTTAGTGACGATTTTCATGATGGCTTTGTGCATTTGTTTTTCGGCACTGACTTGCGGATTATGCTCACCGAATAGGGGAATGGTATTGCCATAGCTTTTGCTCATTTTGCGCCCATCAAGACCAGTCAATAGCGGGATATTGTCGTCAACTACCGCTGTGGGTAGGGTGAAAAGCGGTTTGTAGCGGTGGTTAAATGTACCAGCGATATCACGTGCCATCTCAATATGCTGAATTTGATCACGACCAACAGGCACATGGGTGGCGTTGAACATTAAAATATCTGCTGCCATCAGCACCGGATATCCAAACAGCCCCATATTAATACCTTGATCAGGATCAACGTCTTCTTTTTCCATATTGATATCGACCGCTGCTTTATAAGCATGAGCACGATTCATCAGACCTTTGGCACATGAACAATTTAAAATCCAAGCCAGCTCTGATATTTCTGGCACATCTGATTGACGATAAAACGTCACACGTTCAGGGTCTAGACCACAGGCAATCCAAGTCGCGGCAATGGCTTTGGTCGACTCATGGATGACGGCAGGGTCGTAACAGCCAATAATGCCATGATAATCTGCTAAAAAGAAAAATGCTTCATCATCACTGTTTTGAATAGACTGAATTGCTGGACGAATAGCACCAACGTAATTGCCTAAATGTAGCGTACCAGTTGGCTTGATACCAGTTAAAATGCGTTTGGCTTGCGTTGAGCTATTAGATATTTGGCTATCAGAGGTCTGATTATCAGAAGTACGGTTGTTACTCATGGGAAATCCATTATTTGGTTTATCAAATTATTATAAATTTATGGTTAGTTTTGCACAGTTAATGGCAAAAATATTAGCCTCAAAGTATAGCAAATTTTACTTATATTTTTGGGAATAAAGTCTATTTATAGATATTTGTGCGACCTGTCGGCCCATGTTTAAAGCGCCGATGAAACCACATCCACTGGGTGGGATCGATACGAATGAGTCCTTCTAAGACTTCATTCACCTGAGTGGCGTCAGCAACCTCATCATTACTTGGATAATTATGCAGCTCAGGCGTAATCGTCAGATGATAATGCGGACGTTTGCCACTTGGCAAATTATCTGGCGTTTGCCGATAGGTATGCAGTGCCATGACAGCAGGCGGGTGCGCCTTGCTGCCCAATTTTGCCATGCGTCTTGAGGCAGTGATAGTGGCTGCAGGCACACCAAAGAACGGTGCCATGACACCTTGCTTAAGACCATAGTCTTGGTCAGGAGAATACCAAATGACATGCCCAGCTTTAATTGAACTCACCAAGCTACGCATATCACGACTGGAGATTTGCTTACCGAAGATATTGGTGCGACCGTTATAAATGAACCAATCAAGTAGCGGGTTATTCTGTGTACGATACATACAGTCTAAGGCAAAAAATTGCGCGCAAAACAATCCACCCAAATCAAGCATTGTATAATGTGCACCTAGCAAAATGACCGGACGATTTTCATTTTGGGCATTAACTAAATGCTGTAGTCCTGAAATAGAAACCGTACGAGTAAAGACATTCGGGCGGAACCAAGCACACAAGGTTTCAAATATACCAATACCTTGATTGACAAAGACCTGCTTTGCCATCAGCTCACGTTCAACTTCCGGCTTTTCTGGAAAGGCCAGTTTTAAATTAATGAGCGTATCACGTCGCCGCGAGCCTACAACTTTGTAAAACAAGATACCCACTTTACGCCCTAGCCAAAACTGCCAGCGTAGCGGTAGATAAATCATGGGCAACATCATCAAGAACAATAGCCAAATTGCCCAATATTTAGGCGATAAGAACTGCCATTGAAAGGGCTTTTTGTCTGCTTGTGCCGTACGTTTATGAGTTTGGGTAATCGTTGGCGTGCCGACAGGAATGGCGGGCGACTTATCCGACCGCTGCATACTCAGTGGTGGTATGCTGTTTTTTGCTGGCGGTTTGCTGGGGTCGTATTGTTCGGGCGCTTTCATAATGTCCTTTTGTAGCACTGTTTATAACGTCGGAGCTAATGACAAAAAGTTATTATTATGATGGGGTAGTCGCTACTGGTTTGCAAGCTGGTTTTCGACACTTAATGAGCAGCCATAAAAAAACCTCATAAACTGTGACCAGCTTATGAGGTTTTGCAAATCTATTCTTTTGCTTAATAGTGTTAAATCGACTCTGAGAAAAAGGCGATAACCACAAAAAGCAAAGAAGTAGCTTTGATTAACGTTTCGAGAATTGTGGACGTTTACGTGCTTTACGTAGACCCAATTTCTTACGTTCAACTTGACGTGAATCACGAGTCACAAAACCAGCTGCTTTTAGAGCAGGTTTGTTGGCTTCGTCAAGCTCAATCAATGCACGCGTGATGCCGTGACGGATTGCGCCAGCTTGACCACTAATACCGCCGCCTTTTACAGTGATGTAAAGGTCATAAGCAGTAGGGGTGTCAAGTAATTCTAAAGGCTGACGAACAACCATGCGCGACGTTTCGCGACTGAAATACTCATCAAGTGGTTTGCCGTTAACAACAATGCTACCAGTACCTTTCGCTAAAAAGACACGAGCGGTAGAAGTTTTGCGGCGACCAGTTCCGTAATTGCGTTCCATAAGTATATCCTTAGATGTCTAGTGCTTTAGGTTGCTGTGCTTCATGTGGATGTTCAGTACCCGCATAAAGTTTCAGCTTCTTGATCATCGCATAGCCAAGAGGACCTTTTGGAAGCATACCCTTAACCGCTTTGTGTAGAACATCTTCAGGCTTATGTGCAAGCAATTTACTGAAGTTGGTTTCTTTGATACCACCTGGGTAGCCACTGTGACGATAGTACTTTTTATCTTGCGCTTTTTTACCCGTTACCGTGATTTTGTCAGCGTTGATGACAACAATAAAGTCACCAGTGTCAACGTGCGGCGTAAAAGATGGCTTATGCTTGCCACGTAAGCGAGTAGCGATTTGAGTGGCTAAGCGACCAAGGGTTTTGCCGTCAGCATCTACGACATACCAGTCATGGGTCACTTCAGCTGGTTTTGCACTAAGTGTTTTCATGATAAAACCTTAAAATTAGAATTCGTTGAGAGTTTAGCTGGGAAAACGGGGCTCTCAAAAAACAGACTGCACATTATAAGCAGTAGCGCCTACGCTTGCAAGCTGCATTGGGGTTTATTTTCGCCTTATATACATTAAACTGCAGCGTTGGCCAGTTTTTTAGCGGTTTTAAACATTTTTAAAATTTATTAACGGCTTTCATTAACCCGACAATTATGACGATGATAGGCGAAAAAGTCCAGCAACAACTTGTCCAACTTTGGTTTGTTTCAAGCATTCAAAGTTAATTGGTTGCTGAATAACAGATGGTTGAGTCACCATACTATTATTAATAGTCTCTTCTAACTGCTCCAATTGTGTCGCTAAGTCTCTATCCGCTTCTAAATAAATAAGCGTCTCGGTGTTGATTAATGCTTGGGTAATAAGTGTCGCTAGAATAGGCTGCCATAAATCCTCAGCATAAGGCGGATCGATAAATACGATATCGAAAGGGCGCGGGACGATATGACTTTGCATCAATACTTGCTCTGCTGTGCCATTGATAATTTGATAGGTGTCAGCGTTGAGCTGCAACTGCTCAGCACTTTGGCCTAGCATTTGACTTTGCCCACGATTCATCTCAATAAAAGTGCAGTGTGCTGCGCCACGAGACAGCGCTTCAAAGCCTAAGACGCCGCTACCAGCACAGCTATCAAGCACGTATGCACCATGGATGTCGGCAAGTAGCCAATTGAATAGCGTCTCCCGCAGGCGATCTGGTGTTGGGCGCAGACCCTCAGCATCAATGAAACTGACGCTGCGACGTTTAAATTGCCCACCGATAATACGTACCTGACCGGCCGTCGATGATTTTTCCTGATGAGATGTTTTCTGTTTGGTATTACGCGATGCTGCTGTTTTTTTCATGGCCACTATTCTTTTTCTGTATTGGTTTTTATTCGGTCGCTGTCGTGGTTTCTGCTTGTGCGGCTGCCTGCTCTGCTAGTGCCTCCTCTTTATCACGCAGGGTGTCACGCATGATTTTTTCAAAGGCTTTTTGTCGTTTGATGACTTTTAGCTCATCAGCAGAGGGTGGCAGGATAGGATCGTTTTTGCGTTGTAATACCCAATAGTCAAACAGCGCGCGACCAATAGGTGCTGCTACGGCACTACCGCCGCCACCGTTTTCGACCAACACGGCAAGGGCAATTTGTGGGTCTTCTACTGGCGCAAAACCATTGAACCACGCATGATCCCAGTGGCGTTTGTCTATCGCAGACTTATCATAACGTTTGCCTTGAGCGATGGATTTTACCTGTGCTGTACCAGTCTTGCCCGCGATACGATAGCGCGGGGTATAGATACCGCGTCCCGTGCCATCTTTAACCACACTTTCCATCGCATCGTGCATACGCAGCCAATCAGAGGGTTTGCCATTATAGTCAATTTTGCCATCGGGTTTGGTGATGACATTGACCGCTGCTGCACCATCGCTGCTTTTTAATAGATGCGGGGTGATGTGATAGCCTTTGTTCGCAGTCATCGCTGTCGCATTAGCGATCTGTAGCGGCGTTGCCAAGAAATACCCTTGACCGATACTGACTGAGATGGTTTCACCAGGTAACCAGCCTTTATCGTAAGTGTCTTTTTTCCACTTAGGCGAAGGCATAATGCCTGACTTTTCATTGGGCAAGTCAATGCCTGTCTCTTCGCCAAAGCCAAAGCGTACCATCCAATCATGCAGACGCTGAATGCCCATCTCGTAGGCCAGTTTATAATAGTAGGTATCAACCGACATCACGATGGATTTTTTGAGATCGACCGTGCCGTGACCACCGCGTTTCCAATCGCGAAAACGGTGTGAGTCTCCAGGCAGGCTAAAATAACCGGGATCATAGATGGTGGTGTCCCAATTGCGTAAACCGTAATGAATTCCGCCTAGGCCTTCAAAGGGTTTAATGGTAGAGCCGGGCGGGTAGGTGCCTTGTAGCGCTCGGTTGTAGAGCGGCTGGTCTAGGTCTTCTCGTAGCGAGCCATAGTCTTTAAACGAGATGCCAGATATAAAAGGGTTGGGATCGTAGCTTGGATTACTGACAAAGGCTAATACGTCACCGTTTTGGGGATCTATCGCCACAATAGCACCACGACGACCATCGAGCTGCTGCTGGGCGATGGTTTGTAAACCATAGTCCAAGCTCAAGGTAATGTCATTCCCTGCAATCGGTGGCTTGGTGTCTAGTTGGCGGATGATGTTGCCGTGGGCGTCTGTTTCTACCGATTGGTAGCCCGGTTGCCCAAGTAAGATATCTTCATAAAAATCTTCGATGCCGATTTTGCCAATCAGATCTGTACCCGCATAGCGATCTTTGTCAATGCGCTTGGTTTCTTTATCATTGATACGACCAACATAACCGATGACATGGGCAAACAGCTCGTCATAAGGATATGAGCGTGTGAGCTTACTCTGGATGGTTACGCCACGAAAGAAAGGTTTGCGCTCGCTAAATTGTGCCAGTTGCGCCTCGGTTAAGTCGATTTTTACGGTTACCGGATCGTTTTTGCTTTTGCTCAGACGTGCCAAAATATCCGTGATATCTTTATCAGTAAGCTCAAAAATAGGCGCGAGCAAATTTAAAGTGCGTTCTGGGTTTTCCACTTCATCAGGGCTTAGCATGGCAGTAAATACGGGCTGATTGTCTGCCAAAATCACGCCATTACGATCGTAAATATAACCACGGCTTGGCGGCGCAGATATTAGCTTAATGCGATTATTGTCTGCCTGTGTGGTGTATTTATCATGAGCATAAACTTGCAAATAACCATAGCGTATTAGCAAACCACTCAGACCCAAAAATATTAACAGCCCAAAGATAATAATTCGGTGCGCAAAAATACGGTTGACCTGTTCGGCGTCGGAAGCTAGCGGTTTATTCATAGAAAATCAGTACTCAGGCGGTCAGAGAAGCATTGGAAATGGAATAAAAGGGCAGGGAAGTAAGCCAAAACGCGATGAATATAAAAGATAAGATAAAGGATTTCAATCACATACAGTATTATGAGTAAGCATGGGATTGCAAGGGATGGTATGCTAGGTTTCGCTGCAAATTAAGCACAAATTATAACAGAACAAACGCGAGGGCGCAGTACTCAGCCATTTATTTTGTTGTCATAATACGCCACACAAGCGATAGACCATATTAATATTTTTTCTACCATCAGAATCACATAAAATATGTCACCTTTAGTCACAACTTGCTTCTGGTCTACGTGTGCTAATAAACGGCAAGTATGCTAAAATCAGGCGATTTATTTTATAGTAGTTATTTGGGCGGAACGTCTTTTTAAGCGTTCTCAACTTGCTAAGCGTATTTCGTTAGCAACGACAACCATCACGTCAGGGACACAGAAAGTCATGGACGCAACTTCATTGTGGCAGACGATAGCTGAGCACCCAGAGTTTTTTGCCATGTTGACCATTCCACCAGTGACGGCATTCGTCACTTGGATACATGTGTGGATGGCGCTCAAAATGCTGTTTTATCCGGTCAAGTTTTGGGGTATTCGTATTCCGAACTTTCCATTTTTTGGTCTACCGGGTATCGGTTGGCAAGGTATCGTTCCGCGAAAAGCGGGCAAGATATCTGGGGTGATTGTAGATCAGACGCTCTCCAAATTGGGGTCGCTTAATGAGTTTTTTAAGGCGATGGAACCTGAGCAGATGGCAGTATTCATCACTGATACGGTGGATAAAAACCTTGAGCCACTGATTGATGAGATTATGCTGGATCACTCGCCAGCACTATGGGGTAATTTGCCTTATGCATTAAAGCGTCGTGTCTATGCCCAAGCGCACAAAGAGCTGCCCAGTATCATGCAGTCGCTCGTGACGGATTTGACTTATCATGTCGAAGACTTGGTCGATATGCGTAAAATGATCGTTAATACGATGGAAAATGATCGACGCTTAATGGTCGATATGTTTTTGAAGGTAGGCCAAAAAGAGATTAACTTTATTTGGCATATCAGTGCGTTGATTGGACTGGTTTTCGGTATTATCCAAATGTTTATATTTTTGGTGGTGCCGCAGCATTGGACAGTGCCTTTCTTTGCCGCTATTTGGGGATTTCTCACCAACTGGATTGCCATTTGGATGGTGTTTAATCCAGTGCAGCCACACTTTATCCCTTATGTGAAGTTTTTTGCGCTGCAAAGTCGCTTCCCGTTTATTAGGCCACAGCTGCCGCATATTGGTCAGTATCGTTTTCAGGGTGGTTTCATGAAACGGCAAGAGGAAGTCTCTGAAGTTTTTGCTGAGATTGTGGTAAAGGATCTGGTCACGCTTGAGAACATCATGAATGAGATGATGTATGGGGATCGTGCTGTGCAAACGCGTGAACTTATGAAGTCGCACCTATATGAAGTGCTAGAATCTCCTGTCATTAGCACAACCTTGCGCGTAGGGCTTGGTCGCCGTGAGTATGGACAGTTAAAAAACACTATCATTGACAAATCTATCGTTGCTACTATGGTGCCACTGCGAGATCCTGAGCTGAATGAAAGCCGAGCTAGTAAGATATTTGGGCTGTTTCGGGATCGTATTCGTGCGCTATCGCCAGATGAGTTTCAGAATTTATTACGTCCGGCGTTTCGTGAAGATGAGATGACACTTATCGTATTGGGCGGATTGACTGGATTTTTGGCAGGTTGGCTGCATTTGGTATTGGTGTTTTTCCCAGCGATGCAGTAGTAGAGCAATGAGTCAAAACTTTTAAAAGCTTTCTAAAATAATATAGTTAACAATATTAGAGCGTGTTGAAGATTCACAGAGCATTCATAATGTAGTCACTGCTATTGCCAGTGCTATGGTTGAGTGCTCGACATGCCCTAGGGCGTGTCATCAATTAGCACATTGATAGATTTAGTGGTCTTAAAATGGCTAAATTTTGCCAAACATCGTCAGAAATCTTGTCAATATGTTCATATTTACGGCAATTTCTTCCTTGTTTGGCTGCAATTTTCCTCATTTTAAGCCTCACAATCTAAATGATGACACACCCTAGTTTAAGCCAGCTTCTTTGTATTAATAATTCGTATTAATACATCACGATAATAGTAGCGGGTTTTATGGGCTTCTATAGCCACTAAAACCTCAGTTTTCAACCGTAAACCATGACCAAATAAAGGATTATTTAGTGTTTGCCAGTGGCTAACCATGCCATCGGTGAACCTTTAATTGTATTCAAGGTAAACAAGGTTAGACCGTATGTTAATCACAGAATTGGGTTATTTTGCCTTGCTGATCGCTTTTATGTTGGCGATTTTGCAAGTAGTATTACCAACCATTGGCGTTATGCGTGATCACGTTGCTTGGCAGCGTTTGGCGCCAAGTTTGGCGTGGGCACAGTTTGCCGCAATGATTATCTCGTTTGGCGCTTTGATGGCAGGCTTTTATTATAATGATTTTAGCCTAGTCTACGTCAGCCAGCACTCTAATACTTTATTGCCTTGGTACTATAAGCTATCAGCGACATGGGGCGGGCATGAAGGGTCATTGTTGCTTTGGATGACCATCATGGCCACTTGGTGTGCCTTGGTCTCTTACTTTAGCCGTGGTCTGCCATTGTCAATGCGCGCGCGCGTACTGGTAATTTTGGCTGGCGTACAGATGATGATGCTGGCGATGCTGATTTTCACCTCATCGCCGTTTGATCGTACCTTGCCGAACCTGCCTGTTGATGGTGCCGATTTAAACCCGGTTCTACAAGATTTCGGTCTGATTATTCACCCGCCTATGCTGTATATGGGTTATGTGGGTATGGTGGTGCCATTTGCTTTTTGTATGGCTGCACTGTGGGAAGGGCGCTTGGATGCCGTTTGGACACGTTGGTCGCGTCCATGGGCACTGGCTGCTTGGGGTTTCTTAACCATTGGTATCGCGCTGGGCTCGTGGTGGGCTTATTATGAGCTTGGCTGGGGTGGTTGGTGGTTTTGGGATCCGGTAGAGAATGCCTCACTGATGCCATGGCTTGCGGGCCTTGCTTTATTACATTCGCTAGCAGTAACAGAAAAGCGCGGTGTCTTTAAGGCTTGGACGATTATGCTGGCAATTTTTGCCTTTGCCCTCAGTCTGCTTGGTACTTTCTTAGTTCGCTCTGGGGTCATTACGTCGGTACATTCGTTCGCAGCCGATCCAACGCGTGGTCTGGTTATTTTAGTTATTCTGGGTGTGATCGTTGGCGGTGGTTTATTGATGTTTGCTATCCGCGGCTGGAGCTTGACGGTTGAGAGTCAGTACCAGCTCATCTCGCGTGAGTCATTCTTAGTCATCAATAACGTCATTATTTTGATTTCGACCTTGGTGGTGCTGCTTGGCACGCTATATCCTATCATTGCTGATTCCTTTAATTTAGGTCAAGTGTCCGTTGGTCCTCCTTACTTCAATGCGCTGTTTGTGCCTTTAACGTGGTTGTTGTTGATTGCAATGGGTATGGGCTCCAATATCCGCTGGAAAAAAGACAAGCGTCCACTACTAGGCGTTGGTATGGTCATTGCGGTTAGTAGTCTGGTGCTTGCTGCCATTATTACCTACTTTGTCGATCCCTCTTCTATGCTCAATATTGGCGTTACTTTGGCGGTTAGCTTTTGGGTATTGTTCTGGATGGTGGTCGACTTCAAAGACAAAACCAAAAATGCACCGAGCCTTTTAAAAGGCTTAAGTCAATTACGTTTGAGCTACTGGGGCCAGCAAACGGCACACATTGGCGTCTTAATAGCGGTTATCGGTATTGCTTTTACTAGCAGTCTGAGTATCGAGCGAGATGTGGCGCTGGGACCAAACGATAGCGTCCACGTGCAAGGCTATGACTTTACCGTAAAAGGCTTTAGAGAAGTCAAAGGCAGTAACTTTGATGCGACACAAGCTGAGGTATTAGTAAGCAAAGATGGTCAAGATGTGACTACCTTGTACCCTGAAAAGCGTAACTATATCATTAGCATGATGCCGATGACTGAAGCGGCGATTGATGCCAGCCTCATGCGTGATGTTTATGTGGCACTTGGCGAACCGATTGCTAAAGACAGCAACCAATGGGCGGTACGCATCTATGTGAAGCCGTTGATTCGTTGGATATGGCTTGGTGCTATTATTATGGCTCTAGGTGGGCTGCTAAGTATGTTAGATAGGCGCTATCGAATTAAAAAGCCTAAGACTGTCAGCCAAAATGTGATTAATGCTGCAGGTTTTGCAACAGTAGCAGATGTAGAAGTACCAGCAGCAAAGATGGGGGACAAATAGTATGACTAGGTCAAATAATACCTCTAATCAAAACGGCAACAAGACCATAAATAAAAAGCAGCTAAAGATATGGTTTGTCATTCCGCTCATCGTCTTTGCAGGCTTCGTAGTTATGCTCTACATGCGCTTAGGTCAGCCGACTGAGATCGTGACCAATACCGCGCTTGAGCGTCCGGTACCTGCTTTTGAGCTGCCATTGTTATCCGATACTAGCCGTATTATGACCAATGACAATCTGCCTGATCAACCGTTTTTGCTGAATATTTGGGGCTCTTGGTGTCCCACTTGTATTATCGAGCATCCTTTTTTAATGCAGTTAGAAGAGCGCGGTGTCAATTTGGTTGGCGTCAACTATAAAGATGAAATTGGTGATGCCCTCAGCTACCTCAACCGTGGTGGTGATCCTTTCTCGATGTCTATTCAGGATTTGTCCGGACAGTTTGCTTTAGACTTAGGTTTGACGGGTGCGCCTGAGACTTTCATCGTCGATGGTGAAGGGGTGATTCGTCAGCATATCATCGGTGAGATTAATGAGAGCAATTGGCAAAGTCGTATCACGCCTTGTCTCATGGTACTCAACGAAGCCAATAAGCGTAATGTCAGTCCTGACGCTACTCAGGTCAAGGAGGCGTGCAAATGATGACGATGTCTATAATGACTATGCTTATAAAGCACATGAAGGCTCTGAGCACGACATTCGCCAGCTTTATATCTGCCTGTTTGTTAAGTATAAGTCTTGCTATGGGCATAAGTATGACCGCTTATGCCGCCATTGACGTTTACGACTTTGACTCTATACAACAAGAAGCCCAGTATCGTGGTCTCATCGAAGAGCTGCGCTGTCCCAAATGCCAAAATCAAAACCTTGCAGGTTCTGATGCGCCAATTGCCCAAGATCTAAAGCAAAAAACCTACGATATGGTCAAAGATGGTCGTAGTGATACCGAAATTCGCAGTTATATGCAGGAGCGCTATGGTGACTTTATTAGCTATAAGCCACCTGTCCGTCCTTCGACGTGGATACTATGGTTTTTCCCGCCTTTATTACTGGTGTTTTTAATTGTTGGTTGGTTTTGGCAGAGTAAGCGCCATCAGCGTATTGCCAGTGGTCAAAGTGGAGTGACGATGGACAGTAGCGCGGCTGCGTTGACGGCAGCAGAACAAGCTGAACTTGATCGCCTGTTATCACGCGCCGATAGCAATAATAGCGTCAATAGAACGGATCATGACATCACCAGCCTCGAGGACAAAAAATGACCCTATTTTCTACCGTTGGCTTATTCATTGCTCTAAGCTTATTTATCGCTTTGATCCTTGGTGTTATCGCCATCATGCCGTGGTTAAGAGCCTCACGCGCACCAGATAAACCCGTGGACAATCAGCTACTCGATATCAACATCGCTGTCTTTCGGGCGCGCCTAGCAGAGCTAAAATCGGATAAGGATGCTGGCACGATTGATGATAGCCATTATCAAACCCAAAAGCTTGAGCTTGAACGTCAACTTTTAGATGCACAGCGCGTTGTAGCACCGATGGTCGTACCGGGTATCAAAAGCCGATTGATTATTATAGTTTGGGTGCCGGTCTTGGCTGTCATGGCATATCTGATGATTGGTGATCGCACGCCTGTTTTTGAATTGTGGGCTGCCGAGGATAAAGTCGGTCAAGTTGCTGATGATTTACTCACAGGTAAGATTGACCAGCCGCCAGCATGGGCCATTGAAGATGGGCAGCAGCTGATTAGTGCTATGCAAACCAATGTCTATCGCCACGCTGATGACTACAATCGCTGGATGCGCTTATCAGAGTTATTCTTATCATTAGAGGCGACGGACTCGGCACTAGAAGCATTGTCGCGTGCCTATCGATTGTCGCCAGATAACGAAGAGATTGCGACGACGTACGCACAGATTAGCTTTTTTGCCAATAAAGGGCAGTTGGATGATAATAGTCGTCGTGTTTTGGAGGCGGTTTTAGCCAAAAATCCACAGCATGAGGGTGCGCAAATGCTCATGGCAATGGGTGAGGCGCGCAGTAGTAACTTTGATCAAGCACAAGGCTGGATTAAGCGTTTGCGCGCTAGTATTGCGGCCAAGCCTGGGGATCATACACAAGCGCTGGCCAGTTTGGACGAGTTGAGTGCTAATGTGACGACTCAGCAACAACAAGCCTCTGAAGGTATCGACGTCACAATAACGATCAACGCCAGTTTGTTACCGCTGGTCAAAGGCGATGATGTTTTGTTTGTAGCGATACGCGATGTCAAAGGTGGTCCGCCGTTTGCTGCTAAGCGTTTGCCAATTAGCGTGATTAAGCAAGGTGAGGTCAATATCAGTCTAAGCGATCTTGATGCCATGATGCCGACACGAACGCTAAAATCTGCCCGTGCGGACAAAATACAGTTGGCCGTCATTGCCCGCATTAGCCATAGCGGCAATGCCAGTGCAGAGTCAGGTGATTTATCGGGTAATCCTGTGGTGATTAGCGCTGAGCAAAATCAGGTCAACGTTGATATCAATCAACAGGTTCCTTGATATAATTCCCTCACATCATCAGTTTTTAATACCAATGCTGTTGCCCGTCGGAGTCACGCGCAATAGCATTATATGAACAGATAAGTCATGGCAACTTATCACTGCAAATAATGAAAATACTTGAGCTTAGCAAAGCCACAAGGTAAGGTAGCTTTGCAATCAACCAATCCCTGATTTTTATTTGTCCCAAAATCCCATTTATTAAGGAGAGTCGTGTAATGATGCGTATTATTTTGCTAGGTCCACCAGGCGCCGGTAAAGGTACCCAAGCCCAGTTTATCTCTAAAGAATATGATATTCCGCAGATCTCAACGGGTGATATGCTGCGTGCAGCAATCAAAGAAGGTAGCGAGCTTGGCAAACAAGCCAAAGACATTATGAATGCTGGTGGTTTGGTTTCTGACGATCTTATCATCAACCTAGTGAAAGAACGTATCGCTAAGCCTGATTGCGCGAATGGTTGTATCTTGGATGGTTTTCCACGTACGATTCCTCAAGCCCAAGCACTTGCTGATGCAGACGTTGCGATTGATCATGTGATTGAAATCAGTGTGCCTGATGATGAAATCGTCAATCGCCTATCTGGTCGTCGCCAGCATCCAGGCTCAGGCCGTGTATATCATGTCGATCATAATCCACCGAAGCAAGAAGGCCTTGATGATGTGACTGGCGAAGCGCTTATCCAGCGTGAAGACGATAAAGAGTCTACCATTCGCGACCGTCTGTCTACTTATCATGAGCAAACATCAGCGCTCGTTGGTTTTTATCAAGACAAAGCCAAAGAAGGCGGCGATGTTGGTAATGCAGCGCCTAACTATGACAAGTTTGATGGTACCCAAGGCATCGATGAGGTTAAGCAACAAATCTTATCTGCTCTAAAAGGCTAGCTATCGATTGTAGATGCTAGATGCAGCAAGTGAAGACCCTGTTCATCGACAGGGTCTTTTATATTTTGGAAGTGAAGGGACAAATTAAGCAGCTGTCACATTGTTATTTGATACTTATTCAATATAAACGCATTAATTTTTTCAGTACAGTCTAAACTTAATAGTTCATCTTCTTCTGAGAAAGATAACTCGCATACTCCAAAATGCTTTACATAATTCTTAGCATAAGAATAATAATTTGAAGAATATGGCTTACTGGTATTTCTTATATAATAGTCAAAAACATCTGACTCTAAAATCTTTTTTAGAATTAATAGCTCTCTCTTTGATTTAGAAAAAATAGCATAACCACAATAGATTAGCATTTCCACATTATCGGTGAAGACGAAGTGAGGCCTTTTTGCCATATATGGAAATAGTAATTTAAGCCCACTATCAGCAAGAGCTTGTGTCCTTCCAAATGCAAACCACTCTTTGTAGTTTCCATTTCCTTTGTCACGTTCATTAAGTTGAATTTTGTAATCTGAAAGATACCTAAAAGCAAAAGGATATTCTTTATTAAAAAAATCTTCTTCTAATAGCTGTAAAATCCCTTTAGCTTTTAAATAAGGAAATATGATCTTCTCCATTGCTGGATCTATATCGTTCTCAGATTTAAGTATATTGGGTTTGATGATATCTTTACATATTAGCTTTTCTACCTGTCTTTCAACTTTATCTTTAAAGAAGTAATAATAATCATCATCCTCTCTTATAGGTTTGAAAATGAAAATATCATTGCTTAGTGTAGCGATACCATTCTTTATAGTATATAACTCGTCAAGAGTTGATCCAGTGTTCTCAATTTTATTAATATTCGAGACAGTTACAGAGTTGCTTAATAGCCAACCTCTGTGATGGTTAAGATCATCATATTGTAAAATAGAAAAATATATATATTCCTTGTTTTTAATGTCATTACTTGTCGCTCTAGCGTAAGAAACATTGCCTACAATAGCTTTATCAACAAAAAATAAACAAGTATAAGTTAGTCTGTTTGCGAAAATCTGTTCGTCCCCGAAATTGATTATATCTAGAGAATATCTTTTTTCAGACAAATAATTTCTTAAACCTCTTGCATTTACACTTTTAAAAAAAGAATTTACTGTAATATAGCCAAGAATTCCATTTTCATTAAGTATGTTAATGCCTATCTCAAAAAAAGGAATATATAAGTCTATATTACCTGATGAACCAACTTTCAGGCTCTTAATAAGCTCTTTAGATTTTGGATCAAGGTTTTTAGCTCTTACATATGGAGGGTTGCCTATGACTAAATCAAATCCATTATTCTCATATATTTTTTCAACTTTAAACCAGTTATAATCTAGAGAGTTTCCTTGGAAAATATTAAATTCGTAACTATTCTGATCTTCACCTTCTGTAATAGCTAAAATAGATAATAATATTTTAGCCCTTTGCACACTATTTTCACTTATATCAAGACCATAGAGCTGAGAAAATATTTCTTTATATTGCTTACCTGTCTTAAGCTTCAGTTTCTTAGCTGCGGAATACAAAAAAGCTCCACAACCACAAGAGATGTCAGCTATTAAGATAGAATGCAATTTTTCAGAAAATCTGTTGAAGGTATTGTCAATTATATATTTTTTTATAAAGCTAGGGGTATATATAGCGCCATTAGTCTGCTGCTCATTTTTAGGAATAGCTATTTCGAAAAGCTCTATTAGTTTTTTAGTGGATAATTCAGAATCCATTTGAGATAGTAGTTCCGATACTAATTCATTACTTTTAGGTAATAGATAACTTTTAATTAGATTATTATTGACCTCGTATATATTGCGTGAATAAAAATACAGTGTTGTAAATAACTGGTCTAGAAAAAGGTTGTCATCTGAATACTCTAGTACTATATGCTCAAATAATTTTTTCATTCTACTTCCGTTGTTTTAAAGATTCTACTCTATTGATATTGCGTCCTCTTTTATTAAAGAATCTAATCTGGTCATCGCTTAAGTCATACAAGCTATAGACTAAGCTATCCAGTTGATTCCATAATTGTTTGAGAATAGAGTTTAATATAGTTCTATTGTTAGGGTTTTTTTCATACTGGTATTGTCTTTCTTCAATGTTTTTTGAAATGTCTGCAAGTTTTAATATTAGCTCGGGAGAGTTATTGAAATTTTCTACAGGAAAAGGAATAGGTTCCAGAAATTGTTTGTTAAATTTAAAGTATCCACCATCCTGAGGATTTGCAATTGATCGAGCCAAAACAGAAAATATAATAGAGTTTATAATTGCTGCAACCGCATACAGCTTCTCTTTACTAGAGTCAGGTAACTCAATAAACCATATATTTGCATTATCTGCATATATTCTTTCAGAGTTACTTACAGTAGCAAATGTATCTAGAGCTGTCATAGGAATAAATACTTTTGAAGAAACGTTCGTTAAGTTATTGGGTCGAGTATATAGGTGCCAAAAGTTTGCGCTGTACTTTTCAGGGTGCTTCATAGGCATAGTCTCTACACCTCCAGCTTTACCTTTTGGTCCTTCTAATCTTGCTTTTTGACCTTCAAGATATGCTCCTGCTAAAGGAAACCTTTTGCAAAACTCATCATAAGGGATATCTCTTTTTTTACCATGCTTAATATCATAAGGAAATATTACATAAGTATTTGTACTAGTTGGCCTGAAAGCATAAAAATTTTCATTACAGAATAATGGTCGGCATGCATCAACTTCAATTTCTATGTCATCTACCCACTGGCTACTACCAATGATTATATCATCTCTAAAATCTTTTACTTTGATATGATATGCAGCGTTTTTAAGGGCCTGAGGACCACCTTTAATTGTTACATAGTCACTAAACTTTCCATTTAATAGAAGTTTATTTCTAATATCAAAGCAGTCAAATGCCCATTCAGTATCTTTGAGATCATAAGTAGGGATCACTTCATATTCAACAGAGCTTACTTCTGGTACAGGCAAGTTGTTCAGGTATGTTGGGATTGACTTACTATTCTCTTTTATTAAGTGGTAGTAAAATTTTTCGTATCCTGATCTATCTAAGATTAAGGTAGCAACATAAGTCAGTCGATCTTTAAAGATGGATGTACTACTGAAATCTATAAAAGAAGATAGATAATGATTGTCTACAATAAAATTACGTATTTTACTACCATAATTAGTCTTAAATTGACGTTTCTGTACTATAAATCCTAAACGCCCATTATCATTCAAAACGGATAACCCTTTCTCAATAAAAGGAACTGCAAGGTCTATTTTTCCGTTATCTGCAGTAGTGTATTTGTCTTTAATGAATGAGTGCATGTAAGGCATTTCTTGATTAAAGTGCTTAACTTCAACATAGGGAGGGTTACCAACGATGAAATCAAAGCCTTTTTTATTTTCGAATACTTTCATAAACTGAACTTCGTTATTCCAGTCGAAAGCGTTGGTTTTGAATAACTGTTTGTCATCATTTAATATTTCAGGATATTCTTTATAAACTAGTTCATTGACAAGGGAGTTGCCGCATACTATATTAAGACCTACTCCATTTAGTATTTGCTCACCAAAAAGACCGATTTTATTAGAGTATTCGTGAGATCCTTCGTTATCAATCACTTTTAAAGCAAGAGACATTCTTGCAACCTCTACCGCTTCAGGATCTATATCTATTCCATAAATACAATTATTTAATATAGCTTGCTTACCTTTTAAGTTTAAGACTAATCCACTTTCTGCTTGAGTAAATAAAGAGCTATAACTTTCGCTATGCGAATTTTCTTGGATTTCAATTATTATACCTTCCAAGTAATCATAAAGACCGATTAGGAAAACACCGCTACCACAACAAATATCTAATGCAGATATATTTAGAACTCCTTCAATACCTGAACGTATTAACTTCTTCTTTAGTAAAGTTCTCTTGATTATATCATCTACTATAAATTGTGGTGTAGTCACAGCGCCTTTTGATTTTACATATTCCGTCTTGAATGTATCTAAAATAACTCCTTCATTTAAGATTAGTTTTTTAGAAAGGAATATTTCGTAAATATCACTAAGCAGTTTCGTAGGTATAACATCAAATCTGTAAGGAGATGGGTAGTACAAGTAAGATAAAAGCCCATTGAAAACTTCGTTGTCAATAATAAGGTTGTTAATAACATCTACACGTTCAAATAGAGGACCATCATAATGGCGATAAAAATCTAAATAAGAAGATTTTTTAAATTCTTCCCAAAAACCTTGTTTTTGGAAATATACAAGCAACTGCTTCTCTTCTAACTTTCTTGCTTCACATACTCGAATAAATAAAATTCTATTTATTATAACTTGAACAATATAACTCAATAAAGAATTGTTATTTGAAATAGCTTCATTATTATTTTTAAGTATATTCTTAGCTAAATCAAGTCTAAAACTTGATAATAAGTTAGCAAAAGAAAAGTCAATACTGATTTTTCTAAGGCCATCAACCTGAGTTCCTGAATATAATTTTTCTAATTGTCCATTGTAGATATTAGGCTTGTATAAGTGATCATCTAATAATTCAAAATTTTCGATATACTCATCCATGCTAAAAATAGATCTACCAATATTTGCTACTTGCCCTTTCTCTGGCTGGTAGCCACAATCATAAATTGCAAATTGTTCGAAGTTAGATATAAATGCACAAGGTGCTGATATTGACCAACCATATGCTTTGATTTGAAAAGCAGCATTCTTATCGGTCTTTAAGTCAACTGTAATATCTTTAGCATCTAAAAAGGTTATTTTTTCTTTCCCTATTTTAAATGTATAGTCTGGCTGACTATGTGTTGAGTCAATTATTTTTAATCTTTCTCTTTCTGCTCTTGTTAATGTTTTTTCCTGCAATATTTGAGATGTATCTTGAACATCCCATCCAAATATGCCTAACATTTCATTTAGCCAAGTACGAATCGTTTCCTCTGAAGTCAGGTCTAGTCGACCTTCTAATTTATATTGCTTATAGCGACTTACAAGCTTTGTTAATGCTACGCGTCTTTGTTCAATATCTCTAATCAAAATTGACTCACCTTATTAAAAGTTTATACCTTTAAATGTAGTCCGCTCACTACAATGCTGCTACGATATTAATATAGCTAACCATAATATTATATCGACTATATTATACATAGCCATTAAGAAGTTTTATTTGCTGTCAATCCATAAAAAAGCCGCTCACTCATCATGAGTAAACGGCTTTTTTATCAAAATATATGACTTATAAAGTCAGTACATTTCTGATTTAAAACTTATGCGTTACCTTCAGCATCTACTTGCGCTTGTTGCTGGCTTTGTGCGTAAGCTTGATCAAAATTTACGGGTGCTAGCAATAACTGCGGGAAGCTACCACGCGTCACGATGTCGCTGATGACTTCGCGAGCGTATGGGAATAGCACGTTAGGGCAGTATGCACCTAAAATTTGACCGATTTGATCTTCTGGAATGTCTTTTAATAAGAAAATACCGGCTTGATGCACTTCAGCGATAAACGCCGCTTCATCTGCGTTTTTAGCCGTGACGCTTACCGTCAAAATCACTTGATAATGATCGTCGTCAAGTTTTTCAGCGTTACTTGATAAGTTGATATCTAGCTCAGGGTTCCACTCTTTGGTGAATACGCCAGCGCCTGGTACTTCAAGTGACATGTCTTTGACATAAATGCGTTCTAGTGCCAATTGTGGTTGTACTTGTTCTTCAGCCATGATAATTCCTCTAAAAGTTAATCAAATGAGTGGGCAAATAATAATTGTAATATAAATCGAGACTATGTTTCGATATTATTTCGAAGTTATTTAGACATTATCTCGATATTTTTTTACCAATTTTTTATTCTTACCATTGTTGATCTTCGAATATCAAATCTTTACAAACGCAAAGATAGCACAGGTAAAGAGTGACAGTCAGCAAAGTTAACAGATTAACCTGCTAATAGCTCGTCAAGTTTGCCTTGTTGGTTCATTTGATTGAGCTCATCAAAACCACCAACGAAAGTCTCACCGACGAAAATTTGTGGTACGGTGCGATAGTTATTGGTTTTTTGCATCAAAGCACGGCGCTCATCGCTGCTCATGTCATGCATACCGATTTCTTCATAGTCAACGCCTTTAGATTTTAGCAGTTGTTTGGCGTTTGAGCAGTAAGGGCAGATAGGAGTGGTGTAAACTTTAACAGATACAGTCATGGTAAATCCTTATTTATCAGTTTATGCGGCAACAGTTTTATTATAAACACTCATGTTATAAAAAATATTATAATCCGTCACCAACGAGTAAATTACAAACGTAATTGGTTATGCTCATTATAAAGTGGGGATGGGTAGCATAAATTCAAGCTGGCTAAGCCCAAAAGGTGTGACAGTAGCATAAATGCCACACAAAAAAAGACACCCAATGAAGAAGTGTCTTTTTTCTAACTTTGCGCTGCTAGCAGTGAGAACGAGCGTGTAGCCTGAGCAAGCTATTTAATTAAGTAGGTTTACGCAAGCTACTTATGCAAGCTCGGTTTTGCCTTACCTTTATTCTTAGATTTGGCATCTTTTACACCGACCAATGGCATGCCAGCACTTTGCCAACCGCCAACACCGCCTTCTAAGCGGTAAACACTGTCTTTGCCAATCATTTGGATGGCTGCGCCTGCTTGCACGCCCATATCGCAAATGATGATGACTGGATGCTCAATCGCACGAATCTCTTCGATGCGGTCTTTGAGATCAGTAAAAGGTATGTTGCGGCTGCCTTGGATATAACCGGTCTCAAACTTCTTTTTGGCTCGAATATCGATAAGCTGCGCGTTTTGCGAGTTCACCATCATCCCAAGGGTATTGGGTGATATTTTCTTACCGCTACGTTTGTTTTCGATGGCAAAGAACAGTACGGCAAGTACGGCTAATATGCCAAATAAAAACGGGTGGTTACCCACAAATTCTAGCGCACGATCCAAAACATACCTCCAAAAATGAGTGTTCTGTTAAGCTGAGAAGACAGCCTAACGATATTGAACAAGGCGCTATTATACCGATAAGGTCATCTATAGTAAACGTGTGATGCTCAACCTAATGTTTAACAGTTAATAAGGCAACGGTTAATAAGGTTTGGTGTCAGCTTCTTCTCTTAGCGTCACCAAATTTTCAACACGGCGTTGCAGCACTTCACCGTCAGCAACCGCTTGCCATAACGCGCAGCCTTTGCTGTTGTGAGTGTGGCGACAATCACGGAATTGGCAGTCACCTGACAGTGGTGCAAGCTCAACGAAGCCCGAGATGATATCATCCGGCGTCAAATGCCAAATACCATATTCGCGAATACCCGGCGTATCAACGATACCGCCTTGGGTTAAATCATCAGGGTTGAAGGGTAACAGACGGCTGGTGGTGGTGGTATGTTGACCAAGCTTTGAGTTCTCAGAGATGATATTGACGATCTGCCCAGAGTCTGGCAATAGCGCATTGATTAAACTGCTTTTACCAACGCCCGATTGTCCGGCAAAAATAACCAGCTTTTTATCTATGTAGCGCTTAAGCTCATCCAGTCCTTCTTGCTCATCGCTATCTGCGACGTTTTCTGGGCAATCAACTGAGGTTAATACGCTCTCATAACCAAGGGCAGCATACTGCGCCAACAGCTCACTGGTATCGACACCGTTTTCTGCTGCTAGTAAATCGGCTTTATTAAGGACGAGTAGCGGCTTTACACCAGCATGATGACAGACGACCAAATAGCGATCGATTAAGGTTGGTGCAGCAGCAGGCAGCGGCGCAAACACAATGGCGAGAATATCGACATTGGCAGCAACGGGCTTGAGCTTGTGATAGCGATCAGGGCGTGAGACGAGAGACGTGCGCGGCTTGACTGATTCGATACGTCCAAAGCCCGTATTAGAATCGGCGCTCCAGCGTACTTGGTCACCAGCGGCCAGCATCGGCAAGTTGGTACGTACATGACAGCGCCAAATATCACCCAATTCAAGCGTTTGCCAAAACGGCTCAGGATCATCAGGGGCAACTTCTGGCTGCGCTGGGATGACCGCTGGCAAGCTGGTGACTTGTACTTCTAATTGCTTACCATAGTGCGCCATGACCACGCCATCCATCAAGCTCTCATCGATGCTGTCTTGACTGACCAGCTGTTGTTTGTCGATGCGCCGAATCTGTTGTTTGGTCAGCTTGCGTTGCCGGATTAATGCCATGAGAGTGTGACCTATTAAAAAAATATTGCTAAGTGTAGCGTGAAAATTTGCTAACATACAGCCTAAAGCGCCTGTGCCAGACAGTGGTTTTGTAATGTTTAAGTTTTTTTTGGACGTTATGAACCATCAAGCGCACAGCGATGCCATCTACGCGTTGCCAGCTGGCGATGATTTATGTAAGTAATACTGCGCCAAAGTTGTTCCAAACTTTTTTGACCATAGGACAAAATATGAGTACCGATGACCATCCCAATAAGATTAAAATCAGAAACCAAGGCAAAAAAGGGCTGGTATGGATTGACCTAGAAATGACCGGACTCGATACCGTCAACGATGAGATTATCGAGATTGCTACCGTGGTGACGGATGAGGATCTCAATGTCCTTGCTGAAGGACCTGTATTCGCTATCAAAGTGTCTGACCGTATTTTAAACGGCATGGATGATTGGAATACCAAGCAGCATGGGCAGTCAGGGTTGGTGGATCGTGTGCGCCGTAGTACCGTGACATTGGCAGAAGCTGAAGCTGAGACGATTAAGTTCCTCAATAAATGGGTCGATAGCGGCAAGTCACCTATGTGTGGCAACTCCATCTGTCAAGATCGCCGCTTTATGGCGCGCCAAATGCCAGAGCTTGAGCGCTTTTTTCACTATCGCAACCTTGATGTGTCATCGATTAAAGAGCTGTGTTTCCGCTGGCGTCCTGATATTCTCAGAAACTTTGAAAAAGGTGGCAGTCATTTAGCATTGGATGATATTCGCGATTCTATCCGTGAGCTGAAACATTATCGTCAGCATTTCTTTAAACTTATGCCTTAGTATAATGGTTAGCAGAATAGCGATTCGCAGAATGTGAAATGGTATAAAAAAGGGTCTGTTACTTATGCAACAGACCCTTTTTCTTTTAAATGAAAGGTACTTAATGAGGCGCACCTTACACTAAATAGCTAAACTCAACCAAATCAAAATCTGTACGGTCGTTTTCTACGCTGGCCTCTGTCACAATTGCGCCAATCACCGCACTGACTTTGGGTTGGCGTTTTTCTTCATCGAGCAAGCGCCAATCACCAAGGACGTAACGTATCTTATCATTCTCCCTTTGATGAATGGCAGGGCGATGAGTATGTCCATGTAATAGCGCGTCATTGTTATTCACTGCAGCTGCCACAGCTTTGTCATTAACATCCATAATATGCGCGGCTTTGTTGGCATTGTTCTTTTGACTTTTTTTACGCATGTTATCGGCGATAGCCAGACGTTTTTTTAGCGGTTTGTTCAGCAAATACCATTGGGTCATAGGATTGCGCATTACTTTGCGAAAAAACTGATATTTTTTATCATCAGTACACAAGGCATCGCCATGCTCTAAGCGGTAGTTTTGTTTCCCAACCGCTAAAGGGTAAGGCTCAAAAATAAGCTCGCCACCGAATAAATTGCAAAAAGGCTGCCCCAATAGAAAATCACGGTTGCCATGCATGACTAAAATCTCGCAGCCAGCTACCCGTAGTTTTTTCAACTTAATGATAAGTGGGGTAAGCCAATGACTTTGTCGCCCCTCTTCTGATAAGGACAAATACACATCATCGCCTAGCCAAACTTCAAACCAATCGCCCAAGATGAATAGGCGCTTAAGCGCAGGCAAGGCAAGGCAATCATCTAGTAGCGCCAAAAAAGCCTGCACTAAGGCAGGCTCTTCAGGCGATAAATGCAAATCGCTAATCAATACTTGCCGCACCTCATGAGGGCGGGTGGTAATTAGATGGTTAAAACTTTGCATTTATCCTTATCCTCGTGACTTGTCATAAGCTTCTATCAATAATGCTTATATCTTAACTATCACTTAATAACCATTACTTAATAACTATTACTGAGAAGCCATTCTTTAATAATTATTACTGAGTAATAATGGTCGCTGAGTTGATAACGACTGGCTCTTTTGGTACGTCAGCATGCATGCCGAAACGACCAGTAGGAACGCCGCGCATTTTTTCGATCACATCCATACCGCTTGTTACTTTACCAAATACAGTATAGCCCCAACCCTGCATGTTTTTGCCAGAGTGGTTTAGGAAGTCGTTGTCTTTTACGTTAACGAAAAATTGACTGGTTGCTGAATGTGGATCTTGGGTACGTGCCATCGCAATCGTACCAGCATCATTTTTTAGACCATTGTCTGCTTCGTTTTCAACGGGAGCATTGGTTGCTTTTTCATTCATTTCAGCGTCCATTCCGCCGCCTTGAATCATAAAGCCATCAATGATGCGATGAAAAATCGTGCCATCATAATGACCAGATTTTACATAGTTTAAAAAGTTTTCTACGGTTTTTGGCGCTTTTTCTTCATTGAGTTCGATAACGATCGCACCCATATTGGTTTCAAGCTCTACTACTGGTGGCATGTCTACCATAAGATATTCCTTTTTGATTGCAGCGCCTAAAATGACGCTGTTAAGTGGTGGATAAAAAGTTGGTGGTTAAAAGTTATGGCTAGTCTAACGGCTTTTTTATCCCGTGTCATGTATCTGGCTGTTAATGCGTTTGCAAAAGCTGATAGAATAACGCAACTTTCCATTTTTAATGATTTTTGAACGCTGATTTTAACAGCGCCAATTTTAACAATTGGGTTTATGATCATCCATTTTTAGTAAATTAGTTTTAATAGTCCGGTTTTAATAGTTTGGTTTAAGTTTTCATGAGGCGTGATGGCACGCTGCATGAATGGACAATTTGCGTTAGGAGCAATGCCCGATGAGTGAGCACTCAAGCAACAATGCACAAAAAGATGAACAAAAAAACGACTTTATTCGTAATATCATTCGTGACGATGTCAATGCGCAAAAATACCAGCAGATTGTGACCCGTTTCCCGCCTGAGCCAAATGGCTACTTGCATTTAGGTCACGTAAAGTCTATTTGTCTAAACTTTGGCGTCGCTAAAGAGTTTGGTGGTATCTGTCATTTGCGCTATGACGACACCAACCCAACGGCCGAAAAGCAAGATTACATCGATAATATCAAAAACGATGTGCAGTGGTTGGGCTTTGACTGGGCAGGCGAGGCGCTGCATGCTTCTAGCTACTTCGACCAGCTATATGTTTGGGCGGTGCAGTTGATCGAGCAGGGTGATGCATACGTTGACCTACAGACGCCTGAGCAAATCAAAGAAAATCGTGGCTCATTCAATGAAGCAGGCAAGCCATCACCGCAGCGTGATGCCAGCGTCGCAGAAAATTTAGCATTGTTTGAAGACATGAAAAACGGTAAATATGCAGACGGCACTGCCGTATTACGTGCCAAAATTGACATGACTGATGCCAATATGAATATGCGCGACCCAATTATCTACCGTGTGATGCATCAAGAACATCATCAGACCGGTGATAAATGGTGCATCTATCCTATGTATGATTTTGCCCATCCGTTGTCAGATGCCTTAGAAGGCATTACTCATTCGCTATGTACCCTTGAGTTTGAAGACCATCGTCCGTTTTATGATTGGATTGTCAATAAAATCGGCTTCGAGCAACCGCCGCATCAGTATGAGTTCTCACGCCTCAATGTTGACCATACGTTGACCAGT
Source organism: Psychrobacter sp. K31L (assembly GCF_017942195.1). NCBI lineage: Bacteria > Pseudomonadati > Pseudomonadota > Gammaproteobacteria > Moraxellales > Moraxellaceae > Psychrobacter > Psychrobacter sp. K31L. Next base: position 39,313 of record NZ_JAGKSC010000009.1, on the reverse strand, counting down.
AAGCGCAAGCTCAAGCAATTGGTCGATGAAGCTATCGTCGATGGCTGGGATGATCCGCGCATGCCAACTGTCGCTGGTATGCGTCGTCGCGGCTATACGCCTGAAGGCTTGCGTGATTTCTGTGATCGCGTTGGTGTCTCTAAAGCGGATGGTGTGACTGATATGCGTTTGCTAGAATTTAGTATTCGTCAGTCGTTAGACAATACGACAGCACGCGGTATGGCGGTGCTTAAGCCATTGAAAGTGACCATTACTAACTTCAGCGATGCGGTCAGTCAGTGGGAAATGCTAAAAGCGGACAGCGTCAATGCGCGCTTTGACGCTGAGGCACAAACCTTATGGTTGACGCAGCCAAACCATCCCAATATCGATATGGGCGAGCGTGAGATTCCGTTTACCGAAACCCTTTATATCGATCAAGGCGATTATGAGATTGAACCGCCAGCAGGCTATAAGCGTCTATCACCTGAAAAGCCAGAAATTCGTTTGCGTAATACTTATGTATTGGCCGTGACCGAGCATATTACCGATGATAGTGGCAACGTCGTGGAGCTAAAAGCGACGATTGATCCGACGACCTTGGGTCAAAATCCTGAAGGCCGCAAGGTTAAAGGCGTGATTCATTGGGTATCGGCGAGCCAAGGGATTCCAGCCACCGTGCGTCTATACGAGCCACTATTTAGTGTCGAAGATCCGAGTAATGTCAGTGACGTCCATCAAGCATTGAACCCTAACTCATTGACTAAACTTAATGCTGTGGTTGAGCCATCATTGGTCAATGCTGATGCTGGCACGCGCTTCCAGTTTGAGCGTGAAGGCTACTTTATCTCTGATAGCGAAGAGCACAGTAGTGACAAGCCTGTGTTTAATCAAATTGTCAGCTTGCGTGACAGTTATAAACCAGCTTAATCTGTGTCAGTCATATCCTTATCGATAGCATTTTAATCTAATAATCAACAATAGTAGTTTGCAATGTTGCCCATTTCTAGTACGCTAGGGATGGGTTTTTTTGTGACTACGCAAAAATTTTGATAATAGATGTTGGGGGCATTAGAATGGCAAAGTTTTTAAATAGCAGTGGGACGACTTATCATTTAGAAGAGTTGATTAAAAACGCGTCTGACAGATTGATTATTATCAGCCCCTATTTAAAACTCAATGAGCGCATCAAAGAGCTATTAGAGGATCGTAACCGTCTTAAAATCGATATTCGCATTGTCTATGGCAAAAATGACTTGCACCCCGAAGAGATTAATTGGCTAAAAAACCTCACTTTTATCCGTACCAGCTTTTGCAAAAACTTGCATGCCAAATGCTACCTTAACGAAAATGAGTGCATCATTACCAGCCTGAATCTCTATGAATTTAGCCAAGTCAATAATAATGAAATGGGCGTACTGATTTACCGTAACGAAGACGCTAAGCTTTATGCCGATACTTATGAGGAAGCCCAGCGTATTATTCGTATCAGTGATGAAGTCAGAATGTCCCTCGAAAAAGTAAGCGAATCTGATAACAGGACTGACTCTAATGCTAAAACAGCAAGCGCTACAGTTCAAGCGACGGCTATCGCCACTACAGAAGCGGCAACGCCTAATTACTCCAAACTTACTACGGCGAAGCTGGCGAAAGAGTTGGGCTTGAAGACGCAAGAATTAAATGACAAACTCCTTGCCGCAGGCTATCTAGTAGAGCAAGAAGGCGAGTTGGTATTGACGGATATTGGACGTACGGCTGGAGGCACTAGCAAACGCGGTAAATTTGGCGAGTTTTGTTTGTGGGATTCAGGAATGGTGGTTTAAATAGAAACTCTATCACCTGTTATTTTTTTAAACCCAAATGGTATAACCGCATTACAATCCGTCACAAGACATTGATAATCAGTTTGTTAAGATAAAGTAAGTTTTTCCTGACGTGTAGCCAGTCCTTTCTTATAGCGGCGCGCGTCAATGATAATAATAGAGCGCGTGATTTTCTTTATATGCTAACTCTGAAACATTGGCTTTTAGAGACCAGCGCTCATCACTAACAATAGCTAAGGAATTAAGCATGGCACATTTACGTTTAGGTGATAGCGCACCGAATTTTGACGCCACTACGACAGACGGCGACATCAATTTTTATGATTGGGCAGGAGATAGCTGGGTGGTTTTCTTTTCACATCCTGCAGACTACACGCCAGTATGTACGACTGAGCTTGGTCGTACCGCGGCATTAGGAGGCGAGTTTCAAAAGCGCAATGTGAAACCAATTGCTTTATCAGTTGATGGCTTAGAAGATCACAAAGGCTGGGTTGGCGACATTGAAGAGACCCAAGGGACTGCTGTCAACTTTCCAATCATTGCTGACTCTGAGCGCACCGTGGCCAATCTTTATGACATGATTCATCCCAATGCGGATAATACAGCGACGGTTAGAAGTGTCTTTATTATTGATCCTAACAAAAAAGTACGTTTGACCTTAACGTATCCAGCCAGCTGTGGTCGCAATTTCGACGAGATTATTCGCGTTATTGACGCTATGCAATTGTCGGACAAATATAACGTCGCCACTCCCGTCGACTGGAAAGACGGCGATGATGTCATCATTCCACCAAGCGTAAAAAATGAAGACATTGCAGCCAATTATCCTAAAGGTCATACAGAAATTAAGCCTTATTTGCGCACCACGCCAGCGCCTAACAAATAAAGTGCGCGTTTTTATAATTGCTTAAAAAATAAAAACCCTATAACTTACTGTTATGGGGTTTTTTATTATTCATATCACAAGCAGCGACAAGGTTTTGCTATGATAAAAAAACCAATAGTCACTGCACTAAGCGAGCAACAATAAACTTCTGTGCTTTGATAATACGACGGAAATCATAAAAATTTACCGTTATCGTTCTTTTCGGAAATAATACTTAAAAGGAATTTGCCATGAAAAAACTATATATAACCCGTACTGCACCCAACCCTCGTAAAGCCCTTATTTTGCTCGCATCAAAAGGTATTGATGTCGATGATATGGATGACATCGACGTGATAGACATTGATTTTGCTGCTAACCAGCAGATGTCAGAGGCTTTCACTCAAATGAATCCGATGCAGACGGTACCTGTTTTAACGTTAGATGATGGTACGATGCTCAATGATTCGCAGGCGGTTTGTGAGTATCTTGATCGCGTTTATGGTGAGCGCTCAGTGATGGGTAACGATGTGGTACAGCGTGCCCAAGTTTGTTCTATGCGCCGCATCGCAGAGTTTGAAATACTGTACAACTTGATGCTGGCATTTCAGCACAGTCATCCGTTAAAGGCACAACGTGTTGACCAAGTACCAGAATTTGTAGCCCCGTCCATTGCGCGCGCTGTAAAAGCCTTAGCATATTTCGAAACAAGCTTAGAAGGTCATGAGTATTTAGTCGGGGATCAACTGAGCTTTGCAGATATTGTGCTATATCTTGGCTTGGACTTTGGCAAAGCATTAAAAGTAGACCCCAAGGCCCATGGCGCGAATCTTGCGCGGTTTTATGAAAAAATGCATGAGCGTTTTAGTATTAAAAAACTGGCAAAAGCAGAACCTAAAGCGACCAATGAGTAGTGGACAGTAATTAAATCTGATTTTTTCTGTGCAATTAGAACTGGCTACATCGTCAATCGTGCTTTAAGTTTTAGTGGTTTGAAGTGCTAACTATCAACTGTGTAAATAGCTGTATTAAACACCCAAATAGGGATGGTTAACTAGAACTGTTAGCCATCCCTATTTTTTCGAAAACTAACTATGTTTATTTATTAAAAAATCATTAATAAAATGAAACGTTTCATTACATATGATAATAGGATCGAGGTTATAGTGGTTAAATTGTATCGGATTGCTGCTATTGGTTTTGTTTTATGAATAGCTATAAGAATCCTTATAAGTTAATACAGTCATAGCAGGTATCAGATAAGCTTAGTAAGAGAGGCGTAGTATGGTAGACATAAAAAGGCAACCAATCACAAAACTACTGTTATTACCCAGCGTATTGGCAGTCAGTCTGACACTAGGTGCTTGTCAAAAAAACGCCCCATCTACGGAGAGCGAAGGGACAGATGCTACGGCAAGTGCAGAGATGAGGGCTACTCTAGCAAACACAGAAGCTGAGCCTGATGCTAATGAGGCAGTGGCGGCATCTGAAGTAACTGAGCTCAGCGTTGAACAACAGATGATTGGCAATCTTGCGCGCCATCGTTGGACACTGATGACTGCCAAAGGTGCGAGCGATCAACCATTAGCGCCCCTGATAAATATTAAGGATCAGGTGACGCTGTTATTTAATCAAGGTCAAGATACCTTAAGTTATAGCGTTGGCTGCAATACGATGAGCGCTGCCTATGAATTACAAGCTCAAAGGTTAACGATAGAAGATAGTATGAGCACTAAGATGTCGTGTGGCAATCTTGATAGCGCAGAGAGTCTTTTAAATATGCTCATGCAAGGTAGTAGCGAGTTAACTGTCACTGAAGGTGAGACGCCACTATTGACGCAAGTGACTAATGATTCGATGACCTTGATTTGGACAGGTAGGCTCACTTCACAAGCCAAATATAATAGCAAAGGCGAGACCGTCTTTTGGGCAGTAAGTAGTGAAAAAATCGCTTGTGGCGATGCAGACTCTAGGATGTGTCTGCAAGTTAAGCCTGTCACTTATGATGATCAAGGCCTGAAAACCAGCGAAGGCAAGTGGACAGCATTCAAGGGTGACATTGATGGCTATCCACACGACGGCATGCACGAAGAAGTATTACGCCTACAGCGCTACCATATCGACAATAACGAGAATGCAGAAGGCGAAGAATATGCTTATGTGTTAGATGCGGTGATTGAGAGTGCCGTCGCAGAGTAGACGACGGGTGAAGCTGTTTTATTATTATAGTTAAATGATTGAGATGATTGAAAAAAAACACGCGCCATTTGATCGCGTGTTTTTTTATAGTTGTTTGCTGTATTTTGGCTTCTTATCTTATCGTAAATTACCTAAATCTTCTTCTGTCAAACGCCAGCGTCCTTTTTTCTTAGACGCCCCGCGTCCACGCATGGCGCTATTTAGGAGCAACTTGTTCATTGAATGGCTTGAGTGCGCATGACAAATGGCGCAGGCAAGACCATCAGCGGCATCTTGTTGTGGTACGACATCTAAAGACAGTATCCGGCAGACCATCTCTTGTACTTGCTCTTTGGCTGCGGCACCATAACCGCACACAGCTTGCTTGATCTGGCGTGCGGTATATTCTGATACTTCCAAATCCAGTGCCACCATCGCTGCAATGGCTGCGCCTCGTGCTTGCCCCAGTTTCAGCGCAGAATCTGGGTTTTCTGCCATAAACACCTGTTCAATTGCTGTATAGATAGGCTCTTCTGCATATTTTAGATGATGCTGGGTGATACGCGTCAAGCCATTAAAGATGCGCTTTAGGCGTTCAGGCATCTCTTTAGTATCCGTACGAATGGTGCCTGCGTCAATATAGGTTAGCTTATCGCCAGTTTGTTGCACGATACCATAACCCGTCATACGTGAGCCTGGGTCAATCCCGATAATAATTGCCATAGTATTCCGTCTTACTTACATTTTGTTTTATATTCAATCCTATATAAATCGGATACGGTGTCAGACTCGCTCAGCCTACTACTCGTAGTACTTTTACTCATCTTCCTTGTATCCAAATTATATTGCCCCGACTATATGGCTTAAAAATACGCCTTAAGTTTGATAGTATAGCAATCAATCCCCATATACATCATATGTTAGCCATCTTAATTTGTATGGCGCTCAATTTATTGGTTTTTATTTTATAGGACGACACTTTATGGGTCAGATAGTTGGTATTGCCATCGTTTGGTTTATTATCGAGATGCTACTGTGGTATTTAATTGCCCAGTTTATGAGCGGTTGGTGGGTATTCATGTGGTTTATTATCGCCGCAGTTATCGGTATCACCCTTATTCGTAAGGGTATGGCAGCACTCAATCCGATGGCTCAGCAAATGAAAGCGGGCGGCATGATGAACCCAGCGATGCGCCCACAAGAGTCGACCATGCTTAAAAGTGTGGCCATGGCAGCGGCTGGAATTTTGCTACTTATTCCAGGTGTGCTTAGCGATTTACTCGCGTTATTGGTGGTATTACCACCCGTGCAAAAGAAGCTCAAAGACTTTGCTAATAATTACGTCATGAACAACCAGCAAAAAATGATGGAGATGATGGCCAAACAGATGGGCGGCGGTCAAAACCCATTCGGCGGCGCAGGCGGTATGGGTGGACAAAATCCATTTGGTGGCGCTGGCGGTGGTATTAATGGCCAAAACCCATTCGGTCAGCAACAACAAAACCCATTTGGGGACGTGTTCAAGCAGCATACAACCGTTGACGGGACTGCCAAAAACATTCCTAAAGATGTCAAAAAGATTACTAAATCTGCTAATGATGAATAAAAATAGCGAAAAATTGACATAAAAAAAGCCCCTTACGTCATTGACGAGAGGGGCTTTTTGTTGGTTATTATGAATCTCTTATAAACTTATGGGTTATTAATAAACCTAGTGAATATAAATAGAGACATGACTAACCGAATATAACAACCGAAGTGCCGCCGTAAGATGGTGACCCATGAACCGTGAAGTTCAGGGCGGATGCGTCACTGCCTCTGCAGGTTTCCTGATACACCGCAAGCGGTGCAGGCATACACAATGAAGCAATAGGTACCACATCCTGGTAAAGCATTATCGGCTCAGGGAATAAACATCTACTAGCCAACACTTCAGAATAGATTTATCTTAACTAATGGCATAGCTGATTGCAAGCTCGGTTTACAGATTAATACGTCTTTTTAGAAAAGCGCAGCAATAATAGCAACCATTTCCATAAAATAAATAACAGAAAAAAAGGGTCGAAAGCATTGAAATAGCAGGATAAACGCGCAGTTTTTCAGCAATTTCAAGATGTATGCTAATATAGACAACTTTCGACATCCTAATATAGCAGTATAGGCGTTCATTCACTTGAGGAGCGGTAATCTATGACCAGTACCCAGCAACAATCTGAATCTATTGACGACAATCAGGCGCAGCTTGATAGCAAGCAAGATAGCGCACAGCATAAAAAAACACCGCATGTCTTAATGATATTGGACGGCTTTGGTCATCGTGAAGAAGACAAGGATAACGCCATTGCTGCGGCTAATATGCCGAATCTAGATAAGATCTATCAGAAATATCCGCATGGATTGATTTCTGCGTCGGGTGAAGATGTTGGTTTGCCAGATGGTCAGTTTGGTAATTCTGAAGTGGGCCATATGAACCTAGGTGCTGGTCGTGTGCTATATCAAGACTCAACCCGTATCTCAAGTGAGCTTGCCAATCGCGAGTTCTATAAAAACGAAGCCTTGGTCGATGCTGTCAAAGCGGCTAACGAAAAAGGGGGTAATGTTCATATTATGGGCTTGCTCTCTGATGGTGGCGTGCATTCGCATCAAGACCATATCGAAGGAATGTGTCATTCGGCATTGGTTCACGGTGCCAAAAACGTTTTTGTTCATTGTTTTTTAGATGGTCGTGATACGCCGCCTAAATCTGCTGATAAGTACATCAATCGTTTGCGTGAGTATCTTAATAAACTTAACGCCCATTATGAAGGCCGCGTACAGATTGCCAGTATCATCGGTCGCTATTATGCAATGGATCGTGACAATCGCTGGGATCGAGTACAGAAAGCTTATGAGCTTATTACGGAAGGTAAAGCCGATCGTCTATCTACCCGTGCTGATGGTGCTGTTCAAGCCGCCTACAAAGCCCGTGAAACTGATGAGTTTATCAATCCGACTACCGTGATTGAGAGCGGCGACACGCCCTATACCGTCGACGATAATGATGCACTTATCTTTATGAATTTCCGTGCCGACCGTGCTCGTGAGCTAGCGCAAGCATTTGTGCTGCCAGATCATGAGTTTTCAGGTTTTGCCCGTCATAAACAGCCAAAACTGGCAGCGTTTGTCATGTTGACCAAGTATTCAGACATTTTAGCGGATAGCCCGAAGACCAGTATTGCTTATTATCCGACGTCTTTGACCAATACGCTGGGTGAATATTTGCAAGAACAAAGTAAAACGCAACTGCGTATTGCCGAAACTGAAAAATATGCGCATGTGACGTTTTTCTTTAGTGGTGGCCGCGAAGCAGAGTATAAAGGTGAGACACGTATTCTTGTGCCGTCGCCAGATGTCGCCACTTATGATTTGCAGCCAGAAATGAGTGCTCCTGAAGTGACCGATAAGTTGGTGGCTGCTATTGAGTCGGGCAAATATGATGTGCTAATCGTCAATTATGCCAACGGTGATATGGTAGGGCATACCGGTATCTTTGAAGCAGCCGTGCAAGCGGTAGAGGCGTTAGATGTCTGTGTTGGCCGCATTGAATCGGCAGTACGAGCAGCTGGCGGCGATATGCTCATTACCGCTGATCATGGCAATGTTGAGCAAATGCAAGACTACGAAAGCGGACAGGTACATACCCAACATACCACCGAGCATGTGCCTCTGATTTATATTGGTGAGCAAAAAGTACAAGTGCGTAGTGGCGGTAAGCTGAGCGATATCGCACCGACCATCTTGTCATTGATGAATATCACTGCGCCAGAAGAAATGACGGGTGAAAACCTATTGATTCCAGTATCGTGATTCAGTCCTTCTGAGCTTTTCGTCTGTTAACTACTATAATGCTATTAGTGCAGATGAAGCCGTCAGCGAATGAAGGAAAAGGTAAAAAGAAAGGGGAAGGGTATCTACGATCCTTCCCTTTTTTAGGATAGGTTTTTAACTTATACCATTCACAAAAATTAGAGTAGCAAGGAAAACGAGTATAAGTGCTACGCATTGTAGACTAAACGAGTTTGACACAGCTAATCGTACTTGTTGGGTTTGGTATCACTTGCAATACTACCCTAGTCTTGGCTGTGATCTTGATGCTACCTTACACGATATCATTCATTAATTACCCGATAACAATAACTTTGCATGTTTTCTTTTTATCTAGGTGAGTTTTTTATGCATTCTATCTGCCTTAAGCGCTCATCGGCGTCTAAACGACTAGAAAAACCATCAATGATGACCGCATTGATAACGTCGACCGTCTTTAAACCCGTACTCATGGCCAGTTTCATAGGGTTGAATGTTGTTGGTATGCAAGCACAGGCTGCGACAAATAATGAAAGCAGCCCGACGGCCAGCCTACAGCTTATTAGTCTCGATGCTGATGAGATATCGGCAGAAAACGGTGCAGATAATCTGTCTGATATTGCCGATATGTTGGATGCTGCTGACGCGTCTGATGATGCGATAGATAGCGTTGCAGATGAAAGCGCTTTGACTGATGAGGCCGACGATATCAATACGGATATCCCTGCTGAAGTAGGCCAAGTGTCACTGAATGCTATCTCTCCTGAAACTCTAAAAACGTTTGTCGCGGTCGTGGATCTAGTACGCCGTGAATATGTGGACACGGTCAATGACGAAGAGTTATTTAATAATGCGATGAGTGGTATGTTGACTAAGCTCGATAGCCACGCTGAATTTTTGGATGCTGAGGCCTACGAAAACCTGCGGGCTTTTACCGAAGGGGATGTCGGCGATATTGGTATCAAAGTGATATATCGACCAAAGGCTGGCTATTGGGTCGTCACAGAGGTTCTTGATGACTCACCTGCGGATAAAAAAGGCATCGCAGTCGGCGATTATCTGCATCAAGTTGATGAATTCAAATTAGATGACGACAGACAAACTAACGATGTTGAACAGCTTTTAACTGGTATTGCGGGCACACAAGTGGATATTGTGACTTCTAAAGCGGGTCGCCGTAAACATACCACGACTTTACAGCGTAACAATAACCACCCGCAAGTCATTGAGACACGGCTTGTTGATGGTATGGCGGTGATGAAATTACCCGCTTTTCAAAACAACAGTCGTGAAAAGCTGCTGCAAGGTCTTATTAGCTTAGAAGCACCGATATCCGGTATTTTGTTAGACATGCGTGATAATCCAGGTGGTGTTTTAACCTCAGCGGTGAGTGTGGCTAGTTTGTTTATGGCGGACACTGATGTGGTACAAGTGAAAGGTCGGAAAGATGACTCTCGTGTTTTATCGACCCAAGGTGCTGCAATACTCAAGCCATTGCCCGTAGTGGTATTGCAAAACCGTTATTCTGCCTCAGCTGCAGAAGTATTAGCAAGCAGCTTGCAAGCGCAAAAACGTGCCACTATCGTCGGTGAGGTAAGCTATGGGAAAGGCTCGGTACAGTCGGTGATACCTGTGAATGACGAACAGGCCGTGAAGTTAACCGTTGCCAATTATGTGACGGCGGCTGGCAATAAGATAGATGGTATCGGGGTTGAGCCTGATGTCGCTCTACTGGGTAATGAGAATACATGGGAGCAGCAGGCGCTTGATTTACTCAGGGCAAAAGCGCTCGCTTCGGGTATTCGCTTTGTGAGAAATTCAGCTGTAGAGGATAATATTCTTGAAGATCAGACAGACGAAAAGCAGATAGACGAAAAGTAAATAGGTATCGATAGCGCTAAGCGTACTTTACTTGCCCAGCACCATTATTATGCTCAAAATTGATGATGTATTATGTTTAAATCTACAGACCCCAAAATCAATCGGCCTGATCTTCAGCAATATCAAGTTTTTTCATGCGATAACGTAAAGAGCGAAACGTCGTTCCTAACAGTTCAGCGGCTTGGGTTTTGTTCCAGCCTGTTTGTTTAAGTGCAGTAATAATCAGGTTTTTTTCTTGCTCTTGCAGATAGTGTTCTAGACCTTTGGCAGGCAACAACTGGCTTTGAAAATCCTCTTTTGACCTTGTTTTCTCGTCATGAGTCGTATGACTGGTTGTCAATTCCTGCTCTATCGAAGAGATGGGGCTACGATCAGACTCGATGCTATTAGCCATCGACCGCTGAATCGTGGAAGGGTAGTGCTGCGTAATCGTACGATAAGGATGTAGATTGTTCTTTGCTTGCTCAGATTGCTTAACCGTCGAGGTTTGACCAATTTCTTCTTTGCTAATTACGGATGCGATTGCTGGCTGGTTGTCTTCTTTATAATTAGATGGGTTAGATGTTAGCGCTGTATTATCGACTGCATTGGTATTCTGACTTTGTTGGGCATTAATCTCTTGATGAGTATCAAGCTCCGCTAGACCCAGATGACTGACGTCAATGGTATATGTTTCCGCCAATGTCACGGCGCGTTCGAGTAAGTTGCGTAGCTCACGAACATTACCAGCAAAATCGTGATGCTGCAAGCGCTCGCAAGCCGCTGCTGTCAATGAGGGCGGGGTGTCCAACTGCCACTCTTTTGCGATCAGTGCTAAAAAATGCTTGGCTAAGACAGGAATATCATCACGCCGCGCATTAAGCGTGGGCAGTTTTAGTTCAATCACATTGATACGGTAATACAAATCTTGCCGAAACAGTCCGCTTTGTACCAATTGATTCAAGTCTTTATGGGTCGCAGATAAGATGCGGATATCGACAGGCAGCTCTTTGGTATCACCGATAGCGCGCACGGTTTTTTCTTGAATGGCGCGTAGTAATTTGACTTGCATTGCCAAGGGTAAATCTGCTACTTCATCCAAAAATAACGTGCCACCGTTGGCTTGTTGGAACAAGCCTTGCTTATCAGCGACCGCTCCCGTAAAGCTGCCTTTTTTATGACCAAAAAATTCCGACTCCATCAGCTCGGAAGGGATTGCTCCGCAGTTCACCGGTACAAAACTGCCATCTCGACGTGGGCTTAAATCATGAATCAGCTTGGCAACCACTTCTTTACCTGTTCCGGACGCACCCGATAAAAAAACTGGCGCTTGTGAGCGAGCCAATTTTAAAATGGTGTTTTTAAGGGGATGCATGACGGCAGAATCACCGATTAAACGGCTATCCAACATCTGCTGCTCAGGTGAACATTCAGGCGCGGCTTCTGCTTCGTTATTTTGGTGAATAACCTTTAGTGCATTTTCGACCAACTGGCGTAAGCGTGGCAGCTCAAGCGGTTTATTAACGAAGTCAAAAGCACCCAGCTTTAACGCTTCAATAGCCAAATCCATACTACCATGGGCAGTAATCACGGCGATCGGTGTACTAGAGCTGTTGCTGATGTCTTTGACCAGCTCTAGTCCTGAGCCATCGGGTAGCTTGAGATCCGTCAGACAAAAGTCATAGTCGTTTTGCTGCCAGTAGGCGCGTGCTTGCGATAAGGTATAAGCCACATCGCTTTTGATGCCCATCTTGGTTAGGGTGATTTGCATCAAGCGGCACAAATCTACTTCATCATCAACGACTAGCGCGGTTACTGTCATACGTTATCTCATTGTGTTCGATGGCTAAAAATTTAAAAATAGGGTTCAATCTGTCTTATCTAGTAAGGGTGATAATCAACGTGCTTTTATCAAACAACCCTTCTCTGTTATAGAAGCTATTGGTCTTCAGTAAGCCGTTTATCAGCATCGTGACCATCGGTGTCGATAGCAGGGGCAATCAAGCGAAAGCAAGTCTTTTGGTGTTCAGGAATATAGAGTAAACGGGCTTGATTGGCTTCACAGAACGCCTGCGATAAATACAATCCTAAACCCGTTCCAGCTTCGTCGGTGGTAAAGAATGGATTGAATAAATGCTGTAAATCATTGCTACTAACACCCAATCCATCATCTAAAATATCAATTATAACATCGTTATCAGCACAGTAAATCTCAATTTCCACAAAAGCATGAGGGTGAGCGTAGCTACTATGACGCAGACCGTTATTGATCAAATTGATTAGTACTTGTTCCAATTGGTGCATGTCGAACGAGATGGTGGGATTGGTGTATACACGTAAAAAAATGTCATGGTCTCGAAAATAATTGTCCAAAAACAGTGGTAGCCAATCAGCCAATAAAATTGATTGCTGACGGGCTACCTGCTGGCGCGACAGTTTTAAGATATCTTCAATAATACGGTTTACGCGTTTGGTTTGCGAAAATATCATTTCATACAGTTCGTGATTGCCCGTCATATAAGTATTTGCAGGCTCTGTCATCGCTGTTGTGTGGTCGGCAGTAGAATTGATAGAACTGATAGTACTGTGCTCTGCTGCCTTGTTCCTCTCACTTTCTACGACATCTTCCATCAATAGTTGACTGGCCTGTGAGATAGCCGCAAGCGGATTTCTGATTTCATGGGCAATACTGGCGGTCAATTGCCCAAGCGATGCCAGCTTTAACTGTTGAGCGCTGGCTTGCTCACGGCGCAAATCTTCTAGCATGATCAGCTTGCTATTATCTTTTAAGGGGATGATTTGTACCCGTAGCTTACCGACGACAGAGGCATTTGCTACCGCAGGTAATTCATAAACAAAGCTGCGTGACAGCCCTTCAGAGACGGACAAACAGGCATCAATAAGTTGCAGATGTTGTTCTTTGAGCTGCTGCTGAAAGTCGGCGAGGAGGGTAGCTTCGGGGTTGTTTTGCTCATATCTTAAATGACTGGATGTATCAAGCATGGACGCTAGCGGAGGGTGGGGAATACTGAGTAGCTGATGAGCCGCTAGGTTTGCTAACACAATATGCTGTCTGTCAATCACGATGACCCCATTGACCATTTGGGTAATGACTTCTTGATTGATCACGTTCAGTCGTTCGACTTCTTTGGCCTGATTTGCAGCGACTTGTTCGACTTGTACTAAGCGCTGGGAAATGGACCAGCTCAAAACCCCTACCGCCAAAAAGCTTGCTGACATAAGCAAGGCATCGCCTAAATTAGCCAAACTCATGCTATTGGCGATGGCATAAAAAAACTGCTGATAGATCACGAAAATAATAGCAAGCAAAGTGATGATAAGTGCTTGCGAGCCGTACAGTAGCATGAAGCTGGCCGCGACGACGACCATATAAAGCATGGTGAGCTGTAAGTCAGGGGCACCATTGGTATAAAGCAAAAGGCTCAAAATAATGACGTCTAATGCCAATCCGAAAGCCAACTGGCGCCGCAGATTCTTAGTCACCACATAAAACAAGCCAAGCAAAATTAAACTGATGATGACATAGAAACTAAGCGCTGTTTGCTGCAATAAGCTTGGTAATAATGAGCCACTATCAGATTTGACAGTCACATACACCATCAACATAAAGAATACGCTAACGATAAATCGATAACTGCTATAGATCAGTCCCAACCGCCGTAACTGTGGTAGAGGCAGCGTCTCATCTTGCTGTAGGTAATTGGTGATGGCAGAGACGGCTCTGAGCGCAAGTTTCATAAATTGACCGTAATAAAAAAGGTATGAAGAGGTTTACGGTTGGATAAGACCATGACGGATAGCCAGATGAGTCAATTTCACGTCACTATCGACGCCGACTTTTTCATAAATGCGATAGCGATAAGTGTTGATGGTTTTGACACTCACGAACAATTGATCAGCGATTTGCTGCGGACTTTGGCAGTTGACCACCATCATGGCTACTTGTTTTTCGCGGTCACTTAATAAGTCAAAAGGTGAGTTGGCATTATCTGACAAGAGAACATCAGCCAACTGCTCAGCGACATCTTGGCTAAAGTAACGACCACCTTGATAGATTTTTTTGACCGCACGTATCATCTCATCAAGCGGTGTGCCCTTAGTAATATAACCATTGACGCCAGCTTTGATCAGCATGGATGGATAAGGTTGCGCCGACATGCTACTGACGGCCAAAATTTTAATACCCAGATCGAGCTGAATCAAGCGCTTGGTTGCTTCAAGCCCGCCGATATTGGGCATATTAACGTCCAGTAAAATCACATCAGGGCGCAGCTGTTTGGCCAGTTTAATCGCCATGTCGCCGCTGTCAGCTTCACCGATGACTTCGATATCAGCACTGTCTGCCAACATACGGCTGATACCCATCCGCACCAAATCATGATCATCTACTACCAATACTCGAATCATAGTTGTACTCTTTGCTGTCTATCAAAATGAAGGTTGCATTGTGAACGTTAAACTATCTGAACCAATCTGTATATCTATTAACCACAACAATGATTTTTATTATTTTACAATAGAATGATATCGCACTGATGTGATGACTACTACTCTCATCATATATTGCTATAGTGTTAATTAATATTGCTAAAATCTAATTTAAATGTAGCAAAATTTGAAGCAGGTTAAAAAATGCCCATCTAACTGATTTAGTACATTAAACTTAAATGCAAACCATGATACACTAAAAATACAAAAACTCTATGTGAGTACCTACAAACACAACCACAAACGCTACGTACGTTGTTGCTATTAATTAGTATGTAACTGATTCGCTAATTAACAGCATCGCGACAGCAGGGGGAAGAATGAAGCACTTACCATTAACCAAACAGCAGTTAGTTGCTGCCATGATTTCATTGAGTTTAGGCAGTATTGCACAAGCTGCACTTACAATTAATGGTAGCGCTGATGCTGGATCGAGTGCTCGTATGAGTTGGGGCGGTGCTGATAGCTTGTCCGAAGCGCGCAATATCATGTACAAGTCTAATGGCTCGGCCATCAAAAAAGTCGATAATGGGTATGGCACTACCAATATTACTAACAGCAACACCAGTAGTTTTGGTAGTAGTAATAACAGCTTCAATAACACCAACAGCTATAACACTACTTATCGTGGGAGCTTTGGCAGCAGTAGTATGATTCCGATCAGCACCGACTCTCGTAGTGTGGCGGTGATCGATGCCGAAACTGGTGAATCTATTTACGAGAAAAACGCTGATGTCGCCCGTCCTATGGCGAGTATTACTAAGGTAATGACGGCAATGGTGGTGTTGGATGCAGGTCTCGATATGAGAGAAGAGATCACCCTCGATCCTGAAGATTTCGTCGGTCCTAAGCGTGCAAGTTCGCGGTTAAAATCAGGCGATCGTTTGAACCGTGCTGAAATGCTGTTAATGGCATTAATGAAATCTGAAAACCCTGCTGCCAAAAGCCTAGCGCGTAACTATCCAGGTGGCTATGATGCCTTTATACGAGCGATGAACCGTAAGTCACAAGAGCTTGGTATGACGACAGCTTATTTCGGTGATCCAACGGGTCTCGATAAACGTAACGTTGCTTCATCAAATGACTTGGTAAAAATGGTTCGTGCTGCTGGTAACTACGATGTGATTCGTCGTTTCTCCACGACTAAGAGCTATGACTTTTACGTGGCCAATTATTCAGCCGGTAACCGTACCTATAAAGCCAACAACACCAGCAGTCTAGTACGTTCAGGCGATTATCCAATCGGCATCTCAAAAACCGGTTTTATTAATGAAGCAGGTCGTTGTGTGGTAATGGAAACACGTGTGAATAACCGTCCTGCGATCATTGTCATCTTAGGGGCGAACAGCTCAGCCACGCGTTGGGGTGATGCTAAGAACATTTTAAACAGTTTGGCAACTCGCCGTACAGTGTAAGCGGATGGGTTTAGTAGGTATAAAAAGGCTGTTATGTAATATAACGGCTTTTTTATTGTGTTGAATTTTTGTCTCCATTATTTTTAAAATAAGAACACGCCCTAGGAAAAACCATATGACTCAAGCATCGACTACTACACTAGCCCCAAAGTTATATTTGCTGACCAATGATGATGAATTCGCGCTGCTATACCGCAAATTAGAGACCGCGTTTGCCACAGGGTGTATTGCCTTATTGCAAATCCGCCGTAAGCAAACATTGACGTTAAGCAATGGCGCATCCAAGCTCTATGACGAAGCTCTACAAATAATTCGCTTGGCAAAGACATGCAATGTCCCAGTTGTCATCAATGATGATATTCAGCTGGCCGCAAAGCTTGGTGTTGGGGTTCATTTGGGGCAAGAAGATGGTGATATCAGAGAGGCCAAGCAATGTCTATTATCGAATCAAATTATTGGTCGCACTTGTCATGGCGATGTGGCGCTGGTGAAAGAAGCGCAGAATGATGGCGCCAGTTATGCCGCGATGGGCGCAGTATTTGCGTCTACAACTAAGCCTAATGCGGATATCATCTCGCGTCGAGAGCTTTCCGATGGATGTCAGCAAGGTATTGAGCTATGTGTGATAGGCGGTCTAACGGCAGAAAACGTTATTGAGCTGGCAGGTTTGCCGATTGCTTATGTAGCAGTAGTTGGGGATATTATGGATTTGCCAGAACACCAAATAGCCGAGCGTTGTGAGCAATGGCAGCAGGCGCTTGGTACGTGGCAGACGCCTGCTTTATAACTTATTTCTAAAATTGAAATCGATATTTCAAAATATAAGTGCATTATATAAATGAATCGTTATTCTGCATGTTCCATACATAAGGTGGCATAGGGCAGTGCTTCCAAGCGTTTTTCTTCAATCAGTTTGCCACATACCTCACATTCACCATAAGTCCCATTTTCGATACGGCTCAAGGCATTTTCGACATAGATTAGGCTTTGTCGTGCTTCACCCATGAGATTTTTACGCATATCGTTTTGACGATAAGAGATGGCTTGATCTTCCCAATGCTCATTGAGGTCATCTTGTGGGTTTTGGATATGATCTTCGATTTTATCGATTCGAGTTTCATACTCGTCTTTCAGCTTCAATAAAGTCTGTTTAGCAGTGGCTAGATCGATACTCATGGTATTCTCCTAATGGGTTATTTTTATTGTTGAACTTAATTATTATCATTAATAGGCGCTGTATCGTAAAGCTCATATCTACGATAAACATCAATGCCATCATAAACAGCCTGATTGCTGAGTACCACCACGAAATGTTACTGATTTTTATAAAAATTAAATAAGTTTGTCTTATTTTTTTTTAACCTGCTTAGTAAAATTTAATCATAGGTTCTTTATGAGCGCTTGTTAGAAAACTGCTAGAATACACCGCCTCAGATTCTTGCTAGATCAGTCTCATGAGACCATTAGTAAGAATAATCGGTTAAATAGTTTGATAACTGTCATTCAGTGATATTTAGCATTGAGTGATATTTAGTAAAAAGCCACACCGTATATTAACAATAGATGATGCATAGGAGCAGGTAATGAATTTTTTGCGTATGAGTGAGCTAAACTTAACGGACAAAGTGGTATTGATTCGAGAAGACTTGAACGTACCTATTAGAGACGGTAAGGTCACGAGTGATGCGCGCCTGCAGGCCAGCTTGCCTACCATCAAAATGGCACTAGAGAAAGGCGCTGCCGTTATTGTGTGTTCACACTTGGGACGTCCAACTGAAGGCAATCCTGAAACCATATACTCTCTAGCACCTGTCGCTGACTATTTAAGCGACAAATTGGCAGCGCCAGTTAGTTTAAACAATGACTATCTGACTGAAGGCGTTTCGATCAAAGCAGGTGAAGTAGTACTACTAGAAAATGTGCGCTTTAATACGGGTGAGAAGAAAAATAATGCAGACTTAGCACAGAAATATGCATCGCTATGTGATGTGTTTGTGATGGACGCCTTTGGCACTGCGCACCGTGCGCAAGCCTCAACTGAGGGTGTCACTCAGGCCATGCGTCAAGCAGATAAAACAGTGTGCGCAGGGCCGCTATTAGCTGCTGAGCTTGATGCCTTGAGCCTAGCGCTTGAAACCCCAGCGCAGCCCATGCTCGCTATTGTTGGTGGCTCAAAAGTCTCTACAAAATTGCAAGTTTTGCACAGCTTGGCAGAAGTATGCACGCAAATAATCGTTGGTGGTGGTATCGCGAATACCTTCCTAGCCGCGCAAGGTCACAGTGTCGGCGCTTCGCTATATGAAGCGGACTTGGTTGAGACCGCTCGTGAGATTATGACTAAAACTGAGATTTTACTGCCTGAGTATGTGGTGGTTGCCGATAAAAATGAGATCGATTTCGCTGACTTTACAGGCTCCTTACAACAAGCCACTGCGACTACGAAGTCGGTTGATGCGATTGGTGATAATGACATGATATTGGACATCGCTCCAGAAAGCGCCAAGCAACTGGCTGATGCTATTACCAACGCAAAGACTATTTTGTGGAATGGGCCAGTGGGTGTTTTTGAAGTGGATGCTTTTGGTCAAGGCACTCAAATCGTGGCAAATGCGGTCAAAAACAGTCAAGGCTTTTCGATTGCTGGTGGTGGCGATACTTTAGCAGCGATCGATAAATATCAAGTTGCAGATGGCGTGAGCTACATGTCAACAGGTGGCGGTGCATTTTTAGAGTTTGTAGAAGGCAAAGTGCTGCCAGCTGTTGCCGCACTGCAAATAGAAGCGCGATAATTTAACCAACTTTCAGCAGTTCAGTAACATTAGGCGTACAACTTATCGCAATCATCTAAGGTAGGCTATAAAAATAATATGGTGACTGGCTCTCTTACCTTGTTAATTTGACAGCTATGAGTGCAATTGGTCATCAATTATTATCAAGTAGTAATTATTTGTTTTTATACTGAAAATTATTATTGCATGTCTTATTTACTGCCTATAGAATAGCGCAACCATGTATTTTGACATGCTTTATTTACGAGAGGTTTATTATGTTAAAACGTCATTTGTTACTTGCTAGCGTACTTGCTGGTACTTTTGCAATCACTGCATGTAGTCAAGAAACACAAGATAAAACTGAAGCTGCTGCTGATTCTGCTGCTGAAGACACTGCTGCTAACGCTGACGCTGCTGCTGTTGAAACAGAAGCTGCTGCTGCTGAAGCTGAAGTTGCCGCACAAAACGCTGGTACCGAAGTTGCTGAAGGCGCTGACACTGCTGGTGTTGCCGCTACAAATGCACTAGAAAACACAGGTGAAGCGGTTGTGGTCGGCGCAAATGAAGCCGTTGCCAATACTGCTGAAGTGGTTGCCGATGGCGCATCTGCTGTTGAAGATAAAGCCAGTGAAAACGCAGTAGAAGCAGAGCAACAGTACTAAGAATCGTACTGAGCAAGTCAGTTATTGATTCGGTGACGTGCTATCGATTGATAGGACGAGGCACTGAATGAGTAGCGAGCATTGATAATTGCTTTAATTGATAGTTGCTTTATAAGCCCTCAAAATACTAGAAAAGCCTTGGTGATTACCAAGGCTTTTTGCGTTGTGTGTCAGTGTTATAGTTGATAATAATCAAACTCACGTGAAGAGACGTGTAGACTGACAAATAGTCGGGCAACTGCTACGAAGACGGAACAATTTTTGCTATAATCACCGCGTAGCGTTCACACCCAAAATATTTTGGGATTTTATTACTTTCTATACCGTTAGTATGGTCTTCTGAACATTGGGATGATCGTTATAAAGCTTTTTTAAATACTATTCAAAATCTAATCAGAGAGCGTCTTATGGCCCTAATATCCTTACGTCAACTTCTAGATCATGCCGCTGAACACAGCTATGGTGTTCCTGCTTATAACGTCAATAATTTAGAGCAAATGCGTGCAATCATGATGGCTGCGGATGCTTGTGACTCACCTGTCATCGTACAAGCCAGCGCAGGCGCACGTAACTATGCAGGGTCAGCGTTTTTGCGTCATTTGATCATTGCCGCTATCGAAGAATGGCCACATATTCCTGTAGTAATGCATCAAGATCATGGTATGTCACCAGCGATTTGCCAACGTTCAATTCAGCTTGGTTTTTCATCAGTAATGATGGACGGCTCGCTTGGCGAAGATGGCAAAACGCCAATGGACTACGATTACAATGCCAGTGTCACTCGCGAAGTGGTCAAAATGGCACATGCTTGCGGTGTTTCTGTAGAAGGCGAAATCGGTTGTTTAGGTAGTCTTGAGACTGGTATGGCAGGCGAAGAAGATGGCTCTGGCGCTGAAGGTGTGCTAGATCATGAGCAATTATTGACCAGTGCTGACGAAGCCGAACAATTTGTAAAAGACACCAATGTCGACGCGCTAGCCATTGCTATTGGTACTAGCCATGGCGCTTATAAATTTACGCGTCCACCTACAGGTGACATCTTATCTATTGAGCGCGTAAAAGAGATTCATGCTCGTATTCCTAACACGCATTTGGTGATGCATGGTTCTTCGTCAGTGCCACAAGAATGGCTAAAAATCATCAATGAGAATGGTGGTGATATCGGCGAAACTTATGGTGTGCCAGTTGAGCAGATCGTCGAAGCGATCAAGCACGGAGTACGTAAAGTCAATATCGATACCGATTTACGCTTGGCCTCAACAGGTGCTATCCGCAAATTTCTTGCAGAAAATCCGAGTGAGTTTGATCCACGTAAATACTTCAAAGCATCTATGGTCGCAATGTCAGACATCTGCACCAATCGTTTTGAAGCTTTTGGTTCTGCAGGTCAAGCGCATAAAATTCGTCCAACTAGCCTCGAAGGTATGGTGAGTTTTTACCAGTAAGGCTATGCTGATAAGAGCAATAAGACTCTGCTGCTAAAAGATAGTCGCGGACAACAAAGTGGCAGCTGATGCTATTTATATAATAGCCCATATGAGAGGTAGTAAGTGATGATTGGATTGATTACCGGACAAGTGCAATACTTAATGGCACCAACCGCCTGTATCATGACGACCTCTGGTGTGGGTTATGATATTGAGCTGCCATTGCCTTCATTTTGTCAGCTACATCTCAATGAGCAGGCAAGCATTTGGACGCATTTCCATGTGCGTGAAGATGCGCAGTTGCTCTATGGTTTTATTGACCGCAAAGAGCGTGATGTCTTTCGTCAGTTGATTAAAATCAACGGTGTTGGTGCAAAAATGGCACTAGCGATGCTGTCTGCAATGTCAGCAGCTGAGCTAAAAATGCACGTCGAGCAAGACTCTGAAACCGCATTAACTCGTATCCCAGGTATTGGCAAAAAGACTGCGCAACGGTTATTAATTGAGCTAAAAGATAAGCTAAAAAATATCGAAGTGGATAATAGTAATTTAGAGTTTGCTATGCAGCCAGCTGAGATTTCTGCCGAAGACAATATCATCGCCGAAGTAGAAGGCGCTCTGATTAGTTTGGGTTATAAAGAAAAAGAAGCTCAGCAAGCCATCAAAGCTGCCAAAAGTAACGGTAACATTTTTGCAGATACACAAGGATTGTTAAAAGCCACATTACAGCAGCTATCAACGTTTAAGTAGTTTTTACTCCAACTGCTATTAATGGTTACATCAGTCAGTATCAAACAAATAAGCGACATTAAGTGTCGCTTATTTTCGTTTTGGTATATAACTGTTGATGTTTTGCATGACTTATAGGTGGCGTTTGGTTATGCTATTTATTACCTAATTTTTTAATATAATGATAAAAACTATGATGCAAGATCGTTTGATTAATCCGTTAGAAGGCGCAGGGGATGCGCCTGATTCCAATATTCGACCAGCACTGTTGGCTGAATATATTGGTCAGCCGGTGGTGCGTGAGCAGATGGAAGTATTTATTGGCGCGGCACGCGGTCGTGGTGAGCCATTGGATCATACGCTCATTTTTGGTCCACCAGGGTTGGGTAAAACAACGCTTGCCAATATCATTGCGCGTGAAATGGGCGGTAACTTACGCTCGACTTCAGGGCCTGTCCTCGAGCGTCCAGGCGATTTGGCAGCCATGCTGACCAATTTGGAGGAGGGTGATGTCCTGTTTATTGATGAGATTCACCGTCTGAGTTCAGTCATTGAAGAAATACTTTACCCAGCCATGGAAGATTTTCAGCTAGATATCATGATCGGTGAAGGGCCAGCGGCCCGTTCTATCAAGCTTGATTTACCACCGTTTACCTTGGTTGCAGCGACTACTAGAGCAGGGCTATTAACGTCGCCATTACGCGATCGCTTTGGTATCGTACAGCGGCTAGAGTTTTATAATATCGCCGATCTGACAACGATTGTTAGCCGTGCCGCCCGCTTGATGCGTGTGCCTATGAGTGAGGATGGTGCGGTGGAGATTGCGCGCCGTGCCCGAGGCACACCAAGGATTGCCAATCGGTTACTACGCCGTGTACGCGATTATGCGGAGGTCAGAGGCGATGGCAGTATCAATGGGGCGATTGCGGGTAGTGCGCTAGATATGCTAGCCGTGGATAGACGAGGTCTTGATCATTTAGATAGACGGTATATCGAGATATTGCATGAGCGTTTTGACGGGGGTCCTGCAGGGGTTGAAGCGGTAGCAGCTGCTATGGCAGAGGATCGCGGTACACTTGAGGATGTGATTGAGCCTTATTTGATTCAGCAAGGCTATGTGTTGCGTACGGCACGTGGTCGTGTATTGACCCAAATGGCGATTGACCAAATGTTATAGTAATCAGTATTTAGCATAAAAAATGCGCCTGCTTCTCATTAAAAGCAGGCGCATTTTTTTGTTTGAGTCTCGAGTTACGAGGGTTTTTCTGAACTAAGTAAATAAAAGATAAAGTTGGTCTCTAAGCTAAAATTCGCCAAACAACTACCAAGAGAGCCAGTATATAAAATATAGGTGATAGCCAACCGACGACTTGCGTTGCGATGGCAATGAAAATAGCAAAGCCTGCAAGTGCTAGCCAATCACGGCGGCGATCGTTAAGCATGTCCGCGCGAATTTGCTGTATTTCACGTAGTTGGCTGTCTTGACGTGAGCCTTGTGAGGCAAGACTTTGTAAGCCTTGATCTAGTAATTTTGGAATATCAGTTGTAGACAACAACATCTCAGGTAATTGCTGGCGTAGTTGCTGTAGATTACGCATCGGATCTAGCTGTTCTTTGATCCAGCTGCTTAGAATGGGCTTGGCAAGTGACCAAATATCAAGGTCAGGATACAAGTCGCGACCGAGGCCTTCAACGTGCACTAATGTTTTTAGCAATAGCATCAGCTGTGGCGGGATACTCATATGATGGCGACGTGCGATATCCAAAATCTGCATCAATACGCCAGCAAAGTCGATGTCATTAATGGATTTTTGTAGCATAGGGCCGACGGTACGTTTCATATCACGCATCAACGCATGCTTGTCGGCATTTGGTGGTATCCAACCGGCTCGGCTGACGATATCAACCATTGCAGTAAAGTTGTTATTCATGACTGCCAATAACATCCTCGCGACAATGAGCTGATCGTCTTTTGATAAGGTGCCCATGATGGCGCAATCAAGTCCGATATAACGTGGCTCATGACCCAAGTCGACCGCTGCCATACCTGCATGTAGTGTTTGCACAGGCGGGGTCTCTACGAATACATTGCCTGGATGCATATCAGCATGAAAGAAATTATCACGAAAGACTTGGGTGAAAAATATCGTTAAACCTTTTTTTGCCAGTGCCGCACGGTCATAGCCTAGCTGGTCAAAGACTTCAACCTGCGAGATGGGGACACCTTGGATACGCTCCATCACCATCACATTTTTGGCAGCATCATACACTTCAGGCACATACATCAATGCTGAACCTAAGAAGTTATTGCGCATTTGGGTGGTATTGTCTGCCTCTAACGTCAAATCTAGCTCGTTAAGCATGACTTGCCGATAATCCTCGACAATATCGATAATATGTACGGCACGCGCCGCTTCAATACGAGCGGATGCCCAACTTGCCAATTCACGTAGTAGCTCAAAGTCAGAAACAATCGTGGTGCGGATATCGGGACGAACCACCTTTATGACGACTTCACGGCCATCATGCAGGGCGGCAGTGTGTACTTGGGCGATAGAGGCGGCCGCTAGCGGTTTGACATCAAAGCGTGCGAACAATGTGCCAATAGACTGCCCAAGACCATGCTTAGGGTCTTGGATTTGGGTAATGGCCACATCAGAGTTAAATGGTTTAACCTTGTCTTGTAGCTGAACCAGTTGAGCGATGATCTCAGGCGGTACCAAATCACGACGTGTTGACAGTAGTTGGCCTAATTTTAAAAACAGCGTACCCATGTCCTCAAGCGCGTATTTAATCGCGTTTGGCTGATGCTTTTTACCCCAAGCGGCTGGATGCAAGCGAATTAAACGTGCTAAAGGTTGCAGCTGTGGCGCCTCTTCAATAGAAAAATGCGTATCAATGCGATATATTGCGGCGATACGCCAAAGCTCAAGTAAACGGGCGCGATGGGATAATAGCATGAGGTATAGGTACTCTAGAGAAAGTCAAAAATAAGGTAGACGCTGTGCTTATCTATAGATAATGTGATCAATAACCCGTTTAACTAATAATGTTTGCTTGTTATTAATTAAACGGGTTATTGATGGAACGAATTATTGATAAAACGTGCCTGCTCCTCTTTGATAGCAGCAAGTTTGGCCTCTTCACGTTCGACATCTGCACGCAGCTTTAGCAGTTGTTGCTTAAGATCATTTACTTCTTCCAGCTCAACGGGGTCAGGGACACTGTTGCCCGCCACATCATTGGCCCAGTCGCTGACATCATTAAAAGCACGTTTGGCACTATGACGCCAACTGCCTTTCAGCTGTGATATGAGCAGATGTAACTGACTCGCCATGGGTTTGCCGATGAAGGGTTCTAACTGGCCAGCGACATCTGGGTCAAAACCTGCCACCAACTGTTTCAGTTGCATCAGCACTTTATAGTCACCAGCGATAGGCAAGTTACCTTCAGTGCCTCGCATCAGGTTGAGCAGCTGGGCTGGGTTGTCTACGGTAATGATACAATCTGGGCGACTGTGACCGATACGCGCGCGCTCCATACTCGCTTTTTGGCGTTCACTCATGCGGCCACTTGGCTCAAACACACTGTCAGTCGTGACGGGCTCAAAACGCAAACGTTCATGGGTGAATAACACATCCAAATCAATCTCAGGCGACTTCATATTCAGCCGTAACACTTTGCCAGCCAATGGTGCTAGACCTGATTTGGTGATTTCATCGCTAGCAATGGCAAGGTTAATCAGCTTTTCGGCACCAGCCAAAAGTAACACAGTCAGCATAAGGCTCTCGCATATTTAATTGAGCGCCTTTAGAAAAGCGCATGGTTTGTCAGGGTCAGTGGTTACGACTATTGGGTGTTAGTATTTTTCTTTTATCGTTATGCTTTAAAGCCACGATGCACGGCGACGATACCAGCAGTAAGGTTATGATAATCACAATTTTCAAAGCCCGCTTGTTGCATCATTTGCTTCAGCGTTTGCTGATCAGGATGCATACGAATCGATTCAGCCAAATATTGGTAACTTTCAGCATCATTAGCAATCAGCTTACCCATAATCGGTAAGGCGGTAAATGAATATAAATCGTAGGCTTTCGATAATGGCTCAAACACAGGTTTTGAGAATTCCAAAATCAATAAGCGACCACCCGGCTTCAGCACGCGATACATAGATTTTAGAGCAGCATCTTTGTCAGTCACATTACGCAGACCAAAGCTAATGGTAAGCAAATCAAAGCTATTGTCATCAAATGGTGCTAATGTTTCCGCATTGGCAAGTACAAAATCGACATTATTGCAGCCAGCATTAATCAAGCGCTCACGACCAACTTCTAACATTGCCGCATTGATATCAGATAACACGACTTTACCGTTGCGACCGACTTCACGGCTAAAGACTTTGGCCAAGTCTCCCGTACCGCCAGCGATATCAAGCACATGCTGACCCGCACGTACGCCTGATAAGCTAATGGCATAACGCTTCCATAAGCGATGAATACCAAAAGACATCAAGTCATTCATAATGTCGTATTTTTTGGCGACTGAGGTAAAAACGTCGGCAACACGTGCTTGTTTTTCTGCTTTATTGACTGTTTTATAACCGAAATGCGTTTGCTCATTACCGTCAGTGTCGAGTGTGTGCGGGTTATTAATGTCATCACGCTGGTTAAAAAGCGTTTGCTTAGCGGTCTGCTCTTGTGCAGCGGCGCTATTGTTTGTAGAGTTGTTTGACATAGTGGTTTGTTGGCCTTGTGGCGTTCCAGTTGGTAAGTCTTGGACTTGCGTAAAATCATTGCTTTTTTTGACGTTAGCATCACTACCAGTATCAGTCATCGCATTAGGCACAGGACTTTGACGCGCTTTTACTTGTGCAGTGATATTTTGACTGTGAGTGATACTGTCTCTGACCAATTTATCTTGTAAATGACCATTAGTTGTGGTGTTGGTCGATAGCTTTTGATCAGAGTGAGCAGTGTTATTATTGGTATTATCGGTCATTGCATTATCCTATTGTTCACTTTTATGATTATTTGTTTGAGATGTTTTTTGAGTATATATATGGTGTTCGTTAACGAGTTTTTGCCAGTTAACTCAGTCTCTCATCAATCCTATGATACATCAAATGACAAAGGCTTACTGCCATTATCCGTGTCATGAACTTCGTCAATAATCTCAAGCTCACGTTCACAAAACGGCTCGATAAAATTGCTCACACTTTTGAGGGGTTTCATGGCCTTAAAACCAGTATCGATGAAGTCGTACAGTGGTTGAAAGTTATAGCGATAGGCGGTGCCTTTTGCTAGGGCAAACGCTTTTTTGAGCATAAATGAGTTCAAATGTTTGTCAGTGCGGTAGCAAACGTCTTTAAGAGTACCAATCTGGACACGGCGTTCATCCTCTTCATCGACAGTACGATAGGCGGCTAGCATATTGTCTTCGGTGACTGGTAAGTCTTGGGCAAGTAGCCATTGGGCCAAATGCAAGTCTAGCTCAATCGCTAAAATGGCTGCTTGAATGCCCATGCTGCCAGCTTCTAAAGCGGACTCTTTGGCAAGACGCTCAAGCTTTTTTGCTTTTGGCAAAATGCGTTCTAACTGTTCGGCCAATAACTTGAATTCATCGCCACCATATAACTGTGTCAGAAAATAGTCTGCCATCAGCTGGTTTTTTGGCTGTTCAAACAGCTCACTATGCGTACGTTGGAGTCGCGCTTGTTGCCATGCTTGCACTTCGTTGAGTTTGATATTCAATTCGGCGTCTTGATGATGTGGCAGCGCCCAAAAATTTGTTAAGTGCTGTTGTAAGTCGGTTAAAGCAGACATGGCGTAAAATCCTATATAAAAATAAAGATCATGATTAAGTTGAGAATAAAATGGTCAAAGTTATGCCGTTTTTGGTGCTTATTGTAATTTTAAGACTCTTTTAAAACATGCTCTCAAGATTGTGTTCACCTTAAAAGAAAATAAAGCAGAATACAAATGTCAAACTGTTACACAGCAGCGTTATTTACTGAATTGGTCGAATGCTATGATTAAGCTGACACGCTTTCAATCATAGGACGATACCAGTTATGAGCAAAAATAATAATACGACTGAACTTACAGCACCACAAGCGGTCAGTGCGCAATTTAGTGAGCAAGTGATCGAAGAGCGCTTAACGCCCAATCCACTGAGTCAGTTCTCGATGGATAAAGATGACCTTAGATTGGCACTGGTTACTGCCCAATATGCTCTACGCGCGACACGGCAACAAACGCCGCCACCTGCCAATCAGCCAACTGGGCTGTTGGTACTGGTTAATGGTATGGAGCAGGCGGGCAAGGGGACTGCTGTCAAACAGTTGCGCCAGTGGGTAGATCCTCGGCTGCTTAAGGTGGAGGCAACTATTGGTTATTGTCCCTTAGCGTATCAGCCGATGTGGCAAGCACATACCAAGGCGCTACCACGTCACGGTGACGTCATGGTTTATTTTGGCAACTGGTATGCTGATTTGCTTTACAACGTCATGCGTATGGCAGCAGACAACAAAGACGATGATAATTCGTCAAAAAATATTCAATTACAAGACAAAAAATCCGATAACGACAAAGTGCTACCGATTGCGAAATGGCAAGCGTATCTACAACGGCAACTTATTAAACTGCAAGCGTTTGAGCAAGACCTCGTTGCCAATCAAACCAGACTACTAAAATGCTGGTTTCATGTTGATATCGAAACGTTGCAAGAGCGATTAAATGACGATGAAGCCGATCCGCAGTTTTTGTATCAAATTGATTGGAATAATGCAGAGATTGTCGCTCAGTTTAACGAAGTAGCCGTGACATTGTTACGGCAACAGGACGATTGGGTCATCATCGATGGTGAAGATAAATCACAAGCTGCCGATCATTTTTGCCATGAAGTATTGCATGCGATGCAAACTGCACTTGTAAGTAGTCGAATAGACAGTAACGAAACAACAAAAAGTCAGTCCGAGTCCAAGACGCAAAAACCTGAGTCAAAAGTTAATCAGGAACCGTTTGAACCTGTGAAAATACCCAAGTTACTAACCGATATCGACGACTCAGACGTCAGTAAATCTGACTATCAAGAGGCATTGGCAGAAAAACAAGCTCGTCTTGCCGAATTACTACGTGCACGCAAAGGTCGTCATATTGTTTTTGCCTTTGAAGGAATGGACGCTGCTGGCAAAGGCGGGGCTATCAAAAGACTGGTGGCCGCGCTCGATCCGCGTGAATACCAAATTTATAATATTGGTGCGCCGATGCTATACGAGTCACAGCATCCTTATCTCTGGCGTTTTTGGACAAGGCTGCCTGACGAGCAAACAAATCGCATTAGCCGTATTGCGATCTTTGATCGTACTTGGTATGGGCGCGTGTTGGTTGAGCGTATTGAGCAGTTTGCGACTGATGCTGCATGGCAACGTGCTTATGATGAAATCAACCGCTTCGAGGCGGATTTGACCGAGGCAGGGACGTTGGTTATTAAATACTGGCTGGCGATTGATAAGAAAGAACAGCTTAAGCGCTTTGAAGCGCGCGAAGAAACACCTCACAAACAGTTTAAGCTCACTGATGACGATTGGCGTAACCGCGATAAGTGGTCAGATTACGTACAATCCGCCGCTGATATGCTGGTACGTACTGATACTGAATATGCACCATGGTGTGTCATAGCCACCAATGAGAAGCGTCAGGCGCGTTTGGATGTTTTAGACCATGTTATTAAACAGTTGTCAGTAGCATCTAAAAGCCAGTAGCTCTTTATTAAAATTGAGGGTTAATGGCGGTCTATATTGTCAGCCGTCTTTTCCAAGTGAAGTTTAGTGAAACATACTCGATCTAATCTGTCACTGATAAAGGGTGACATTGAAAGTACACTGTCACAGTTACAAATCTTGCAATATCATTATGCATTATGTGATTATATTTAATATAATAGGGGCACAATTGTCTCTGTTATGTCATATATTGCTTTAATAAGTGTGTATTGTATGATTTATACAGATATTTAAAAGATACTGTTGCCGTATCAGATATCGGTAGAACAGTAACATCGCCACAAATATAAGCCGCAAGATGCTGTAATCAGATGATTTAGCAATACCACTTGCGGCTTTGTGACATGTGGAGTGATGGGTTTTTGATAATGTATTAATAATTTGAATCAAACGTCAAACAGCAACAATCGATTCTAAGAGACGGCAGCAAAACAAACGTAAAGAGTTCATTGTTTAGAGAGCACGTTGCGCCTTTATATAATGCTATTTTAGTGCGGGATATTAAAACCTGCCTGTATAGCTGCGCAATATTACTAATCGCATATAATTCCAATCAGCTTACGCAGGACGCATCAACGTATGGGTATTAGCAGCAGTTCTACAGAGTCAGCTAAATCAGTTGGCTCCATGAGAATAAATCTATTTTTTGCCATTTTATTGGTTGCGATGACCAGCTACTTTTTGTGGTGGGGTCTAGATTACACGATGCGTCAGCAAACGACGCTATTTATTGTGGCGACCGCTTTTGGTGTCTTTATGGCATTCAATATCGGTGGTAACGATGTCGCCAACTCCTTTGGTACTTCAGTAGGCGCAGGGACGTTGACTATCCCGCAAGCATTGGGTATCGCAGCGATATTTGAAGTGTCAGGCGCTGTGCTGGCAGGTGGTGAAGTAACCGATACTATCCGAAGCGGCATTGTCGATCTAGATGGCCTCGCAGTCGAACCCAACCAGTTTATTTATGTCATGCTTTCAGCGCTCATTGCTGCCGCCTTTTGGCTGTTATTTGCCACCAAAAAAGGCTTACCTGTTTCGACCACACATGCGATTATTGGCGGCGTGGTTGGTAGCTCCATCGTATTAGGTATCACGTTAGGTGGTACCGAGATGGCATTATCAACCGTGAATTGGGGCAAGATTGGTACTATCGCCATCTCTTGGGTGCTATCACCGCTACTAGGCGGCGTTTTGTCTTATTTATTATATGGACAAATTAAGAAAAATATCATCGAGTATAATGATAAAACAGAGGCGCATATTGGCGAGTTAAAAGCTGATAAAAAAACCTTAAAACAAAACCACAAAGAATTTTTGGACGGTTTAACAGAATCAGAACAGCTGGCTTATACCTCAGCGATGTTACGTGACCAAGAAATCTACAAAGATGATGATTGCGTCGTTGAAGATTTAGAGACCGATTATTACAAACAGCTTTATGAGATTGAAAACGAGCGCAGTAACCTCGATACCCTAAAGGCATTGAAGCAATGGGTGCCTATGATTGCGGCTATGGGCGGTGCAGTCATGGCCTCTCTGGTTGTCTTTAAAGGTCTAAAGAACGTCAATAATGGTATGACGACGCTGCAAGGCTTTTTGATCATGGGGATGATCTCAGCGCTAGTATGGCTTGCGACCT
The DNA here is from genome assembly GCF_017942195.1 of Psychrobacter sp. K31L. Classification (NCBI taxonomy): domain Bacteria; kingdom Pseudomonadati; phylum Pseudomonadota; class Gammaproteobacteria; order Moraxellales; family Moraxellaceae; genus Psychrobacter; species Psychrobacter sp. K31L. Next base: position 7,830 of record NZ_JAGKSC010000009.1, on the reverse strand, counting down.
ATATTTATACCAAGAGTATCCGTGGTAAGCATAAAGAAGATCTGACCAAAGCCACCTTTATTATGTTCAGCTGGATGCAGGTATTTACTGCCTCTGCATTTGCCTTTAGCCATGGTTCAAACGATATTGCCAATGCAGTTGGTCCTTTTGCGGCGATTATGGATGTCATCCGTACCAATAGCATCTCTACCGAAGCGGCTGTACCCCCTGCTGTGATGCTGACCTTTGGTGTTGCTCTTATCGTTGGTCTTTGGTTTATTGGTAAAGAAGTGATTCAGACCGTTGGTACCAATCTAGCGAAGATGCATCCAGCTTCTGGATTCTCAGCTGAATTGGCTGCTGCTGCCGTTGTGATGGGCGCATCGACGATGGGTCTGCCAGTCTCAAGTACACATACCTTGGTCGGTGCGGTACTTGGCATTGGTATCGTCAATAGAGACACTAACTGGAAGCTTATGAAACCAATTGGTCTGGCATGGGTGATTACCCTTCCGGCTGCAGCTTCAATGTCTGCTATTAGTTATCTCATATTGATAAATATCTTTTAAGAGTAATGCTATAGAGCCCATTAATAAGGCTTGAATTAGAACCAAAAAATGCTTATCAGCGTGATGCTGATAAGCATTTTTTTATGTTGGATGCAGATTTACTCAGTGCCAAACTGCTGGCGTTTTTTGGCAAAAAAGCGATCCAAGCGATCCATCGCATTTTCTAAATCAAGCAAGTTTGGCAAGAACACCAAGCGAAAATGATCTGGTTTGTCCCAGTTAAATCCTGTGCCTTGAACCATCAATACGTTTTCTTCGACAAGTAAGTCCATCATAAAATCCATATCATCTTCGATAGGATAAACCTCAGGATCCATCTTTGGAAAACAATAAAACGCGCCTTGAGGCATGGTACAAGAAATACCTTTAATCGCATTGAGACGTGAGACGGCCATGTCGCGCTGCTTATATAGACGACCGGTCTTAGAGGTTAAGTCTTTCATACTTTGGTGACCGCCCATGGCTGTCTGAATCGCATACTGTCCTTGGACGTTAGAGCAAAGGCGCATGGATGCGAGCATATCTAAGCCTTCGATAAAGTCCGCTGCATGTTGCTTGCGACCGGATACCATCATCCAACCTGAACGAAACCCTGCAATACGATGCGACTTCGATAAGCCATTGTATGAAAGAACCAGAACGTCGTCAGTTAAAGTGCTCATTGGGGTATGCACATTATCATCATAGAGAATGCGATCGTAAATCTCATCGGCCATGATGATTAGGTCATGCTCCTTAGCGACTTCAATGATCTGCTTTAGTAGTTCATCACTATAAAGGGAACCTGTCGGATTATTGGGGTTAATAACCACAATGCCTTTGGTTTTGCTGGTGATTTTAGATTTGATGTCTTCGATATCAGGGTGCCAGTTGTCTTCTTCATTGCAGCGATAGTGTACAGCAGTGCCGCCAGCGAGATTGGCCGCTGCCGTCCATAATGGGTAGTCTGGCATCGGAATCAGCACTTCATCGCCATCATTCATCAACGCCTGCATGGTCATGACAATCAGCTCAGAGACCCCGTTACCCAAATATACGTCACGGACATCAACTGCCGAGAGCAGACCTTTAGATTGGTAATACTGCAAAATAGCTTTACGCGCTGAAAAAATTCCCTGCGAGTCCGAATAGCCAGTTGCTTCAGATAAATTCATCGCGACGTCGCGTAAAATCTCATGAGGGGCTTCTAGGCCGAACGGCGCTGGATTGCCCACATTTAACTTCAATATGCGTTTGCCTTCTGCTTCCATTTTATTGGCAGTCTGTAATAAGGGACCACGAATGTCATAGCAAACGTTTTGTAATTTATCGGATTTTTTTATCGGATTCATAGCATGACCATTTGTCAGATTGTTTGGTAAGTTTTTATTAGTATCAATGAAAGCAGTTGATGGCGTTTTGGTCTGATTTCTTTGTGTTTTCTGTGGTGTTATTGCGTATTGCATTTTTTCATCTTGAGGTGGGCTATTACTGTTAGGCGATGTGTCATCAGAGTTTTCATTTTGAAGCTCACCACGTAATAGATACCCTTCGCTACAGCCCAAAATACGTGCGAGGGTAGGGAGCTTGGATGAGACGATACCATTAGTACCACGCTCCCAGTTCGAGATAGCACCGCGACTCACCTTGGCACCAGCGGCGGTCATCGCTTGTGCTAGCTGCTCAGCGGTGAATCCTTTCTTACGGCGTAGTTGTACCAATCGTGCTGCTTGGGTGCTATTGTCATCCGACATGGTTTTTAGGCCTTTATTAACTGATAGTTTTTTAATAAGTAGATGAATTGAGGATTTTAATTAGACGCCAATGCAAGATATTATTGCATTGTTAGTCTTAATGCAAGAGGTTTTCAAATCACTTACACTTGTAAATGCAAGCTTTACTTGCATTGCTCCTTTTATGTATGACGCTCCCGACGATGATAGTCAACTGAATACATGTTTACCTATCAAAATTACATCTTTACTCACTCTAGTTTTAGAGTAATTTGATATATTTTAAACCAGATAAAACTCTATTTAACGACATACTTATTCCAAAATACAGGTATTACTACTCTAATATTCACCTTGAATAGTGAGTCGATAAGCAACAGATAGGGCACATCGTTTTCATAATGATATGGCGATAAAATAGTGACAGAGATAACAGATACTCTAATAAGGACAAATCATGCAAGACAATCAATTAAGTAAAGAAGAAATCAGCCAATTGACTGAAGCTGACTGGAAAGAGCGTTTGAGTGCTGACGAATATCATGTACTGCGTGAGAAAGGCACAGAGCGTCCATTTACTGGTGTTTATAATGATGCGACTGATGACGGTGTTTACCGTTGTAAAGGCTGCGGTGCCAGCTTATTTGATTCAACCAATAAGTTTGATGCAAGCTGCGGTTGGCCAAGTTTTGATCAAGGCATTGATAATAGCGCAATTGAAGAGCACGTCGATAATTCGCTAGGTATGACGCGCACAGAAGTAACTTGTAGCAACTGCGGCGCACATTTGGGTCATGTATTCCCTGATGGACCGAGTGAGACGACAGGCATGCGCTATTGCATCAACTCAGTATCTATCGATTTAGATAAGTCTGAGAAGTAAGTATTTAGATAATAGCAGTAATAGTAATGTGGAAGGGAAGTACAGAGTGCTTCCTTTTCAATAACATTTGCCGCTTATATGATTGAGAAAGTAAAAGTGTCAAATGAATACCCAAAACAACAAAAACCTCAATTTAAGGATAAATGATGAGTGCTATTTATGATTTTACGGCTGAGCGCATGGATGGTAGCCAGCAAGCGTTTTCTGACTATCAAGACAAGGTATTGTTAATCGTTAATACCGCGAGTAAATGTGGCTTTACGCCCCAGTTTGAAGGGTTAGAGGCGCTATATGAGCAATACAAAGATCAAGGATTGGTCGTTGTTGGTTTTCCTTGTAATCAATTCGGTAGCCAAGATCCAGGCACTAATGACGAAATTGGCGCGTTTTGTCAAAAGAATTATGGCGTCAGCTTTCCGATGATGGCAAAAATTGATGTCAACGGAGCAGAGGCTCATCCCATTTATGCATGGCTCAAAGAGCAAAAGGGCGGATTGCTGACAGATGGTATTAAATGGAATTTCACCAAATTTTTAATCGATAGTAAGGGTCAAGTGATTGATCGTTATGCACCAACGACCAAGCCTGACGCGATAAAAAGTGATATCGAGCAAGCACTAGCTAATAAATAAGCATGAAGTCTAGAAATATTGAATATTTATAAAAATATAAAATCAATAAAAACATATGCTTGTCATGATAGTGAATGAAATATCTCAAAAAGTGGTAAATACTGTTTGACACGCACATGTAAATCTATATAATACACACCCACAGCAGCAGAGCTTAGTGACAAACTAAAGAGCTCGGTTGATGTTGAATAAATTGCATAGCAATTGTTCGATGGGTGATTAGCTCAGTTGGTAGAGCGTCTGCCTTACACGCAGAATGTCGGCGGTTCGAATCCGTCATCACCCACCACTTATTTAGCGAAGTGGGCCTCTTCATAAAGGTAAAGTGCTAAAGAGACCTAAGCAGCGGTAGTTCAGTTGGTTAGAATGCCGGCCTGTCACGCCGGAGGTCGCGGGTTCGAGTCCCGTCCGCTGCGCCATATTTAAAACGAATTTAAACTATAAAGTTTAAGCAAGTTTCACCTCAAACATTAGATTGTTTGGGGTTTTTTTGTGTCTGTATTTTCTCTTAAAGCCTTTATAGATAAAGGTTGTCTATTTTGGCTCTATTAACTCTTAAAAAATGGTCTACTCTTTAGTGTTGTACTCGCTATAATTTTACGTTCATGAAGTCTACTTTTTGAAAATCAGTGACCAAGTGATCGGTGACCAAATGGTGACCATTTTGTGACCAAGATTATTGAGAGTTGGTAGGAGCAACTGATACCTAGAATTTATAAATACAATCAATTGAAACGGTTGAAGTGGTCAGTTAATTTCTAAATGGTGAAGGGTTTCATTAAAGTAGCGCTTCTCTTTTCATTTAGTAGTAAAGAATCATCAAAGCTTTGCAATCTCATGCTTTAATAGTAGTCTCAAATATAATCATTGATAGCGCTCATGATTTCAGCGATATCTTTGGGCATCAATTTTTCCTTGCAGCATCTAAATAGTCTCACAGTGGCTCATTACTCCAATAGTTGCCTTTTTCGGCTCATACACTACTTAGCAAACCTCTCCCTAGTATAATGTGTACCTTAATAGCGTAGCACAAATAAACCACTTGATTAGTAGTAGATAGATTACGGTATAGAATACTGTTATGCGTTCTGTGCGCCTTCTTATTATGCTTATCCCGTATTTATTTACCCAGCCCCATTTACTTCAAAAGAGTAAGCATAGTGGCGTAAATAATATTTCAGCCTAACATCATATTCATTACTCAAAAGAGTGCGTGCATTTACTTATCGGTTAGCTGTTAAACTCTTGGAATACTTGGAATACTTGGAATACTTGGAATACTTGGAATACTTGGAATACTTGGAATACTTGGAATACTTGGAATACTTGGAATACTGCTGCGCTGAGATTGTCAGATAATCTGAAGTCTTTCCAACTGTAGTGGTCAACTAATTTAGGACATCTGATAAGAGGTTTTTATTGAAGTAGCGTTTCTCTTTCTCTAGCGGTGTTAAATAATTGTTGAAAGTATGCGGTCTTACCGTTTGGTAGTAGCCCCAGATATAATCGCTAATAGCACTTGATGCTTCAACTATATCCTCGTAGCCACTCTTTGGCATCCATTCTGTCTTAAAGCTTCTAAAGAAGTGCTCAGTGGGTGCGTTGTCCCATGAGCGAGGATTAGCAAAGCACTGCTTTGTCCGAGTGCAAGACGGAGAGCTATGCCCGTAGTGGATTACCACGACGGCTCATACTTTGTGTCATGCCCCCACAATCAGCTATCGCGTCAGCGAACTTCTCACTGGTGTAGTGCGACCCTTGATCAGAATGAAACAGCACACCGCTTGGTTTAAGTCTAGTGTGATACGCCATCTGTAGCGCTGAGCTGGTTAAGAGACTGTTGGGAGAGTCAGAGAAACTAAAGCCAACCACACGTCGAGCAAACAGGTCTAGAACAACAGCTAAGTAACACCAGCCACCTTTGATACGAATATAAGTCACATCACCTGTCCAAACTTGATTAGGCGCATCTGGGCTAAACCTGCGGTCTAATATATTATCATGGGTTCTATGCGCTTGATCAGCGTGCTTGTACTTATGAGACTTAAGCTGGCAACTGACCAAACCTATTTGCTTCATAAGCTTAGCAGCTAAGTAGCGCGTCAACCTAATGCTATGCTCATTCCATAGCATGGCGATAATGGTGCAAGTGCCTGCTGACTGCTTTGATTCATTGAATACCTGACATATCAAAGCTTTAAGTTTGATACGCTCAACATCAATAGGCTTAGTCTGTATGCCATAGTAGTAACTACTTCTCACTACACCGAACAGGTCGCACAGCTTACACTTGCTTAATCGTTTGTCCTGCTCTACAAGCTTACTTATCAGTAGTAGCTTTTGAGACTGTCTGATGCCAGTAGAGCTGAAGACTCACTCGAGCATAGCTCTCGTCTTGCGTCGGGACGAAGCAGTGCTTCGTTTTATCCCTCCTCATTTAAGATGTCGCGCTCCATGGTCAATTGCTTAACTTGTTTGCGAAGCGCTTGTAGCTCTCGTTGTTCATCGGTGAGTGCCAAACCTTGAGTTGGTGTAACCTCCAGCTGCTCTTTTTTATACTTGCTTACCCAGTTATCTAGAGTAGATGCGCCAATCCCTAACGACTCTGCCACTTCTGCAATCTTACGCTTATGGTCAATCACTAAGCTGACGGCTTCTAACTTGAATTCTCGGGTATATTCTCTGCGTTTGGTAGTCAAGCTGGTTATCCTCTTTGGGGTAGTATAACCGCTTATGCGCTGTCCAATTTTATTATGCCACTACACACCTTCCAGCCGACAATGATATGGGTAAACATATCAACAATAAAAGCAATATACACCTATCCGCTAGTCGTCTTGATATAAGTGAAGTCTGCAACCCATAACTGGTTAGGAGGATAATCGTTAAAATTATGATTGACCAAGTCATCAGCACGCTTTTGGCCATCTCGGCTGCGAGTTGCTATTTTCACTTCACTGGGCTGTAAGCATTACAAATGCATATTCCTTTATTAACCATTCGACAGTAAAGCAAGCACCCTATTAGCCATCAGCTTTCATTTTCTGCAAGACTTTGCGTGGTACTGCAACAGTATTTATTACCCTGCCAGATCCGCTTATTTTAGTGATATAAAAGTAGTTATTCTGATTGCGTTGTGAGTGATTTTCAAGGCAGCTCTCCAAATCTTTAGCATGGAAATAGGCTGATGAGGCAGTCAGTATTATTTTGCAGATCGACTCAATCCCATGACTATTTTTATAATCCTCAATAAAATTGACTGCCACTTTATCGGACGGCCCGTCTTCGCCTGGCCGAAAAAAACAGCAGTCTTGCGTATAATTTCGTTGGCTTGTTTGAGCTCTTTATAGACTATTTCTGACTTTGGACTTGTACCAAAGTATGAATTTTTTTGTCTACATGTTTCTTGTGTCATGAATGCAGCATTTAAGGCGTGCAGCAGTTTTTGAAGCTATAGCTTGAATAGCTGAACATATAGAAGGATGTTCATTTATTATTTCAGTTAGCACACGAATGGCACGCTCTTTAACCTTGGGAATATAAGTTTGTCTTTTCATTGTCGTGTTCTCCCAGAGTTTTGGTTCTCCGATAATACCAAGGCGTTTCAAGTGAATTATTTATATAGATAAAATTGGATATAAATTTGAGGCAATAAGATTTCATAGCTATACGCCAATTGGTAAACCACGGATTGAATATCATGACTAGCAGTCAAAAAAACTGAATAATCTTATTGGTACTTTGTATAAAAAGATACTGTTTGTCCTTAAAAATGTTTATAAGAATATGAGTTGGGCTGTACAGATAGTACAAATACACATTTATTTCAAGTCTAAAAATATAAGGTGTAATTTTTGTATAAATTGGAAGTACTGCTTTGCTCTAGCACAAGATGTGAGTTGCTCTCTACCGGCAAAAGAAATGGGCACAGGTTAAATTTCCACACAATGATAGATTAAGAACAACTTGGATAAACTATAGTCAGTTCTTTATAAATAAGATACAATCGTTTTAAAACAAGCGAAATGGCAGAAGAACACATGACCTATTCAGCA
>NZ_JAGKSC010000008.1:0-111895 GCF_017942195.1 Psychrobacter sp. K31L | reverse complement strand
CATCACTCATTCTAAACAGCCTTCCCTTTCAACTAGGGCGCATTATACGGGGTTTTAAGACTGGGTCAAGGGGTTTGATAGACTTATCTTATCTAGATAGAATCAGTTTATATATTTTAGACTATTATTTTAAATATTTGAGCTAGCGCACTGAGAGTATTGTATGTACAAAACATTGCTATCAAATGGCTGGTAGGACGATATAAGCCTTATAGGAATTAAGCAAAGCCAATTCAGAACTGGCTTTGCTTAATATTTAGATTAGAGAGGTATTGATTGATTTAGTCGTTTATTTACCAGCCAAAACCTACACCTACCCCTGCAGATGATTCATCGTCACTAAAGGCACCACTAAAGGTCAATGACGTGTTATCAGAAACTACACGCTGATAACCGATAGCTACTGCTTGCTCGCCTCCTTGAAAGCCCATACCTAGACCTACGCGATTGCGCTGATTCATTCCACTCACACTAGTACCCATGTTTTGAATAGCAGCGCTCATCGCTCCGACTTTATCGATACGCTGATCTTGCTCTTTGAAGCGTGAATCCACATCGCCCCTAAATGAGTTTAAGTTCTGATCGATTGTTGCAAAACGCTGATTGGTATAGTCATTAGCAGTATCTAAAGTTTGACTATCGCCCGCTTGGCTCTGTGCCAGATTGACTGCGTCATGGGAGTCAACACCAGCAGCAACATTGGTAATTCGGCGCTGGTTAGTCGCGCTACCCACCGATACGGTGTTATCAGCACTGGTCTGTGATCCTGCGCCTAACGCGACAGAGTTATCATTAGTCACACTGCTATTAGCACCGATAGCCACTGCATTGGCTGCTTGGACGTTCACCGACTCACCGATAGCAACGGAGTTTGAGGCATTAGTCTCGTTCGCAAAAGTTGGTGAACTATTGGTATCAACTGTTGCCGCTGTAGCACCCACTGTTGCGTTGCTACCTAGTACTACTGAGTTACTGGTAGTATCACCAATGATGTTGTCGTTACCAACTGCATAATTGGCGTTACCACCAACAATATTAGGATCTCCAAATGCACCTGAGCGATCACCTGAAACGATGTTGCCTTGACCGACGCTGGTAGATTGATCGCCAGTCACTGTATTATTAGTGCCTATAGCGATGCTGTCCTTACCTTTAGTTTGAGCGTTAACTCCGATTGCTATCGCACCGTCAGCAGTAGCGCCATTACCGTTATAATTACCTGCATCTTCACTGTCACTAGAGCCATTAACGCTAAAGAATCGAGCTTGGCTGTCTTCGATTTTACTTTCTAATTCAATTTTAGCTTCTTCGCTAATACCTGAATCACCTTTGTCTCCTTTAGCGCCGTCGATACCATCCTGACCTGTAAGTCCTTGAGCACCATCAACACCGTCTTTACCGTTAGTGCCATCAGCACCATCTTGACCACTAATGCCGTCTACGCCATTAGTACCATTCTGACCGTTGATCCCATCAACACCATTAGTGCCATTTAAACCATCAACACCGTCTTTACCGTTAGTGCCATCAGCACCATCTTGACCACTAATGCCGTCTACGCCATTAGTACCATTCTGACCGTTGATCCCATCAACACCATTAGTGCCATTTAAACCATCAACACCGTCTTTACCGTTAGTGCCATCAGCACCATCTTGACCACTAATGCCGTCTACGCCATTAGTACCATTCTGACCGTTGATCCCATCAACACCATTAGTGCCATTTAAACCATCTGTTCCGTTTTGACCTGCTGGACCTTGTGCACCATCTTGACCATTAATGCCGTCTACGCCATTAGTACCATTCTGACCGTCAATACCGTTTGTTCCATTGATGCCGTCAGACCCTGCTAGACCTTGAGGGCCAGTTTCACCTTTATCGCCTTTGTCCCCTTTAGGTCCAGGGGTTAATGCGATGTTGGTTATTTGTCCTTGCAAATCTGTCAACCTGCCATCCACTGCGGTAAATGCTGAACCGACATCACTGTAGTCAGTATTATTGATACGATAAGTTGGTGCTTGAAAAGCGCCATTAGCACCAAAAGACGCACTACCTCCCAACGCTGTGCTTACGTTTTGTAAGCCTGAAAAGTAGTTGGTCTCTGTACGCTTCAACTGCGCTACATTAACCGCATCGGTATCCGCTGTGCCTGCGGCAACGCCTGTAATTTGACGCGTTTGCCAGTTAGCAGGATCAGCATCAGAAGTATCACCGACACTCACTGCCGCTAGCGTTGATTGCCATACTGGTGTGGTTCTGGTGTCCGCCCCAAAGCCTGCTACGCCTGCATCAACTGTTGTGGTGCTCTGTGCGCCTAGAGCAATGCTGTTACGAATATCAGCCGTTGACCCTGTACCCATCGCTAGGCTGTCACGACCGCTTGCGACTGAGGTATTACCGATAGCTGTTGCGCGGATACCACTCGCGGTTGCGCCTATGCCGAGAGCTTCATAGTCTGCTGCTGCGAACTCAAAGATCCGACCGCCATTACCATCGTCTCTAAAGCGGCGATTCCGATTGTCTGTCTGTATAGACGTGGTCGCAGCGGTAAACTCAGCTTGTACTACTGCACCTACTACTGGCACCCGTGTAGAAAAACTGCCACTACCAATGGCAGTAGCGCCTGATTCTGCTGCTTGGTTTGCACTACCGAACGCTGAGCTAGAAACTCCTGAAGCTGCGTTGCGATAACCCATCGCTGAACTGTCTTCTCCTGAGGCTGTATTACCACTACCTACCGCTGAGCTGGAACTTCCTGAGGCTGTGTTAAAATCACCTATTGCTGAGCTGAAATCTGCTGAGGCTGTGTTCTCAACACCCATTGCTGAGCTATGAAGACCTAAGGCTTCATTGTCATAACCCACTGCTGAGCTTGAAAAACCTGAGGCTGTATTACCACTACCCATCGCTGAGCTGGAACTTCCTGAGGCTGCATTATCATAACCAACTGCTGAGCTACTATTGGCTAAAGCTGTATTACTACTACCTATCGCTGAGCTTACAAAACCTAATGCTGTGTTATTACTACCTAGTGCTGAGCCAGAACTTCCAGAGGCTGTGTTACCAACACCTATTGCTGAGCTAGAACTTTCTAAGGCCACGTTACGAAGACCTACTGCTGAGCTGGCGTTTCCTAAGGCCCTGTTACCAATCCCCATTGCTGCGCTGGAACTTCCTGAGGCTGTGTTCGAACTACCTACTGCTGAGCCAGAACTTCCAGAGGCGGTATTACCCATCCCCATTGCTGAACTGGAACTTCCTGAAGCTGTGTTGTTATAACCAACTGCTGAGCTGAAATCTGCTGAGGCTGTGTTAAAAACACCTATTGCTAAACTAAAGTCTCCTGAGCCTGCATTGCTATAACCAACTGCTGAGCTCTCAGTACCTGAGGCTCTACTATAGACCCCAATTGCTACTGCATCTAAACCTGTGGCCCCATCATTGTCAGCGTTAGACCTTAAGCCCGTCTCATTTGAATTAATACTCACGTAACGCGTGGTATCACCGCTTGACTCTGCGACTTGCTTCAGCTGCGCCACATTGACCGCGTCGGTATCAGTCGTACCCGCAGCCACACCTGTGATTTGACGGGTTTGCCAGTTAGCAGGATCAGCATCGCTAGTATCACCGACACTGACTGCCGCTAGCGTTGATTGCCATACTGGCGTAGTTCTGGTGTCCGCACCGAACCCCTGTACGCCTGCGTCAACTGTGGTAACGCTTTGTGATCCTAGTGCAATACTATTACGAATGTTAGCCGTCGATCCTGTACCCATCGCTAAGCTATCACGAGCACTAGCGACTGAGGTATTACCAACCGCTGTTGCGCGGATACCACTCGCAGTTGCACCTGTGCCTAAGTCTTCATAATCTGCATCTGCGAACTCAAAGATCTGACCGCCATTACCATCGTCTCTAAAGCGGCGATTAAAATTGTCTGTCTGTATAGGCGTGGTTGCAGCGGTAAAGTCAGCTTGTGCGACGGCGCCTGCTACTGGAACTCGTGTAAAAGGACTACCACTACCAATGGCAGTCGCACCTGCTTCTGATACTGTGTTAGAACTACCTAACGCTGAGCTATTAAAACCTGAGGCTGTATTACGATTCCCTAGCGCTGAGCTGTCATTACCTGAGGCTGTGTTACTAAAACCTACTGCTGAGCTAAAGTCTCCTAAGGCTGTGTTCAAACGACCCATCGCTGAGCTGGAACGTCCTGAGGCTTCGTTATCACTACCTACCGCTGAGCTACGATCGCCTGAGGCTTCGTTAGCATAACCCACCGCTGAGCTAAAGAATCCTGAAGCTTCATTGGAACTACCCAACGCTGAGCTACCACTGCTTGAGGCTTTGTTATTACTACCTAGTGCTGAGCTGTTGGTAGCTGAGGCGGTGTTACTAAGACCCATCGCTGAGCTGTTGATACTTAAGGCTGTGTTGCCAAAACCCATCGCTGAGCTTTGAGAACCTAAGGCTTCATTGCTACGACCCACCGCTACGCTATCTCTACCTGAGGCTTCACTACCTACCCCAATTGCTACTGCATTCGCACCTGTTGCGCCATCATTATCACGATTAGAGCCTGCGCCCGTCTCAGTTGAGTTAATACTGACATAGCGTGTAGTATCACCGCTTGATTCTGCGACTTGCTTAAGCTGCGCCACATTGACCGCATCGGTATCGGTCGTCCCTGCTGCTACGCCTGTAATCTGACGAGTCAAACCAGCATTAGTATTTCCGATACTGAGAGCAGCGCGAGTAGATCGCCATGTGGCATCGGTATTCGTACCTGCGTTAAAACCTGTCACACCTGCATTGGCTGTAGTAACGCTTCCCTCTCCTAAGGCAATACTATTATCAATGTTAGCGGTCGCATTTGACCCTATGGCTGAGCTAAAGGCGCCTGAAGCTTTATTGCTATGTCCTATAGCTGTGCTCGCATAACCTGAAGCAGTGTTTACAGACCCTATTGCTGTGCTAAAATCATTTGCTCCTGTATTGTTATTAAAACCACAAGCTATAGAAGTGACTAATGGAGAAGAACTACTATCTGGTGAGAATCCAAGATTATCTTTTGCACACATATCTGCTTGACTACTTATCGATATCAATCCCAATGCACTTCCTATCGCTACAGCGATCGCTTGACGACGTAACGTTGTTCCTGTCGTGCTAGCTGTCACAGTACCCACCGTAGATGACTTACTAGATTTGCCACCAGATTTGGTGATTTCACTGACAGCAACATAGCAGCCTGTTGAGCGGTTAAAGATAACGCGGTAGACATGGTTTAGCATTAGAGTATCCTGTATATGTAAAGCCACTATCGAAGCAACTGTATGATGACTATACAAATAGACTGATCGTTGGGCTAGCACTATTAGGCATAGACGTTAGTGTTGATAAGCAGTTAAACAAAGAAGCTATTGATTGGGGCATTCCATGAACGACATGTCCAATAGAAGGTTGAGACATTTTTTTAAAACTTTAAGAGGTGAACCTCTCATCTCTAGAAATATTTATATTCTATTTGGATATAAAAAGAAACGTTATGGATACATATTGTATATATTATATGCTGATTGTAAAGAAATTGTTTTTAATGTGTAACATATAAATATATCCTTTGAAGAATATATCGTGATGCTAGAAAAAAATATTGGCTATGACATGCATGCGTACAGAGTTTTTATTTATTGAAGTTATCTGTTGAATATAGATAACTTCAATGACCTATGTATGACGATATACAAGTTATAAAGAGAATAATGATTTTTTATAAGACACAAAAAAGCCGCTTATTAATAAATAAGCGGCTCTTATAAAATATACTTAGATTTGTTTTAGCATTAACTAACTTAAATGATTAAAGTTTGAAAATAATTAATAGCAGTCTAAAATAAGATATGGAAGACATCAAATTTAGTGTTTAAAATTTGCTTTAATCGTAGTCACGATACCTGACAAAGCATAAATAATACCGATCGCTAAAATACCAACAGGGATGTCATAAAGCACAATACTCATGACCAGCACACCAATGATAAGAACCACAAACGGTACTTTCTTTTTGTCAAATTCCTTAAAGCTGTAGTATTTAACATTACTAACCATCAGTAAACCACAAATAACGACCCAAGCCGCGAACAAGAACATGACAAGTGTATCGTACTGTCCTATCCACTGATTATGGTCTATTGCTACCATCACAGCTGAGGTGACCAATATAGCCGCAAGTGGACTTGCTAAACCAACAAAGTATTTTTTGTCGACAGTACCAACCTGCACATTAAACCGTGCCAAGCGGAAAGCACCACAAGCCGTGAATACAAAGGCACAGCCAAGACCGATACGACCCAAGGGCTGTAGCGCAAAACTATAAATCAAGATGGCAGGTGCAACGCCAAATGCTAGCATATCGGCTAAAGAATCATACTGCTCCCCAAACGGGCTTTGGGCATTGAGCATGCGGGCGACGCGACCATCTGCCCCATCAAGAATTGCGGATAAAAAGATGGCTAAAGAGGCTTTGTAAAACTCACCTTGCGTACTCGCCAAAATCGAGTAAAAGCCTGACAGTAATGACAACGTAGTGATCAAATTGGGCGCTAAATACACACCGCGACTGACCACACGTTTCCCTTCAGCAACTTCTGCCTCAATCACCTCAAAGGTCAAGCCATCGTAGCTGTCATTATCCGCTAAGCGGATATTAAACTCATGCTCATCAACAAAAGGTGGCTGGGTGGCTGCATTATCTTGCAGCAAACCATCGTTTTGAGGCGCATTGTTTGGTTGGCCGATAGGTGGTTGCACGTTTGTCATCTTAATATCCTTATTGGCCGACATTGCTATTCATTGACCCCGTTGTTTACTGACACCCTTATTTACTGGCGCTATTATTCGCCGACGAGCCAGCGCACATTGGTCGCACTATCAGGCGTTAAGTCTGGAGCATTGGCAACTTTTAGTACTGGCTGCAAGAAGCGTAGAATTTCACGCGCATGGTTATCGAACTGCCATGGCGGATTGATAATCAGCATTCCTGTGCCGTTAAGACCCACGGCGATATCGTTCGGATAAATATTTAGCTCACAAACCAACTGACGTCTCATTTCAGTACGTTTTAGCTTTTTATAGAACAGCTCTACCGCCTCAATGTTTTTGATCGGGAACCATAACGCATATGTGCCTTGTGGCCACTTATTATAAGAGTGCACCAATAGATCGATCAGGCGAGTAAAGTCTTTGTGTTCTTGCTCGTAAGGAGGGTCCAAAAATATGAGACCACGACGTTCTTGTGGTGGAATAACGGCACGAATACCTTCAAACGCATCACGATGATGAATGCCGATTGGCAATTTATGTAGCTGATAGTTAAGCGCATCGTACTCACTGGCTTTGGCTTCAAACGCTTCACCGCGCACGCCTGCATCTGGATTTTTTTCGATATGATGCGCAATCCACCAAGGCGAACCAGGATAGACTTTTTTGTCATAAGTGAAACGGGCTTGCTTGATACCTTCTATATAGTCTTTGACAGCAGGCGGTGCTTTTTCGACATCAGCCTTTACTAAAGATTGGATACCACCTTTAGCTTCTCCTGTCTTGCGCGCCTCTTCACTGGCAAGTGAATACAATCCACGACCGCCATAAGCATCAAGCACATAAAAAGGTTTGTTTTTTTGCCCCAGCTGGTTGAGTAATTGTACCAATAAAATGTGTTTGACCACATCAGCAAAGTTACCAGCGTGGTAGGCGTGTTTATAGTTCATAAGTTCAAAAGTTTAAATAAGAAAAATTGCATCTATGGTAGCATAGGCAGAGTAAAAGATAACGATGGTTTTGGTAAAAAGGCATCGATTGGCTGTGTATTGTCAGCTAATTGAGTGTTTATTGATAACGGCGAGACGAAATGACGAAGATTACTAGCAATCTTGAGGTGACACAATTGGTTGTCGATCAGCCAATCGGTCAGGATAATCCGCCCATGCTGTTTGTCCCAAGTGAAGACTATAACCATGAGCCGCCAACTCAACACGTCCTGCAAACATCTGACTTTGACGTTGATTGGGAAAACAAGCTAACAGATACGAAGTTTGATAAGTTTGTAGAGGATGGCTGGCTAATCATTGATGATGTCTTTGACAGCACTGCATTATTGGCGCTACAAGCGGAAAGTGGTTTTATTGACTATCGTGATGCAGAGCTGACTGCTGGCATTCGCCTCAGTGATATTCGTGGTGATAAAATCCGCTGGATCACGGAAAATTTCTTTGCTGGTTATTATTATTTGCAAAGTATCAATACACTTGCCGCTTTGTTCAATCGCAGTTTGTTTGCTGGTATTCGTCATAGTGAAGCGCATTATGCTTGCTATCCAGTTGGTTTTGGCTATCAATGGCACAGTGACAATCCGGCTGGTCGTGACGAACGTGTTATTTCGGCCGTGTTTTATCTCAATGATGAATGGGCATCAACTGACGGCGGCGCACTAGAAATCGTCGATACACATGGCATTCATCATAACGTCATGCCTGTCGCCAACAGATTGATCATATTTGCCAGCGATCTACAGCATCAAGTACAAATTGCTCATCGCCAACGCTACTCTATTGCGACTTGGTTAAGGCGCGATGATACTATAGTCTTGGTTGCGCCACTATGAGCGTAAATTTAATACTAACTATTATTTGAAATAAGCCTTGTTAATTAAGGATAATGACAATGCATAGGACTTTGTTTAGAAACTTTCTCTTAATTATTATATTTCCTCTGATTGTGAGCTGTGAGACGCTTAATCATCAAGCTCCTACTCAACAACACAATGAGTTCTTTTTTACCTATTATTTGCCGAAGTCCACTCCTGAAAAACCTATAATAATTAATCCGACCGCTATTACTACTGAATTCAAATATGAGGATGGATGTCTACTTGCATTTGATGGAAGCAAATGGATGACACCTGTATTTCCCGAAGGACATGCAACTTTTGATAGTCATAATAAGACTTTAAAACTACTAGGAACAAGTTATAAAATGGGTGATGTCATTTCTGCGGGTGGCTATGTGAGTGCTTACAATAGTGACAAAGTTAAAAATTATAGTAATACGCTAGCCGAAAAGTGTATTACAGAGTATCTAGCAATAGATTACGGCGATTATGAGAAAATTTACTTGGATAAAAATTAAAGTTATTTTGAGCATCAGAATTGATAAACATCAGCATTAGATAAATCTTATAAAAATAAGCCAGATTTTATCACAAGAAATATTAAATCAACTTGTCTAGGAATGTCATGAGTTCAGAAAATAATAGTAAAACCCATCAGCAAGAAACTCTAGATTTAAGTATTGCGTTATTGGAACGACCTTCCGTCACCCCAGATGATGATGGCTGCCAAGATATGTTGTCAGCACGGTTAGAACAGGCAGGCTTTGACTGCGAGTTTATGTATTTTGGCGATAGAGATAAGACTGGCGAGCATGCTGAAGTCAAAAACTTATGGGCGCGCCGTGGCACAGCCGATCCAGTTATTTGTTTTGCTGGGCATACGGATGTCGTGCCAACGGGCGATGAAAACAATTGGACTTATCCACCATTTACGCCAACTATCGCTAATGGTTATCTATGGGCGCGCGGTGCTGCTGACATGAAAACAGGGATTGCCGCCTTTACTGTCGCAGCCGAGCGTTTCGTTGCTAATCATCCTAAGCATAAAGGCTCTATTGCTTTTTTAATCACCTCAGATGAAGAAGGCCCATCGATTAACGGCACCGTCAAAGTCATTGAAACCTTAGAAGCACGTCAAGAAAAAATTACTTATTGCTTAGTAGGCGAGCCATCAAGCACGGATACGCTTGGTGATATCATCAAGAACGGTCGCCGTGGCTCATTGGGTGCAGAATTAGTGGTCTTAGGCAAGCAAGGTCATGTGGCCTATCCGCATCTAGCCTGCAATCCTATTCATGCGGCGATGGCAGCATTAGCCGAATTAACTGCTGCTAAATGGGACAATGGCAATGAATATTTTCCAGCGACTTCATTACAGATTTCCAATATATTTAGCGGTACTGGCGCGACCAATGTCATTCCTGAAACGCTAGATGCAGTGTTTAACTTTCGCTTTTCAACTGAAACGACTGAAGATGAATTGAGAGAAAAAACTCACGCCATCTTTGATAAACATTTTAAAGATAGCAAAGCTAGTTATATGATTCATTGGAAGTTATCTGGTCAGCCATTTTTGACCCCAGAAGGTAAGCTAGTGTCTGCTTGCCAGCGTGCGATTAAAGCAGTGACCGATGTTGATACTACATTGTCTACGTCTGGTGGCACATCAGACGGACGCTTCATTGCGCCAACGGGTGCACAAGTGGTTGAGCTTGGCGTGCGTAATGCCACGATTCACCAAGTTGATGAAAAAGTCGAAGTTGATGATTTAGGAAAGCTTGCGCAGATTTATGAGGGGATTTTAGAAAATTTACTACTGGACTAATTGTAGTTATTTAAAGTAAAAAAAGCGCCATCTGCTTTAGATTGGCGCTTTTTTATTTATGATTTTGATAGGCATTAATTCAATAACTTAAGTTAATTACTAACTGATAGCTTTTATCAATGCACTTTCATGTTTTTTGCAGCCAATTTTAGATAAAAACTGTCTTTTAGCTACTTATAACACGTATAGCTTTATTCAATACCAATATAAAGATCTATTTGCCCAAACTCTAGATTACCACCGATATACTGCTCAAAATCGACCTGATAAGTTCTAGTATGCTCACAGCTTGGATCGTTAAAGTAAGTCCAAGCATTCTCCCAAGCGTTCATCACTGTATTAGGCATTCGACCTTGTTCAGAGAATACCAAGTATTTCCCTGCAGGAATGCTGACCGTTACTAGATTACCAGCGCTTTGCTGCTCTTGCTCGCTGTCTACTTTCCAACTCGCCACGACATCAAAAGCGCCTACTAAATCATCGCTCTCATAGTTATGAAAAACACCATAAATGTCTTCACCTTCAGAAAGCTGCTTCACATGATTTTGGTAGAATTTTTGCCATAAACGACCCAATTTAGCAGTGTCATGGCTGATTTCAGCGTTATTAGTGGTACGAGCACTGAGGCCTTTGCAAACTATCGCTTCGGATAGCTCTTTAATTTGTGAAGTCATGATAGCGCCTGTCCTGTATATTTAGTCGATTTTTTATTTGAAGTAGTACATAGCTTATAGAGTACGTAGCTTATAGTTAGTAGCAAAGTTACTCTAATCCGCTTCATCAATCCAGTTCATCTGAATGGCTTCTAAGATGCCTTCATTAGATTTTTGTGGATCATCATCAAAGCCTTCAAGCTCAGTCACCCAGCGATGCAAGTCAGTAAAGCGAATGTACTGTGGATCGGTCTCTGGGAATTTTTCATAAAGCTCGATAGCGATATCCAAGCTGTCTGTCCATTTTAGTTTTTGTGGGATCATAATGGTACCTTCTTTTTTAATTTTAAGAAAAAATGTTATCGCTCTAATAGCCCCCATCCTACCAAAATTCGTCTTATGATTATAGGCAAGTTCGTTAAGCTGTCTCTGTTGCTTCAGCTGGCTCAGCAGATTTGGTAGATTTAACTGCTACTTGGTGTTCATTCCACGTGGTAATCGTATTCGTCATCTGCTCGCCTGTCATATCCAATACCTTTGGTGTGCGCATACCGTTATCGTCTGTAAAAACAAACTTAGTCATGCCGACGCCCATTAGCTGGTTTTTTACAAAGAAGCGATGCTCAAAATATACATATTTGTGATCCCATCCTGCGACTTCACTACTGAGCGTCATTTTGTCCAAAAACTTAATTTGCTTAAGATAAATCATCTCTTGCATGGCGATGACCCAGTTTAGGGGCTTAATGCCTTTTTGATGACAGTGCTTCATTACCCATCGCGTAATGTTTAGCTCAATAAAAGATAGGTAACGGTAGTTAGGTAGATGGTCGCGAAAACCCATATCATGTGGCAAGATTCGATAATGGCGAACTGTCGGTGCAGTCAATGTCTCTATACTGAGAGTCTCACTCACTGATTGCTGCTTAAGTTGTTGTTTTAGCAAACTAACCATAATAAAAAAACGTATCAACATATTCATAAATAACCTTCTTAACTCTTATTTTGTATAAACTTATTTGATGTAAACAATGATTGAATATAAGCGAGGCGTACCTTAACGCAAAAAAAGCCACCTCAGTGACTTTTTTATTTAAAAGCTTATATTTAGAAGTAAATATTTAACCGCTTACTCTAAAGATTAATGAGCGCCATTGATACTACGTACCATCTCTTCTACCATCTTTTTCGCATCGCCAAAAATCATCATGGTTTTGTCCATGTAGAACAAGCTATTATCAAGTCCTGCATAACCCGTGCTCATCGAACGCTTGATAACCATCACTGTTTGTGCTTTGCTGACTTCTAAGATTGGCATACCAAAGATTGGTGAAGTCGGATCATCTTTTGCAGATGGGTTTACCACATCGTTGGCACCGATGACCAAGACCACATCCGTACTAGCGAAGTCTGAGTTAATCTCATCCATCTCAAGAATATCGTCATACGGCACATCCGCTTCAGCCAATAGGACGTTCATGTGTCCAGGCATACGACCAGCAACTGGATGAATGGCAAAACGAACATTAACGCCTTCTTCTTTTAACAGCTCATACAGCTCTTTTACTGCATTCTGCGCGCGACCTTGCGCCATACCATAACCCGGTACGATCACAACGTTGCTGGCATTGGCCATCAAGAAGCCTGCATCTTCTGCTGAACCAGCCTTGTAGTTCTTTGGCGCGCCATCGTCTCCGCCTGCTGCCACTGCTGACGTGCCCATACCACCGAACAGTACGTTGAGTAATGAGCGGTTCATGGCTTTACACATGATATAAGACAGAATCGCACCTGATGAGCCGACCAGCGAACCTGCGATAATAAGCATTGAGTTGCCGAGGGTAAAACCAATACCCGCTGCTGCCCAACCTGAGAATGAGTTCAATAGTGATACAACCACTGGCATATCGCCGCCACCGATTGGTGCAATCCACATCCAACCGAAGATAACCGCAATCACTGCCATTGCATAAAAGGCAGGTAATGAATCAGTGACGAAATACATGCCGCCAAAGCCGATCATCGCAATGAACAGTAGCGCTTGGACAGGTTTGACCCATCCTCCGACCAATGTTTTGGCCCAGCTCTTCGCCGCCAATTTACCGAAAGCAAATACTGACGCTGAAAAAGTAATCGCACCAATAAAGCAACCGATGAACAATTCGACACGAGCAACCGCGCCATGCTGCTGCTCAGTATGCAATACGGTTGCCAAGGCAATCGCAACTGCTGCCAAACCGACGAAAGAATGCATCAAGGCAACGGTTTCTGGCATTTGGGTCATCGCGACCGTTTTTGCCTTCCACATACCGACGACCGCACCCAATACCATGGCACCAATAATCAACCAAAGAACAGGGCCTTCTGCTAAGAAGAAAGTGGTCACAACAGCAATCGCCATCGCCGCCATACCAAAGCGGTTGCCGCGAATAGCCGTTTTTGGACTAGATAAACCACGTAGGGTTAAAACGAAAAGAATAGCGCCGACTAGGTAAAACCAATCCGCATTTGCCGCAATCATTGTTGAAAAATCATTCATGCGTTGCCTCCATTTTCAGTCGTCCCAGTTTCAAGAGCGGGTGCTTTTTTCACTTTGGGTTTAAACATCGCAAGCATACGCTCAGTCACGGCAAAACCACCAAAGATGTTGACACTGGCTAGAAATACCGCAAAGGCACCCAGCAAGCTGGTTGGTGTAAATATAGAGCCATCAATCGTGACGGTCTGTAGCATCGCACCAACGATGACAATACTTGATAATGCGTTGGTGACGGCCATCAATGGTGTGTGTAGTGCAGGCGTAACGCCCCAAACCACGTAGTATCCGACAAAAATAGCGAGCACAAATACAGTGAAAATCGCTACAAATGGTGTACTACTCATGGCGGCACCGGCTGGCGCGGCAGCTAAAATAGTGGCAATCATCTTATCCTCCTAAAAATTTATTCGTTACTGGCAAATGTATGGTGACAACGTTAGTAGTAACAATGTTGTGATGACAGGCTGTAAAAACTTAGCCAGTCAAACTAGCGTTTGGCCAGTCGTACCTGACTGTCATGTGTCACCGCCAGTGCGCCCTGAATCTCGTCTTCCATGTCTAAGTTAAGTGCCAAGTTAGCTGATGCGTCACCTGCTGAAGCGTCATCGCCAGCAGGCGCAATTAAGGTTGTGATAAAGTTAACCAAGTTGTTGGCATACAAATCTGAAGACTGCGCCGCTAGCATCGATGGAATATTGGCGGCACCAACAATACGCACGCCATTGTCCGTAGTGATGGTTTCGTTAGGCACACTGCCTTCTACGTTGCCGCCCGTTCCAGCAGCCATATCGATCAGCACTGAGCCTGCCTTCATTTTGGCAAGCGTTGCCCCGTGCACCAAACGTGGTGCATTACGACCAGGAATCTGCGCCGTCGTAATCACGATATCGGCATTGCTTAACGCTTTGTCTACCACAGCGGCTTGGTCTTTGATATATTGCTCTGATGGTGTCCACGCATAGCCGCCTGTCGCTTTGGCTTTTTGCGCTTCTTCTTCACTCATCGGTACATCAAGCCATTTACCGCCTAGGGATTCAACTTGCTCTTTAGCAGCAGGACGTAGATCACTGGCTTCTACCACTGCGCCTAAACGCTTTGCCGTCGCAATGGCTTGCAAACCTGCAACCCCAACCCCTAAGATGACCACTTTGGCAGGCTTAACTGTACCCGCTGAGGTCATGAACATTGGAAAAGGACGTGAGTATTCATTCGCTGCCAGTAATACCGCTTTATAGCCGGCAAGGTTGGCTTGTGATGACAAGACATCCATATTCTGTGCGCGTGACAATGTGCGCGGCAATAACTCCATCGCAAAAGCAGTAGCGCCTTTGGCAGCATAAGCATCTAGCTGTGTATTACGATACGGGTCGAGCATCCCAACGACAATTTGACCTGTGGTCAAATGTTCTATCGCCGCAGCAGGTAAGTCATTGACCGTAGTAATAATTCGAGACTGTGTAATGACCTCGGCGCTACTACTGGCAATCTCGGCACCGGCAGCTTGATACATTTCATCAGCATAATATGCTGCTTGACCTGCACCTGACTGTACGACGACTTCAAACCCAAGCTTACGCAATTTTTTGACTGCGTCTGGGGTTATCGCTACGCGACTTTCGCTCGCGATATCTGCACTGATTACACCGATTTTCATACCGTCTCCTTACTTACGTCTTAATGACTACTTTTAATACCCTCAACGCACATTGAAAAAGCACAGGGGACAAAAAAACCTTTGGTCACTACTGGTTTAACATTAACGACCAAAGATTATCAATTTAATAAATGATAGCTGGTTTGCCATCATGCCTTTTTATTATAGAGATATCATCGGCTAACTTTCATTGACTAATGATGACCCACAAGTAAAATAAAAAGTTAGGCATTTACACCATCTGCATAACTTTTATTGTTATATTAAAAAATTTTATTTTTCAACTAACTTGTCAGCCCTTATGGTACATGGGCTAAGAGAACCAGTAACGACCTGTGACATAATTATAAACTACCAGTATACTGTTAAAAAATACAAAACCACGACGAGTAAGTCAAGTTAAACCTGTGTATATCGTATAATGAGAAAGCTTGACACCTCAACAGGTCGGTCATTGATTCACTATAATAAGGAATAACGATGTATTTTGTACTCTCCCCTGCCAAATCTTTGAATGAGAAAGACACTGTGCCAGTCAATTTAGGCAACTACTATAGTCAGCCTGAGCTGATTGAGCACTCACAAGCACTGATGAAAATCCTGAAGTCGAAAGAGCCGATTGATTTGCAAGAGCTGATGAGTATCTCTGACGATTTGGCACAGCTGAATGCACAGCGTAATCAGGACTGGTCTTGGAGTGCTAATACTCACTTTACGGACAGTAATGCTAAACCCGCAGGTTATTTGTTTGATGGAGATGTTTATACAGGTCTTGATATGTATCACATGGACAAAGACACCGCCATTTACGTCAATGAACATTTGGGTATCTTGTCCGGTCTTTATGGCGTGCTAAAGCCACTGGATTTTATTCAGCCGTATCGACTTGAGATGGGTACTAAGCTTAAAAATGAGCGTGGCGATAATTTATACGAGTTTTGGGGCGAAGAAATCACTGAGATTATTAATAAGCGCATGGCTGATAGCGATGACAAAGTTTTGGTTAACCTTGCTTCTAATGAATACTTTAAAGCGGTAAAGAAGAAAGCCTTGAATGCGGAGATTATCACGCCAAGATTTGAAGATGAAAAGAATGGCCACTATAAAGTCATTAGCTTCTATGCCAAAAAAGCGCGTGGACTAATGGTGAAATATGCAGCAGATAATAAGCTGACCAATGCTGAACAGCTAAAGCAATTTGATTTGGCTGGATACTACTATTGTGAAGATGCTTCTGATGATAAGACGTGGACGTTTAGACGGGATGAGGCGAATCAGTAGCAGTAATACCTTCAATCAACCTCTGCCTGTGATTAATCTCTAATTGTAAGACCCTAATAAATATAAAGTCTATTAGGGTCTTATTTTATGTATATAGAGTAAGTGACTCATAAAGTATGGCTTGTAAAATTATTGATGAGAGAACGAATAAATTATAGAGAAATCTCAACCTCTATCTTAATTGGTCTTTTTAGATGAATAGTCACTTTAATATTAATAGACGCTGCTTCTGGCGGCTCATTATCTAAAGCGCCATTGACGATATGTGCTATTTTCATCGCTTCTATATCTTTGAGCTCAAAGCCGATCGCTTTGGCATTTTTCATAACCTTTTCGTAAATCTCCTTTTCATTGGTATTGCGTTCTTTGTTATTAAACGACAGCTGCATCACTTGTGGCCGTTCAACCCGAGACATGCTCATCGCTTTTTGAGACGTTTGCATACTATTCTGAAATTTATATTCAGCTGAACTAGGAACAGAAAATAGAGCTAACGCTGATACTGCCATCACAATCGATAGTATTTTCATCTGTTAATTCCTTCTGGTTTGATTGATTGCTTGTGACTCATAGCGAATATATTCGCTATAACAACTATATCTTAATAATCAGTTAATTGAAAATTTAAATTAATATTAGAAATATTAATCAAATTTGATATCAAAAACCCCAGTAAGCTCAGCTCGCTGGGAGTTTTCTGTGTGACGCTAACTATCGTATTAAACGCAAAAAAAGCCCTGCTATCTTTCGATAACAGGGCTTTAATGATTAAACAGACTTTGTGACGTTGGTAATATTTCTAGCGAAAAGCGATTTGTCGAGGAAGACTAGCGAAAATAGTACCTATTGTACATTAAGCGCATCTGACGAAGACAAATCGCTTTGTAGTAAAAGTAAAATTACATCATGCCGCCCATTCCACCCATACCGCCCATTCCACCGCCAGCACCCATGCCAGCCATACCGTCATCACCTTGTGGCAAATCAGTAATCATGACTTCAGTGGTTAGCATTAGACCGGCAACAGATGCTGCGTTCTCTAGCGCTGAACGAGCGACTTTAGCTGGATCAAGGATACCCATCTCTAACATATCGCCGTATTCGCCAGAAGCTGCGTTGTAACCGTAGTTACCGCTACCGCTCTTCACTTCGTTAACTACCACTGAGGCTTCTTCGCCAGAGTTGGTCACGATTTGACGTAATGGTGCTTCCATTGCGCGACGTAAGATATTGATACCAGCATTTTGGTCGTCATTATCACCACGTAGCTCAGACAATGCATTCATTGCACGAACTAGAGCAACACCGCCACCAGGGACAACGCCTTCTTCAACCGCTGCACGAGTGGCATGTAGCGCATCATCAACGCGATCTTTCTTCTCTTTCATTTCAGTTTCAGTCGCAGCGCCAACTTTGATAACGGCAACGCCGCCAGCCAGTTTAGCCATACGCTCTTGAAGCTTTTCTTTATCGTAGTCAGACGTTGATTCTTCAACTTGACGTTTAATAGACTCAACACGGTTTTCGATATCTGCTTTGTTACCAGCGCCATCGACGATAACGGTGTTTTCTTTACCGACAGTGACTTTCTTAGCGGTACCAAGTTGCTCTAGAGTCGCAGTCTCAAGGCTCAGACCAATCTCTTCAGAGATAACCGTACCGCCAGTTAGCGTTGCGATATCTTCTAGCATCGCTTTACGACGATCGCCAAAACCTGGTGCTTTAACGGCACAAGTTTTTAAGCCGCCACGCATGTTGTTTACAACTAGAGTTGCCAATGCTTCATTTTCTACGTCTTCAGCGATGATTAGCAACGGTTTGCTTTGCTGCATCACTTGCTCAAGTAATGGCACGATCTCACGAATGTTGCTGATTTTTTTGTCAACCAATAGAATATATGGGTTTTCAAATTCAGCAGTCAGGCTGTCTTGCTTATTCGCAAAGTACGGGCTGATATAACCACGGTCAAACTGCATACCTTCGACAACTTCTAAGGTATCTTCAAAGCTTGAACCTTCTTCAACAGTGATAACGCCTTGCTTACCGACTTTTTCCATCGCTTGCGCAATCAATTCACCGATTTTGGTGTCTGAGTTGGCAGAGATAGAACCAACTTGGGCAATCGCTTTTGAATCGTCAGCTGGGGTAGATAGCAAATGGATTTGCTCAACAGCTGCACGTACCGCTTTATCGATACCGCGTTTTAGATCCATTGGGTTCATGCCAGCGGCAACTGATTTCATGCCTTCTTGCAAGATTGACTGAGCCAATACCGTTGCAGTAGTCGTACCATCACCAGCAACATCGTTGGTACGGCTAGCGACTTCACGGACCAATTGAGCGCCCATGTTTTCGAATTTGTTTTCAAGCTCGATTTCTTTGGCAACCGAAACACCATCTTTAGTGATGGTAGGTGCGCCAAACGACTTATCGATTACCACGTTACGACCTTTAGGGCCTAGTGTGACTCGTACTGCGTTTGCTAGAACGTTTACGCCGTCCATCATTTGTTTACGGGCATCTATGCCGAATTTTACGTCTTTTGCCATGTTAAATTACTCCACTATTATAAGTATGAGAATGCAATTAAATGTTTCAATGATATTGTCAAAAATGCGCTGAGTATAAATTAATACTCAAAAAGGACTAGCCTTCTAGCACACCCAATACATCAGATTCTTTCATGATAAGTAGTTCTTCGCCGTCAACCTTGACAGTTTGACCAGCATATTGACCGAACAAGACTTTGTCGCCAGCTTTTACATCTAACGCGCGAGTTTCACCGTTGTCACGAATCTGACCGTTACCAGTTGCTAGCACTTCACCTTGTGAAGGCTTTTCTTGAGCAGAACCAGGAAGCAAGATACCACCAGCCGTTTTTGTTTCTTCTTCTATGCGGCGGACAACAATACGATCATGTAAAGGACGAATATTCATCAATATGTCTCCAATAATTTAGTTATTTACAATAAGGGTTTATTTGAATTAATGGTCTCAATACCAATATCTATAAGCATTACCGCTTAAAAGCAGCAATCTAAAGATAAGCTTTGAGCTTGTATCAAAAAGTGGGGGCAAGATGGGCTAGCTTCAAGTGTAAACGCCAAAAATTTACAAGATTATTCTAGGGTCTGTTGAACATTCAAATATTAGGACTGCTGATCGCTAAAATCGCATCAAACCTTTTATCGAATCAGCGTAAACCGACGATAATGTCGAGACCTTAGCTAGGTTTATAACAACGTTTGGGATGATTTTAGCATCAGCCTTTCAGGGCAGGGCTATTTTTTGCCAATACATGGCGAAATTGTCTAACCTAGAATGACTAGGCATCAAAAATTTCACTGCGTATTGTCTAAAAAATAGCCACTGCCAGTTTCACATTTAAATGTTCAACAGACCCTAATGATAATTCGGTATTCAGTGTTTTCTGCCATTTAATATTATTTGGCAAATATAATGTACGAACTTTGGAAAAATGAGAAGTGGATATATTGAGGAATGTTGGCTGAATGAAAGGCTACTAAATCGCGGTACTTAATATAAAACCTGTGTTTTATTTGTCTCTTATTGCTGACTTTACAGCAAGTTACCTCTAATCGTTGTATCAAGCTTTATAGCAACATTTGCTACAAGCACTACACCTGCCAGTCTGCTGTTGCTCTTGAAAATGTAACAGAGTATGACCATTATAGAGGCTAGAAATATAAGCTATGAACACAAGCTATCAACATAATAAGAACTATCGATAAAAGCTGCTATATCAGCATCATATTAACTAAGGAACATCCATGAGTTTTTTATCAAAAAATAAAAAGTCATCAATAGCCGATTCTAACAACACCACACGCAGCAAGTCCAAACTCTTAACTGCCTTGACCTCGGGCGCTAGTATTGCTGCTATCGGAGCTTTAAGTATGACCGCACCTACCCTTGCCAGCGCAAAAACCATTCAACCATCGAACGCCAATTATAGCTTTACCGTTGAAGACAAATATAAAGGCACGGCTACCCGTACGCTCAACAAATCGGGCAATACATGGAAGTACAATGTCAATGCACGGGTGGCTGGCGTCGCAAGTGCGGCACAAAATAGTACGTTTACCATCAATGGTAACAATGTGATCCCAACTCAGGCCAGTACCACCTATAAGCTCCTAGGTATTGGACGTACACATAAATTAGACTTTAACCCAAGTAGCAAAAAGGTTACCAGTAACTATAGAGGCAAAACCTCAACCATGAGTATGGCGCAGCAAGCCTTTGATGATTTGAGCCTTGAGGTGCAAATTCGCCAAGATTTACTGAACGGTAAATTCTCAGGTAATTACTATATGGCGAAGAAAGATAAAATCGAAAAGACACCCTTTAAAAAATCTGGCAATACCAAAATCACCGTGCCAGCCGGTACCTTTGATACCGTGCGTGTCGATCGTATCCATGATGACAATAGCCGCTCTACCAGTTTTTGGTTAGCGCCAAGCTTAGATTATTTACCGGTAAAAGTAAGTCAGATTAACGATGGCAAAAAGATGGATTTAGAATTAACCAAAGTCAATTAAGGCTTTTATCACACCAGTAAAAAGACATAAAAAAGCGGCGCTCTAAATGAAGCGCCGCTTTTTTATGCTGGTAAATCAAGAATGAACGACTAGCGAGAACGAGGCTGCTTAACGACATTATTCATCGATGGCAGACGCTTTAGTAAAATAAATAACCAAACATTGATTGCAAATAGTAAGACAAAATCAAGCAAATAGACCAGAATTTCAATCACGCTGCTGCCATAAAAACGAGTAAACAGTACGACCCCACTAGCCCCTAAGTATACTAAGGTCAGCATACTGCCAATCAATAGCATATAGGGCGAGCGGCCGCGTAATATCACTGGTGTCAAGATAAAAGCCGGAATCAACCACAGCGTTTGCCAAGCGATGCCACCAATGATATCAGGGCTAGTCGGATTAAAAACACTGATCATAATCGGCAAGGCCAGTAACCGGTATGCCATCCAAACCAACCACGTGAGTAGCAAGCGTTGACGCATCGGTGCAATAGGCTTGCCAGCGTCAGTAGCTTTTTCTATTGGGGCATTAGCCTTGTTATCAGAACGGTTAATAGCCATTAGAAGTATCTTTTCCTTATAAGCAATATATCAGTGCGGCTTAGCGACCAAAGTTAGCCTGTGCTAAAGCCGTCGCCGTAATGGCAAGTCTACGACCTTGCGCAATTGCCAATTCACGCTCATCAGCAGATACCGGTTGATCATGCAACGCGCCGCTAACATGACTCACACCATAAGGCGTACCACCACGATTGGTACGATTGAGGGCGGGTTCTGCATACGGTATACCCACGATCATCATGCCATGGTGCATCAACGGTAACATCATGGTCAGCAATGTCGTCTCTTGACCACCGTGCATCGAGCCGGTCGCTGTAAATACCGAAGCTGGCTTGTTTTGTAGATTGCCTGCCAGCCAAAGGGTGACCGTATTGTCCCAAAAGTATTTCATGGGCGCGGCCATATTGCCAAAGTGCGTCGGACTACCAAGCGCCAGACCGCTGCAATCTTTGAGATCATCCATCGTGCAATACAAATCACCGTCGTCCGGTATCGCAGGCTTGCTTGCCGTGGTTTCGGGTGCAACGGTAGGCACAGTACGGATACGTGCGGTCATGCCAGCATCCTCAATCCCTTGTGCAATCGCATATGCTAATGTCTTAGTCGTACCATAACTCGAATAATAAAGCACCAAAACATAAGGGGTGGTCTGACTCATTAGCAAAACTTCCTCATAAAATCATCGACGTTATTGTCTTTAGTAGTATTCGCAGTGTACCAGCGTTTTACGCTGCCCTTAGGCTGTCAATTTTTGCGCAGCCACTTCTATTCCTTCGCACAGCCACTTCTATGCCTGTGTATCGTGCAGGATTAAACACCAGAATATATGTGCACATTATGCCCCAGTCATTGACTGACATGCAAACAAACGCTGCTTGACATTGTAGCGAGCCCAACCCGTTAACGGTTGCCGCTGTGCATTTTGACACAATTATTTGGCAGATGCGGATAGTACATTTTTGTTACACTATTGTCACTCTTATCGCTGCTAAATGGTCGACATGGAAAACTTATTAAAAAAAATCCCATTTTTACACCAACGCTGGTTTCAGTTCTTACGATTTTTGATTCGGCATTTTTTTGAAGACAACTGCCAACAAAAAGCGGCGTCACTTACCTATACGACCATGCTATCTATTGTACCGATATTAACGGTGCTACTGATGATTTTGTCCTCAGTACCAGCATTGGCTTCGGTCAGAGCACAGATTTATGAGGTGATTTATAGCAACTTGCTGCCACAATCAAGCATGCAGGTCAGCGAGTATATCAATAGCTTTGCGGAAAAATCATCAAACCTCACCATCATTGGTGCGATGGTGTTGTTTTTTACGACCATCATGACTTTGACGACCATTGAGCGCGCTTTTAACCAAATCTGGCGCGTAGAAAATCGTTCAGGTGGCATCAAAAGCATGCTGCGCTATTGGACCATCGTTACCCTAGGGCCGCTGGTTTTGGGTACGGCATTTATCGCCTCAAGTACCGTGCAAAGCCTGAGTTTTTTAAACCGCCAAATTGCGGGTTATGGCATTGATTGGTCTTTTTGGGTACAAGCCGTTTCAATTGGCATCACCATCGCTGGTTTTATCGGGATGTATTGGTTTATCCCAAAAGCTCGCGTGCCAGCAAAAAACGCAGCGATTGCTGGTATCTTTGTTGCCATCGTCTTTGAGCTGATGAAGCATCTTTTTGGTACTGTGATGGCAAACTTTACCAGTTACGAGGCGATTTATGGTGCTTTTGCCGCGCTACCTATCTTTTTATTATGGATATATTTGTCTTGGAATTTAATTTTATTAGGGGTTGAGATTAGTTATACCTTGACGATTTTTGAAACTGAGGAAGTCTACCCGCGCCATCCGCTGCTTAGCTTGTTAGACATGCTAAATCTCGTGTATACCCATCACTTAAAGGGTGAAGCGGTTAGCGAGCAAGCACTGCGTAATGTGCTGGGCCGCAAAGAGCTACCAAAGTGGTATACCTATATTAACTATCTGCAAGATAGCAATCTCATTACTATGACCGAAGACGATGACTATGTGCTCAAAAAAGACTTGCGCAACATGACGTTATGGGACTTTTATCGCACACTGCCTTATCCGCTGCCCATTAAGGATGAGCTGGACGAGATGAATCAAGAAGATCAAAAACCTTGGCTGAGCTTATTGGTTACTCGATTTGAGAATACTGAGGCGTTTGCCAAAGCACAGCTAAACTTACCATTGGGCACTATCTTCACAAACAGCGAGCCTCGCAAAAAATCAGCAAATGACGACGCTGACTCTCATCCGCATAAGAGGGACAAACTGTTTAGAAAAACGATGACTACCCCAACTCAGCAATTAGCCAAAGATACTTCAGACGTTCATGATGATGTCCCGCATTTTGACCCTGTGGCGTATGATAAAGACAGCGATGTAGACTGCGACAATCATGACCATGAAATTGTTATTCCTAAAGACACTGGCGAACAACCAGTAAAAACCGATGCTGGTAGACGCGAAGGTAAAAACACTATCATTACTGAAGCAGACAATCCAAAAGCAATATGAGTAACATCAGTAATTGAGCGGTAATAGTACGGTTAGCAAGGGAAACCCACCCCAGTTGGATGTCATGCTTGCCGTACTTTCTTGTATTGAACTGATGATGAATTTTAACCAATCAAGCCATATAACTGTCAAATAACTATTATTTTGGATACCTCAATACCTATGGCAGCCAATGACCATGCTAAAAACAGCCTCTTTACCCGCGCTGTCAATACAGGACAAAACGGACTAAAAAATCTCGCACAGTTATGGTCGCTAAAGACGCTAACCGACTTGCCTGATCGCTTTAGAAACCTTTGGGAGCATTTGATTGGCTCTTATTGGTTTATCCCAACTGCTTGTGTACTCGTGGGTATAATACTCGCGCCTATCTTAGTCACGATTGATGAGCACTTTGACCGTGAAACCGTCAGGGAGCTCAGTTTTGCCTTTACGGGCGATGATGATGCGGCACGCGCAATTATGACCGCGATTGCAGGGGCGGTACTTGGCGTCGCAGGTACCACGTTTTCGATAACTATTGCCGTACTATCGATGGCCTCCTCGCAATTTGGGCCGCGATTGTTACGTAATTTTTTGACAGATACGCCAAACCAATTTGTCCTAGGTGCGTTTATCGGTACCTTTAGTTATAGTTTATTGGTCTTAAAGTCGATTCATAAGTATGACGTTGCGTTTGGTGTGCCGCAGTTAGCAGTAACCTTTGCCATTATCATGGCGATTATCTGTGCTCTGTTATTAGTATATTTTGTCCAACACATGGTACATGCCATTCAAGCATCGCATGTCATTCAAAATGCCAGCAACGATGCGATTAAAAGTATTTACCATTGGTATAGTGACCAGTGTGATATCACACATCAGCGTGATGTTGAAGACAATGACGTTGAGCAGTTTTACGCTTGGCCGAAGACGACTATCTATTCGCCAAGCTGTGGTTACTTACAACAAATTTATCTAGAGTCGTTGATCACATTGACACAAGACTACGGTGGCGTGGTGCAACTCCATGCCAATCTTGGCGATTTTGTCACTGACAAAAACGTTATTGGCTATTTTTATCAACGCCCAGCTGATCATCCAAACAACCTAAAAAGGACGAAGACAGCACACTTGGCTGTTATCCCGCGTACACCCGATGGCATGTTTTGGCAGCGCTTTGCCACCTGCATACGTATTGAGCAGCGCGTCACACACTCTAATGATATCGCTTATAGTCTAGGACAAATGACCGAGATAGCCGTGCGTGCCCTGTCTCCTGGTATCAATGATCCCAAAACGGCGGTCAATTGTGTGCAGTCACTGACCACTTGCCTGAGTATTATCATGCGTCGTCAACCACCAAGTCCTTATCACTTTTATACGCCACCAACGCAAAACGACGACGCTGATACTAGCAAAGAGCAACGATTTACAATGCTAGCTGTCGTCACTCATACGCCAAGAATATCAGACTTTATTGATACCTCACTTGGTGAAATACGCCGTTACGCGACTGCCGACTTGATGGTGCTAAAAGCCCTCTGTCAGGCAATGGTCGATCTGAACTACGCTCGAGTAAATACAGCACAACAGCAAACCCTGCTGCACGAACTGAAATTGGTTGCGCGCGCAGGCGAGGAAAATCTGAGCTATATCGAATTAATCGATGATCTAAAAGCCATGTGCCAACAGGCAAAGCAATTTATCCTTGACGACGACGCTGCCCATCAATATTTTGCATATGTTGGTGAGTTTGCTGCCCACATTGATAAAGCGTTACAGACAGAATCAAGCTAATGATCTGAGTTATTGGCACATCGAATGCCAGCAGATAAGAACAAACACTCTATTTACACAACACTCATAAGCTTTTGGCTTAGAGATATCTTTACATTCACCCTGAGACTTCTTTCATGGCATCTACCACCAGTCTGACCATCCTTGAAATCAGCGCGATTTTTTTATCTATTACCGCTTTATTGACCTATGTTAATCATCGCTTTATTGGTTTGCCCACTACCATTGGTGTCATGGTCATCTCCATTCTCTTATCTATCGGCGCGATTTTTTTGGGCTTTTTAGGCTTTGACCAGCTCATTGATTATGAAGTCAGCTTATTAGAGCAGCTTGATTTTACTGAAGTACTGCTCGATGGCATGCTTTCTATGCTGTTATTTGCAGCAGCGTTGCACGTCAATATTAGTGATTTAAAACGTTATAAATTACCCATTGGTATTCTTGCAGGTATCGGCACCATAGTGTCATCGTTACTCATTGCCACTGCCCTGTATTTTATGCTGCCCCTATTTGACTTTGGCCTACCTTTTTTGTGGTGCTTATTGTTTGGTGCTTTAATATCACCGACTGATCCGATTGCAGTCATGGGCATCCTTGCATCGGCTGGTGCGCCAAAAAGCATCGAAACGGTCATTGCTGGCGAGTCCTTATTCAATGATGGCATCGGCGTCGTTATTTTTGTCTTGCTGCTTGGTATTTTGTCTAGCGGTGATATTCCAACCGCTAATTATGTAGCACATACCTTGGCTGTCGAGGCTGGTGGCGGTGTTGTCTTTGGCTTAGTGCTCGGTGCGATTTTGTATTATTTACTAAAGAGCATTGATAGTTATCAAGAAGAGGTGCTATTAACCTTAGCAGGTGTCATAGGCGGCTACGCGCTGGCCAGTCATTGGCATTTATCAGGGCCACTGGCCATGGTAATGATGGGATTAATGGTCGGCAACCGCGGTCGCGAGCTGGCGATGAGTGATAAGACTCGCCACTATATTGATTTGTTTTGGGAGTTAATAGACGAGATTCTCAACGCTATTTTGTTTGTTTTGATTGGTCTTGAAGTTGTGATAATCGCCTATTCGGGTAACTTATTTATCGCAGGTGGTCTGACCATTATCATCGCTCTATTAGCAAGGCTGATCGTGGTTGGCATGACTACTAAGACCTTTAGTCGTCAACTTAACTTGCCAGCTGGTGCATGGAAAGTGCTGACATGGGGCGGATTGCGCGGTGGTATCTCGGTTGCCCTAGTACTGCAATTGCCTATGGGCACAGAGCGCGATATCTTATTGGCACTCACTTATGCCGTCGTCATTTTCTCCATCTTGGTGCAAGGGTTGAGCGTCGGCAAAGTCGCCAAGAGCATTCGTACGGATGAGAAAACCGTTGAGCTATAGTCAAAGAACTCTAAAACGCTACGATACTGCTGATATTACTTTTCACTGACTATGTAAACAATAAAAATATCAATTATAAAAGCTTGCAGATAATAAAAACCCAGTATAAAGCCCTTAACTTTATGCTGGGTTTTTTAATCAGTATCTATAGTCAAGGAATTTTAGAATCGCTACAAGGCGACCGAGTGTAGATGTATATTTAATACCTCAAGCGAGGTTAACGCTGTAACGCTTTTATAGTGGATTGACTATAGTACACTGAGTACATCTAGGAAGGGCAACACCGTAGCAGTTTAAAAGTGCTCTGACTATAAAGCTTTATATTAGACCTTTTTGCTTCATATTACGATACACCACAATAACGATGATAATGTTTAAAATAAAAATAGCAAGCTTAAACCAGTCAAAGGGACGGGCGATCAAATAATACAGTTCTATAGGAATAAATATTCCGTAGCCGATGACGCTGAACCAATAGGCCCATGTCTTATCTTGCCACAAGCCATAAGCTTCAATGAAACGTATCGCTGCATAGACAAATATAAATAATAGAAATAAAGGCCAATTTTTACTTGCCTGCTGGGCAATCCGCACGATGCTGTCGATTTGCGGTGCAAGAAAATGACCAAAGTTCTGCTGCCAAGTTTCTGTGGCAGTGGCGAGCCAACGCTCAAGGTCAGTATGCCATAACCATAACGCGACTGCCCCGAGTAGCGCGCTGACCCCTTTAGCCACTTCATAGACGGCTACCGCTTTAATCGACTCACTAGATTCACCGCGTAACCTATCATCATGACTTGACCGGTCATGGCGATTAGCCCTCGAAGATGTCTGTAAATCCTCGTCCCGTTGGGGAAAATTAGCCAAAGAACGTCTCCACGACGCGCCCTTGCAATTTCTGATTAAAGAACGGCGTGTTTTTACCATTTGACAGCATCGATTGCGCAGTGACTTGCCACTCGATATTCGGATCGACCAATACGGCACCGCCAATGTGTTCATATTGCGTGCTAATGCCAGCGATTTTTGCAGGATTCAGACAGATTTTATCGACCAACTGCTCTAGCGTTAGTACGTCATCATTGACCAGTTGACATGCCAGCGCCATAAAGGTATCAAAGTTTGAAATACCGGGCGTACAATCGGCAAAGGGCGCTTTTTTGGCAGTACTGTTCAATGGCTCATGATGACTACAAATCGCATCAATGGTGCCATCTTTTAATCCACGACGGATGGCTTGCTGATCTGTATTACTGCGCAGTGGCGGTAACACGTAAGCTTGGGCATTAAAACCCTCTAAATTATCATCGGTTAAATACAACTGATGCATGGCCACATCACAAGTAACCGGCAAACCTTTATCCTTCGCCCAGCGCATTAGCTCAATGGAAGACTTACATGACAATTGGCTAAAATGAGCAGCAATTCCCGTTTCTTCGACCATTAATAGCTGAGTAGACAAGGCCACAGTCTCTGCAATCCATGGAATACCTTTTAGTCCATGATATGAGGCAATATAACCCTCATGCGCCACCCCATCTCCTGACAGACTGGACTCGTCAGGATAAAAGAATACTTTCATCCCAAAGGTTGCAGCATATTCTAAAGTACGCAGCAATACCAAATCATTGGCAAAAGGTCTACGCGCATTAGAGACCGCAATACAGCCCCCTTTTTTGAGTCCTGCGATATTAGATGGACGCTCACCTTCCAAACCTGCCGTTAGTGCACCCAAGATATGCAAATAAATACCGCCATCTTCAAGCGCGCGCTCACGCAAACCTTTTAACAGCGAGCCGTTTTCTAAGATAGGATTGGTATCGGGTGGCGTCACTACATGCAAAAAACCATTGGCTCGAGCAGCGCAACCTTCTGACTTTAGCGTACCGTGTTGTTGTTGGCCTGGTTCACGTAAACGGGCACACAAATCAACCAACGGTGGCAGCAACCACATCTCGCGTCCAGCCTCAAGGCTAGCCAGCTTAGTTCTCGCAGTATCTGAAAGTGATGCTTTAAAAGTATCAGGGAGATGGTCAATGAGCGGTGCATCAGTATTGAGCATAGTAGACATGAGCGTTATTACCGTATCAATAAAATAAGTGAGAATAAAACAGCGCGGCAGCGATTACTTGCCAGCTGCTTGATGAGCGCGTTGACCTTCCATCGCAAGCGACAATACCGCCATACGAATAGCAATACCGTTATTCACCTGCTTTAAAATCACAGATTGTGCCCCATCGGCAACGCTAGAGGCAATCTCCACCCCACGATTCATAGGTCCTGGGTGCATCACCAACGCATCAGGTTTAGCAAGTGCGACCCGCTCTGGAGTGATGCCATAGTGCTTATAGTATTCATTTGATGACGCCAGTAATGGCGAGCCAATACGCTCGTTTTGAATTCTCAAGCCCATAATCACATCGCAGTCCGTCACGCACTCATCCATATTTTCATAAACTTGTACACCAAAACGCTCAATACCTTTGGGCAACAATGTACGTGGTGCGCAGACACGAATATCTGTAACGCCTAGCGTTTGCAAGGCGCTGATGTCCGAGCGCGCGACGCGTGAATGCTTTATATCCCCAACGATTGCCACCGATAATTCTTCAAAAGGACGCGGCGCTTCACGGTGAATGGTGAGCATATCCAGCATGCCTTGGGTCGGATGGGCATGCCAGCCATCACCGCCATTGATGATAGCAATGTCTGGTGTGACTTCGGTCGCCATAAAGTGGGCAGCGCCTGAAGCAGAATGGCGTACGACAAAAATATCCGCCGTCATGGCTTGTAGGTTCCACAAGGTATCTCGCAGGCTTTCGCCTTTTTTAGTGCTAGATCGTTCAATATCGATATTGAGCACATTAGCACCCAGACGTTTTTCTGCCACTTCAAAGGTCGTGCGCGTACGCGTTGATGGCTCAAAAAACAGATTCATCACCGTGTAGCCTTCCAGCTCAGGACGATTGATTAATTGTCCATTATCATCAAAAAATGTCTCAGCTTTAGCAATAATCGCCTGCAATTGGGCTTTATTTAACCCTTCTACGCCCAAAAAATGCCGGATGCCGCCATCTATATTAAGCTGTGGACGACTTAACGAGGTATTTAGTTTTTGATGAATGGTATCGGGGTCGAATTTGGCATAATCTGTCGGTGAGATGCTGTGTGTTGCGCTACTATCAATAGAATTTGACATAATGACAAGTCTTTATCGTTGGTTTATATGAGTCAATAATAACGGATTATTCATCTTTGTTTGTTCATTTATAACGGATACGCACAGATACAGGGACATTTAGGCGCTTATTTGCTACAATTTACCCTAATAGTATAAGCGATGTAAAACAAGTTCGGCAGCGCTATTAGATATCGGCAGTGCTATTAGATAATAGTCATAGACCTATACCCACCACAATAAAAAACCAGTACTCTAAAACTATCAATGAATAATAACAGAGATAGTGTAGCTGATTTTGTGTGTGGGACAAAGACGCCGTACCACCTATTTAAATATTTACCTGCTCCAAGAGTGGTTAATGCTACCTGCAAACTGCTTTAGCGCTTATCTTTTTTCAAATTTCTAGGCCATTTATTAGGAAGCCTCATGACGACCTTAGCACACTATTTAAACGCCAATGCGACCAGCCCTGCACTGAATGACGTCATTACGACGGTCACAGACGTTGGCAAAACTATTTCGCAGTTGCTTAGAAAAGGGGCGTTGGCAGATATCTTGGGTGAAGCCGGCAATCAAAACGTCCAAGGCGAAGAGCAAAAAAAACTAGACGTACTGGCAAATGATTTATTGCTTGATGCGTTGGAAAAAAATACCCATTGCGCAGGTGTTGCCTCAGAAGAGCTTGATGATGCTACCGCCGCCAATGCTGATGGCAGTCTTTTGGTATTGTTCGACCCCCTTGATGGCTCATCAAATATCGACATCAATATGGCAGTGGGCACTATTTTCTCTATTTTACCGTATGAGCGTCAAGGTCAGACAAGTGAAAATAGCGATTATTTGCAAGCGGGTAATAAGCAGCTAGCAGCTGGCTATTTATTATACGGCACTTCTACCGTCCTAGCATTGACCATAGCAGATAAGGTTGTCATGTTTAGCTTAGATCCAGACACCAATGACTATGTACTCATTGAAGACCATGTCCAAATCGATGCTGATACAAGCGAGTATGCGATCAACAGCTCAAATTATCGCTACTGGCGCGCACCCATGCAACAGTATATCGATGAATTGATTGCTGGCGAAGCTGGTGTGCGTGGTCGCGATTTTAACACCCGCTGGGTTGCCGCCATGGTTGGTGATGTGCACCGTATCTTATGCCGCGGTGGTCTCTTCACTTATCCGTTTGATACCAAATACGCTCACAAAGCAGGGAAATTGCGCTTGATGTATGAGGCCAACCCAATGAGCTTATTAATCGAGCGTGCTGGTGGCGGTGCTACTGATGCTGTCCATCGTATCCTAGATATCGAACCGACGGATATTCATCAGCGCGTCCCAGTGGTACTCGGTAGCAAGAATGAAGTCAATTATATTAAAGACTTACATGTAAAGCACACTGATAAATAAGTCAGCTGAACCAGTCCGGTAACACTCATTATAATGTCCATTATTGATGTGGATTTATAATGAGTGTCCAAATTCTCTATCTTTTTTTCTAAGCGATCCATTATGGTAGCAAATCCCACCGAGCTGATTACCTCAGATAAAAATACGACGGTCAAACTGGTCAAGGCACTATTGGCGCAAGCTCGACAGCGTAAAAAACAAGGTCAAACTGTCATCGAAGGGATTCATCTCATCGATGCAGCTCTGCGTAGCGACTACCCGTTTACCCAAATATTGCTAGCAGAATCCGCACATCAGCATTCTGAGGTGCAGCAGGTTTTAACTCGTCTGCCGACTTATACGCCTATTCTAACGCTATCAGACTCGCTATATGAGAGTATTCGTAGCTTGGGTACGGGTATCGATATCATGGCGCTTATTAATATACCGACGCCTAGCTTAGCGATAATCAATGATGACTGCCTGATTCTGAATGATGTCCAAGACAGTGGTAATGTTGGTACCCTACTACGCACCGCAGCAGCAGTTGGCATCAAGAACATACTCTGTACCGATGCCACAGCGCAAGCATGGTCTCCTAAGACGCTAAGAGCAGGTATGGGTGCGCAGTTTGCCCTAACTATCTATGAAGGTCTAAGTGTGCAAGACATCTTAGATTATGTCCAAGTACCACTTTTAGCGACCAGTTCACATACCGATACGATTATTTATCAACATGACTTGAAAGAGCCAATCGCTTGGATTATGGGACATGAAGGTCAAGGCGTTTGCGATGAACTGATGCAGTGTGCCACCCCTATCGCTCTACCACAGCCCAATGGCCAAGAAAGCCTCAATGTCGCCATTGCAGGCTCATTATGCTTATATGAAACGCTACGTCAAAGAAGCTACTCCTAAAGCGCACTGTCATTTATGTAGTACAGATAAAAGATTGATAAAAAAAAGACTGAATAAATATGTTTATTCAGTCTTTTTTTTATTTAGATCTTATTCACTCAACTCTACATACACATCAGTTTTGTGCTTCCATAAAGCTTGCAGAATAGTTATTCGGTGCATTAAAGTTAGTAAAACTAATACTAATAGATTTTTCCAGTCCATTCACACAATGCCACCACCCGATAGGAATGAATAATGCGTCGCCAGCTTCAATAGTGATTTCAACTGGGGTCACATGCCGCATCAAAGGATGTTTCTTCAGATCGAAAGTAGGAAAATCCACTTCACTATATACGTGCAAATCATTGTATAACCAAGGTACTTGCCATGCTGGAATCAATGTTACTTTCTTAGCACCATATACTTGAACCAGCATATTATTGGTCAAATCGTGGTGTAGCGGCGTAAATGTTCCTTTGGGTCCCATCCAAAAATACGTACTAAAGGCCGCATCATTGTCCAAAAGCTGTCGATAACCTTTACCAAAATCACCAATGTCATCAAGTGCCGGTTTAATGGTTTCAACGTTTTGTTGCGTGTTATTAGCAGTCATATAATAGTTGTTACTTTCACCGTCATTTTCTATCATATTGACAAATTCAGACATCAGCATTGATTTACGATACTTATCAGAATGACGTTCAAAAAGCGCATCATTCTCGCGGTTGAACTGCACCTGAATTTCTGCATCTCCCAACGTATCTGCAAAATACTGCGGGCTCCATTTTTTTAGTGCTGGCCAATGATCAATGCCTTTTTTTAGTACCACAGGCTTATGTTTACTATAGTAATCTTTAATAAACACCTCAAACGGTGGCGTATCGATCACATCAATTTGCTTGTTATAACCAGGATCTAACTTGGCCAAGTCATCGCAGGTGCTAAGCAGCCATTCTCGTTTTTTTAGGAGCTTAGCGGCTTTAACGCCTGCCTGTAGGTAAGGACTTTTAGAAGCCGTTTCTATTTCTAGTAATATCTCCGCATGACTAAACCCTTGCTGCGTCAATACGTTCGCAATACTGTTTTTACTCGTGCCTTCAAGCAAATTGGTAGCGACCCATTCTTTCCAATTATTTGGTAGCCTACGAATCGGTTGTTTACTGTCGTTTGCTGCTACCTTAAAATCATCACTCAGTGCGACTTTGATTTGAGCGTCTGAAAAGCGATTATCCTTTAGTGTTTGAACGATTGTCTCTGCTCGAACACCGCGCATCATATTCGTTGTTACCCAATCATTCCATTCTTGAGGTAAGCGTTCTGACATGTTTAATCCTGCCTCCATTAGTATCTCCTAATCCCTTAACGTACTAATTAATTGGTCTATCATTTAGTCATCTATAGTCAGATCAATCTGAAAAAATACAAATCAAATGATAGTATCAGTATAGTAGCTGACATTTATCGATTTGACTAGCGTGTACCTTCACTTTGATAAGTCTTATAAAATCTAAGGCGTATTACCGTTTTGAGAATAGTAATAAAAATAAGCTAAATTACAGCGATATAAAAAGTGGCATAGAAAATATCAGTATCTAAAATATCCAATAAAAAAGCCCCCGATTCATTGAATCGGAGGCTTTACGATTTATCATAGATTAAGCGATATCAGACGCTTAATCGTTCAAGCTTACACCTTGCTGGTTAGCTCAGGCAATGCTTCAAACAAATCAGCTTCTAAGAAGTAATCCGCAACGCTAGCGATAGGCGCTTCTGGGTCATTGTTGATAGCAACGATGACTTTAGAATCTTTCATACCAGCTAGATGCTGAATCGCGCCTGAGATACCAGCAGCGATATATAGATCCGGTGCAACGATTTTACCCGTTTGACCGACCTGCATATCGTTTGGTACATAGCCTGCATCAACAGCAGCACGTGATGCGCCAACCGCTGCGCCTAATTTGTCGGCTAATGGTTCGATGTACTTAGTGAAGTTCTCACCATTGGCCAATGCACGACCACCAGAAACAACAATACCAGCTGAGGTCAATTCAGGACGGTCAGATTTCGCCATCTCTTCGTTAACAAAGCTTGATTTACCTGTTTCTTGCACGTTATCGATTGCTTCAACTGTGGCTGAACCACCTTCGCTCGCGACTGGATCAAATGCGGTCGTACGTACAGTCAATACCACTTTATCTTCTGATGTTTTAACAGTCGCTGTTGCGTTGCCTGCATAGATAGGACGCTCAAAAGTTTGCGCATCTACGACAGCAGAGATTTCTGACAACATGCTCACATCAAGTAATGCCGCAACACGTGGCATGAAGTTTTTGCCAGTCGTGGTAGCAGGTGCAATGATATGGCTGTAATCGCCAGCAATATCAGCAACCAATAGCGCTATGTTACCAGCCAATTGATGCTCATAAGCTGCATTGTCGGCCAGTAGTACTTTAGCCACGCCTTCAGCTTTTGCTGCTTCATCAGCCACTGCTTGCGCGCCGCTACCGGCGACCAATACATGGACATCACTACCCATTTGTTTAGCAGCAGCGATAGTGTTTAAAGTTGCCTTTTTTAGACTGGCATTGTCGTGTTCTGCATATACCAAAATTGCCATTGTTTTTATCCTTTATTTGTTCGTATCATCTATTCATGTGGTCATCTGTTCATAAAATTATTTATACGCTTAGCTTTAAAATACACGAGCAGCGTCATGATAATTTTACACAGAATACGCTATAACAAAGTACTAGATTACTTTTGCTTCGTTTCTTAGCTTATCGACCAATTCATCAACTGACTTCACTGTAATACCAGCTTTACGTTCAGCAGGTGGCACAACTTTAATAATCTCTTGCTTAGAAGCCATATCAACACCAAAATCAGCTGGCGTTTTTTCATCAAGTGGCTTTTTCTTTGCTTTCATGATATTAGGCAGTTTGGCATAACGTGGCTCATTCAAGCGCAAATCAGTCGTAATCACCGCTGGCAAGTCAAGTGCAAGCGTTTGTAAACCACCATCGATTTCACGTGTGACGTTAACTTTATCGCCTTCAACTTTCACTTCTGAGGCAAACGTACCCTGACCAATGCCCATCAATGCGGCTAGCATCTGACCAGTTTGGTTATTGTCGTCATCAATCGCTTGCTTACCCAATAGGATAATATCTGTAGATTCAGACTCAGCAATGCTTTTCAGAATCTTAGCAATTTGCAGTGGATAAGGCTTGGCGTCAGTCAATACTAAAACACCACGATCAGCACCCAATGCTAGCGCTGCACGGATTTGCTCTTGTGACTCTTTTGGACCAATTGAGGCAACAATGATTTCATCAATCACACCCGCTTCTTTTAGACGAACGGCTTCTTCTACTGCAATTTCATCAAAAGGGTTGATTGACATCTTAGTGTTAGATAGATCCACGCCAGAGTTATCAGCTTTTACACGAACTTTTACGTTATAATCAATGACACGCTTGACCGCTACTAATGCTTTCATACGTTCCTCGTTTATTAATGTTATGAATTAAAAAATTGTCAGTTAAGAACCAAAGGTTCATCTTTTAAACTGTCGTTCAAATCGTCGTTCAAAGTGCTACTTAAGGT
The DNA here is from genome assembly GCF_017942195.1 of Psychrobacter sp. K31L. Classification (NCBI taxonomy): domain Bacteria; kingdom Pseudomonadati; phylum Pseudomonadota; class Gammaproteobacteria; order Moraxellales; family Moraxellaceae; genus Psychrobacter; species Psychrobacter sp. K31L. The sequence goes on along the minus strand of NZ_JAGKSC010000008.1, from coordinate 75,340 downwards.
CGTTACTGCCTCAACAGCAAATTAATAGTCAGAAATGCCAAAACAATACCAAAGGGTATCGGTCTACTATTCCCTACTCATCAAATCTGTTAAAGCTAAGCCAACCGTTATTATCAGACCTATCTATCTTGCGCGAGCAGCGCCTTAAGGTCAAGGCAGTGCCGTGAATAATGCGTCATAAATTTGTCACTATTATTAAAAAAATAGTTTATAGACCTATTATTTACGGTTTCATTCTAATAAAGGGCTTAACCTTTTGCCCTTTATAGCATTATCATCGCATTACTTACTTAACGTTTTGTTATTATTTATCACCTCAAAGCTTTTTATGCGCTTAAAACACTTTATAAAGTGCTTTTATCAGGCTTAATCAACAAATCACTATCACGAATATCATCAAACAATGACCAGTCGGGAGTGGTGTTATCATTTTTAATGACACTCATGTCCCCTGTGGTTTCCATAATAACTGCAAAAACTTCGCTCTTGGATTTGAGCCCATTTTTGCGTAGTACTTCTTGCACATCACTGGTACTCAAATTCGCTTCTTTTAGGTTATCCAAAAAATATTCACCATGCGCCATTAGTATGATAGCCTGATTATCAATCAAGGATTTCAAGGGTTTGACTTTACGTCTGATAACTGAGATAACCCCTTGAATCATAAATAGTACAGCAACGGCGAATAAGCCTTGTAACAAAGACGGGCTATCGGACAACACTGTTGAGGCCAGTATGCTACCAATACCAACTGTCATGGCAAAATCATGGCTCGAGAGCTTAGAAAAACTTCGTAGCCCCATCAATCGCGTAAATAACATGAGTCCTAAATAAAACCCAAGCGCTGATAATGAAATACCTAATACTTGCTGCCATTCAATCGAAAACCATGTATGCCACTTCATAAAACACCCTCTTTCCTACATTTTTATTACGTAAATACGTTACATTATCTGGAATCATCGACCGTTCAAACCGCTAGTATTTAACGACAGTTATTTTCAATGTGAAATAAATGGCACAAAAAAAGCAACCTGATGAGAGGTTGCTTTTCTTTAAAGTCTAAACAGTATTTTTATTGTTTTAACAAACAAAGAAATCTATACATCTTGTTAAGATTAACATTGCTGAGAATACTGTTAACAGTGATACTCAACAGCCGTTAAAATTAGATGGCTTCGATTTGCTCAGCTTGTGGGCCTTTTTTGCCATCACCTAAGATGAAAGATACTTTTTGGCCTTCAGCTAGGGTTTTGAAACCGCCACCTTGGATAGCGCTGTAGTGAGCGAATACGTCTTGTCCGCCATTGTCTTGAGCGATAAAACCAAAACCTTTAGCTTCATTAAACCACTTTACAGTGCCTTCAACTTTATCTGACATAAATTTTCCTGACTCTTTAACTGTTGGCGAGACGTGTGTCATCACCGATTAATTGATATATACCCTAGATTTTTTGCTGAATGCGACGGCTCAAACTCATAATATATCAAAGAGATAACTTGTGGTTTTTGCCTCAAATCCATTGAGTACAGCTTGATTATAACAGTTTTTTTTGACTGCAACATATTAAATTACAGAGTTTTGTAAACAATATAAGAAGCCTTTGATAACCCTTTGGCATCATATTTTGATGGCTCGTTATCTCTTCTAGACCCTGTTTATTACTGTCAATTTTAATATTCTTGTTATATATATTCAATAATAAAAATTAGATCCTATCACTTTTTGCATACATTTACTGTGCTATAGGTAGCCATGGTGAGGTCAACACCAGTAAACAAAGGGCAAAAAATATTAAAGAAAACGATTGGCTATAAGCAATATACTTAGCTGGTATGACCAAATCTTTAGGTGAATCTGGGATACCTTTACGCTTTAACAATTTGGTGCCGTAAACCCAACCAAACACCGTATAAATCCCGTATGCCGCAGGTACTGCAACCGCTAACGGCGTTAGATCGATCACGTATAACATCACCACAGAGATAAAAAACCATGAAGTGTCTAGCAGCGAGCTGATTTGAAAAAACTTAGATTGTGGCAGCTTGCCATCGGTGCCTTTGAGCATCTCACCTTCGATCCAAATCAAAACAGCCACGACAGCACTAAGAGTAATATACACGAATTGCGGCGTTAGCCAGTCTGGAAAAGATATTTGCACAACACACAACCTGTAATCTATGGAAAAAATAAGAAGAGAAACAACCACCGACATAGTCACGTAACTGGACCGACGACGCTTCCTTATATTGGGTGTAGGTTACTGGTTTTCAACCGCTATAGTGAGTGAAAGGTAATATCGATACATCACGCACTGCTGATATCACTTTTTCTTGCGTGCTGTGCCTGCGCAGACAGAGGCGACAAAAAATTGATATCAGCAATACTGTCGCGTTTTTAGGATGTTTTGACTATGTCTTTCAGATATTTTCAAAAATATCTTTGTATTGATAGCAATAAAAAACCCGTGCTATCACTCGATAACACGGGTTTCTTTAAGACTTCTTAAGCCTTATTATCATAAAATATTGACTTAGTTTTTGTCTTTATCGATGATTTTGTTGCCGCCAATCCAAGGCATCATGCCGCGCAGTTTAGCACCAGTCACTTCGATTTGATGCTCAGCGTTGTTACGACGACGAGCAGTCATTGATGGATAGTTAGTAGCGCCTTCACTGATGAACATTTTTGCGTATTCGCCAGATTGGATGCGTTTTAGCGCATTACGCATGGCTTCACGTGATTGCTCATTGATGACTTCAGGACCAGTCACATATTCGCCATATTCAGCGTTATTACTGATTGAGTAGTTCATATCAGCGATACCGCCTTCATACATGAGGTCAACGATAAGCTTAAGCTCATGCAAACACTCAAAGTAAGCCATTTCTGGGGCATAGCCTGCTTCTGTTAGCGTTTCAAAACCCATTTTTACTAGCTCAACAGCACCGCCACAAAGTACGGCCTGCTCGCCAAATAAATCGGTTTCAGTTTCGTCTTTGAACGTGGTTTCGATGATGCCTGAACGACCACCACCAACTCCAGCTGCGTAAGACAAAGCTAATTGCTTGGCTTGACCTGAGGCGTCTTGATAAATCGCGATCAAATCTGGAATACCGCCACCTTTGGTGAATTCGTTACGAACGGTGTGACCAGGCGCTTTTGGGGCAACCATGATGACATTAAGATCGCTGCGAGGAACAACTTGGTTATAATGAATCGCGAAACCATGAGCGAAAGCTAACGTAGCCCCTTCTTTGATGTTCGGCTCAATCTCATTGTTATAAAGCTCTTTTTGGAACTCATCAGGGGTCAAAATCATAACCACGTCAGCAGCTTTAACTGCATCAGCAACTTCAGCAACCTTTAGACCAGCGTTTTCCGCTTTTTTCCATGAGCTTGAGTTTGCACGTAGACCAACAGTCACATCGACGTCTGAATCTTGTAGGTTAAGTGCGTGTGCATGGCCTTGTGAACCGTAACCAATAATCGCAACTTTTTTGCCTTGGATAATCGATAGATCGCAATCTTTATCATAATAAACGTTCATAAATAGAGTCCTTTTCCTCAATCATGGCGTGCCATGGATAATAAACGCTTATGCAGTAGCCATTATCGTAAAATGGTCACTAACATAAGCGTTATGTTAATGGTAAATAGATAGATTCTAACTAAAATTATTTTGATTAACTATTCAGTTGCTCAGCCACTAAGCGTATTAAATACTCAGTGTTTTTTCTCCACGTGCAATACCAATCACACCCGAACGTACCACTTCTAAGACACGTTCTCGACCGATAGTATCGATAAAACCATCGAGCTTAGCCGTATCACCAACGATCTGAATCGTATAGAGGTTGGCATTGACGTCAACAATTTGTGCACGGAAAATATCTGCGCTGCGTTTGATCTCTTCACGTACGCTACCCGTTGCGCGAACTTTGACTAGCATTAACTCGCGCTCAACGTGAACGGTGTCTGATAGATTAAGCACTTTAACCACTTCAATCAATTTATGCAATTGCTTGGTGATCTGCTCAATTCTTTCAGGAGAAGTAATCGTCGTCACTGTCAGACGCGAAATACTCGGATCTTCCGTTGGGGCGACGTTTAAGGTTTCAATATTATAACCACGTTGTGAGAACAAGCCGACTAACCGCGACAACGAACCCGCTTCGTTTTCCATCAATACCGAAATCAGATGTTGTTGTTGCATTAGGTACGCTCCCCTTTGGTTAACCACATATCACGCATCGTCTGTCCAGCGATTTGCATTGGATACACATGCTCATTACGATCGACATAAACGTCAATAAATACCAGCTTGTCTTTCATTGCCATGGCTTCTGCAATCTGTGCTTCCATGGTGGCAGGATCAGTAATCTTGATACCAACATGACCATAACTTTCAGCTAGCTTGACAAAGTCTGGTAATGAATTCATATAAGATGACGCGTGACGACCTTCATACAGCATGTCTTGCCACTGTTTTACCATACCCAACTGCGCGTTGTTTAGGTTCAAGATTTTGACTGGTAGATTATATTGCAGGCATGTCGATAGCTCTTGAATATTCATCTGAATAGAGCCTTCGCCAGTAATACAGACCACATCACGATCTGGATTAGCAAGCTTGGCTGCCATTGCATATGGTAAGCCAACACCCATCGTACCTAAACCACCCGAATTGAGCCATTGACCTGGCTCTAGATAAGTATAGTAAAGCGCGGCAAACATCTGATGCTGACCGACGTCACTGGTGATAATGGCATTGCTGTTGGTCACTCTGTCTAGTGCTTGTACGACACTTTGTGGCTTGATGCCGTTTTCGGTACTGGTATCATAACGCAGACCATGACGCTTACGCCATTCATTAATCTGTGACCACCAATCTAATAGGGCATGCTGCTCCAATTCTTTATCTTCACCGATAATCTCTAACATATCCGTAAGAACCGATTTTACGTCACCAACGATAGGAATGTGGGCAAGAATAGTCTTGGAGATAGAAGCTGGATCGATATCGATATGAATAATAGTCGCATTCGGGCAGAATTTTTTGACGTTATTGGTGACACGGTCATCAAAACGCGCACCAACTGCCAAAATAACATCTGCATGATGCATGCTCATGTTGGCCTCATAAGTGCCATGCATACCGAGCATGCCCAAGAACTGACGATCAGAGCCAGGGAATGTTCCCAAACCCATTAGCGTATTGGTCACTGGCAAGTTTAGACGATGTGCAAGTTCGGTCAGCTCTTTATGGGCTTTACTCCAAATCACGCCACCACCGGCATAGATAACAGGACGCTGCGCTGATAATAAGGTCTCAACCGCTTTTTTAATTTGGCCGCCATGCCCTTTCACTGAAGGCTGGTACGAGCGTATAAACACCTCTTCTGGGTATTCGTAGGCATATTTTTCGCTAGGCGCGGTCATATCTTTTGGTACGTCAATGACGACAGGACCTGGACGACCAGATTGCGCAATAAAAAAGGCTTTTTTGACAATCATTGGAATTTCGCTAGCATGGCGTACTTGAAAGCTATGCTTTACGATAGGACGAGAGACCCCGATCATATCGGTTTCTTGGAACGCATCTTCACCGATTAGGCTGCTTGGCACCTGACCTGAAATCACGACCATCGGAACTGAGTCCATGAAGGCAGTGGCAATCGCAGTTACTGTATTGGTAGCACCTGGACCTGACGTGGCCAGCACGACACCTGTGTTACCAGTTACTCGCGAATAAGCATCAGCCATATGGCCGGCTGCTTGCTCATGACGCACTAAAATATGTTCGATGTTTTCTTGCTGAAACAACGCGTCATAAATGTGCAGCACTGCGCCGCCTGGATAGCCAAAAATATATTTGACACCCTCATCCGTCAGCGATTGCACCAGCATCTCAGCACCAGATAGCATCACAGGCTGCTTGCTACCTTCAGCAAGACGTTGTTGCTTTTCTTCAAAATTTTTGGCGGCATTACCTGTTTGGGTATGTCCCGTCATATTCGGACTTTGCGTGGTTTGCGTCACTGTCATCACCTTTTTTTGCGGCGAGAATTTGCATTATTTTATAAAAGAAAACAACCACGTTTGGGCGTTATTTTAAATCTTATAAAAATGATTGCCAATCCTTGTCCATATCAAGAATGTCTGCCCACTATATTTAAGCAATCGCGTCGTACAACGCAAGATAATACTCAAACACAGCAATGTATTTGGGGTCAGTTTTGTGACAGGAGTTTATCGATATACCATGACAAGATACGAATGCATCTATAAAAGAGGCTTATTACTTATGAGCGATAGTGTTTATAAAAGAGGCGCTGCTATAGCTAAAGTCATAAAATAATTCTAATAGCCAATACTACGTCCTAAGATCATCTGATCTTATAATAGGCTAATAAAAAACATCATAACCAAATATTGTTTTGCATTTAATGCAAGCAATACAACCGCAAAAATCCACACTTAGCGTATTTCAAATAATAAGTTTATCTTAGTCATTGTAGACAGATAAGTCCGGAGACAACATATACAGTCATTAACAATAATCGCTATGATCATCATTTTTGCCATATCATTATCACAAAGAAAATAAAACGACGTAAGCTACCGATAAGTAACCCGTAGTTCTCATTCTCAAGTGCCACGGCAATATCATAAAAGCCGCTCACTGACCAATCAACTGCTATTATATTCAATGGTTTGAGTCCTATTGTCAAGAAAAACTTCTAAAACCCACCCCTAACTATTAGTTATTAAATAATGTACATTCATAAGCATTATTTGCTAAAATCAAACGCTACTGTATTCATATTGTTATTTATCAATGTAAATACTGCCTTCAAATAAATATCTACCTTCATTTTTTACCCCCTTAAGAGGACCGCTACTATGGCATACATGTCTACCATACATACCCCTGCCAAGCTGCTCATCAGCATCAGTACTGCATGTATGATAATGCTGTCAATGAATGCCAGTCATGCTATCCAAGTGTATAAATCGATTGGTACGCACGGTGAAGTGAAGTACAGCCAGCATGCGCCGCAAGAAGGCAGAAATATTGAAGTGATCGAATTTCGTAGCGATGGTAGGCAGAATAACGCAGGTCAGCTAGCGGGTAAAACAGAGGCAAACCAAAACATACCTACTCAAAGTGCAGAAGAACAGCGCGTTGCCCAGCTAGAAGCACGTATTAAGGATCAAGAAGCGCAGGCTAATGCACAGCGCTGCCAATCACTGCGTAATAACCTAACCAATCTAAACGTTGGCGGGCGTATATATGAGATGGATAGTGATGGCAAACGTGAATACTTAGATGGTCGCGAAATCGAGCTTAAGCGTGAGCGCGTGCAACAAGCCATCACTCAGTATTGTAATGGCTCTACGACCTAGTTTTACTTGATAGGGCACACTACCCTACTTAATTTTTATTGGTAATCAATTGCATGACATGACGAATGGCTGCTGGCATATCTTGCGCTTGTAGCCCGCGCTGTCCAATCAGTAGCGAGCTATTATGCTGGTAATGGTCAGTATCATTCACCAAAGCGTCTCCTGCTAGCGCATGCAGAAGAACCGCTTGGTGCAAGCAGCGCGCTTCGTCTTCTAGATCCTGTTGTGCCAACAGCCCAGCAATCACCCCAGACAATACATCGCCCATGCCAGCGGTGGCCATGCCAGCATTACCTACGCCGCAAACATAAATATGCGCTTGCCAACCCTTCTGTTCTAATACCCTTTGCTCCAGTACCAATGAACCAGCGCCTTTTAGCACCCAATCACCGCCATAAGTTTTAGCACACTGTTTTATAGCTGCTATTCGATCATTTTCTACTACACTAATTTTCTTATCAAGCAATCTAGCCGCTTCACCACTGTGCGGCGTCAAACAAACCTGATGATCCATACTGTGTTGTCGCAGCTGAGCGATGAGTTCGTGTTTATGAGGATGCTCACGACTCTCCATCTGCAATGATGCCAGATGATAAAGACCATCTGCATCAATGACCAGTGGCTTCTTCTCTGTTATAGCAGCCTGAACATAACTGATGAATAATGCTTGCGCTTTTTTATCACGCCCCAATCCCATGCCAATGGTAACGACGCTAGCGTCCTTAATTAATGTTTTCACCCCCTCTTTATCATGCAAATCAATCGTCATCGCATCGGGTAATGACGTTAATAAAGCACCATGAAAGGCATCGTGACAAGCCACAGTAATTTTACCCGCACCTGTCGCCATGACACTACTGGCAGATAGTATGGCTGCCCCGCCCATACCTTGCGAGCCATCAATTCGATTACCACCAATGACCAAGACGTGACCATAGCTGCCTTTGTAGCTGTTCTGTCGACGAGCATTTAAAGCGTGCGCTACAGTCACTAGAGTGGCGGCTGAGTTGCTTGACTGAGTCGGTATTAACGGTATATCAATCACGCTCCCGCTATAGTCCATGCCATCTTTGGTATGTAAGCCGAATTTACGGGAGATCAAGCACAACGTCACGTCAGCTTGTATGGCAATGCGCTCAAATACTTGACCAGTAGAAGCCACTAAGCCACTCGGGATATCAACGGCAATTGCCAAAGCATCATTGGATTGGGCTACCTTGTTAAAGGCGCTAATAGCCTGCTCGTAAACACCTTCAGGTGCACGGTCCAGTCCTATACCAAATAATGCATCGATATAAATATCAGCTTGCCAGTCCGCTTCTCTTATCTCACTTTGATTGGCACTACTATCCTCAAAGCGTTGATAATTTACCTTAGCAGATAGCGCTATTTGTTGCGCTTGCTTAGCATCGGATACAACGTCGTGTCTGTCTACTTTGTTAGCAATTTCTATTTGATTGTCCGTCTCTAGACCTTCGGTAGCATAGCCGACTGTGATTACTTTTACCTGCCAGCCTGCCTGCTGCAAATAGTAAGCTATAAGCCAACCATCACCGCCGTTGTTCCCTTTTCCTACCCAGATACTCGCTCGTTGCTGACAAGCATTACGTCGATAAACTTTCTTATCAGCCGAGGCACGAGCTTTCAGATATTTTTTCTCGTAGAGCTGTTCTATATGCTGCGTCATTTGCCAAGCAGCTTGCTTCATCAATCCAAAGCTATCATAACCTTCTGCAAACCATGCTTGCTCCATAGCGTAGACTTGCTCGCTGCTATATAGCGCTATCGGTCTCGTTGTGTCTGATGAAAATACATTGGATTGAGTTTGCATACCGTTCCTCGATTATTTTTATTGGTTTTTTATGATATCAAAACTTGCTGGTTACTCGCTTGTCTAAGCTTAGCAAAAGCTCACTTTGACTTATGTATCAATATGAAATGTGAGATTATTTGCTTTTGTACTTGCGCTCTTAGCTCACTGGCTTATCATATCGGTATTCACTCTATTACCTGCTATCACACATGAATAATCCTTCTAAAGTAAACTTATCTAACTCTTCAATTCAGCAGATATCAGCTCAGAAAACGTCTCCTGAGCCTAACCCTGCGCCCGAAAAAAAGATTACTGTGAGTAATAGCCCAACGTTTGCTACCACCACAGAGGTAAAGCAATGGATTAAAGCCCAAGCACAGTCTTTAGGGTTTGCCGACTGTGGTTTCTTATCCGTGCATCATCCTTTATTTACTCAACAAATTGAACAATTGCAACGGTGGCTGGATAAAGGCTATGAAGGCCAATTGCAGTTTATGCATAACAATCACCACCTACGTGCGCATCCTGCCCAACTGGTAGAAGGGGCAAAAACCATCATCAGCGTGCGTATGGATTATCTCACTCAGACACCTACCCCGCGTGCGGTCACTGATGATGATCATCCCAATCAAGGTATCATTGCGCGTTATGCCAGAGGCCGCGATTATCATAAGACGATGCGCAGCCGCTTAAAACAATTAGCCTTAAAGATAGAAGCGATGCTTGCTGAATGGCAGCATCTAGATATTGGGGCTGAGGCAGAATTTATTTTCAGACCTTTTAGTGACTCTGCCCCTATCTTTGAGCGTCCTATTGCAGATGCAGCAGGACTTGGCTGGACAGGCAAGCATACGCTATTGCTAAACAAACAAGCGGGCTCATTCTTTGTGCTGGGTGAGTTGTTTATGAGTCTTGAGTTGCCGGATGATGAACCAGTAAAAGAGCACTGCGGCAGTTGCAGTGCCTGTATTGATATCTGCCCAACCCAAGCGATTGTCGCGCCCTACGAGCTCAATGCTTCTGCCTGTATTTCTTATTTAACGATTGAGCATGATGGCACCATTGATACCAAATATCGTCGCGCAATTGGCAATCGCGTCTTCGGTTGTGACGACTGTCAGCTCATTTGTCCGTGGAATCGCTACGCCAACCTTACAACCGTAGAAGACTTCACGCCACGGCATCAGCTTGATAACAGCAGTTTGCTTGAGCTGTGGCAATGGCAAGACGCAGAGTTCATGAAAAAAACTGAAGGCAGTCCGCTCAGGCGCACAGGCTATGTGAACTTTTTGCGCAATATCGCCATTGGACTTGGCAATGCTAATCCCAGTATAGAAATAGTCTCTCATCTACAATCTAAGTTAGGCTTGCATAACGATATGCTGGACGAACATATTAATTGGGCGCTTACCGAACAAACTGAAAAATTAAATATCAATAATCGGTAAACCTATTCCTTTTAGACACAAAAACGCCTCTTACTAAAGAGGCATTTTTTATTCTATTAGACATACTAATGCTGATTAGGCTTAGGAGTTATGGATTAAAAATTACGGCTTGGGAATGCGCAATACTTGACCAGGATAAATTTTGTCTGGATCAGACAGCATAGGCTTATTGGCTTCAAATATTTTTGTATAATCACCAGATGAACCATAAACATCTTTAGCAATCTTAGATAGGCTGTCACCAGATTTTACGGTATACATCGTAGATTCAGGCGCGTCTTCTTCGATATCAATGTTATCAATGACTTTAGCGACGTTTTGGACATTACCAATAGCGATAATGGCTTTTTCACGGTCAGCCTGTGTTTTAGCGTTACCACTGATTTCAGCGGTATCCGTCGAACCGTTATATTTAATTTTTAGGTTACTGATATTGAGGTTTTGCTGCTGAATGCGACGTAGCAAAATGTTGGCAACCGATTGTGCTGAAGGCTCACCGCTGGCGACAGGCGTACTAGCATCTGCTTTGGTTTCTGATTTAGCATCATGCTTTTCGTCGTCACGATTAAAAATCTTATCACCGATGTCTTTTGCAAAACTAAACATACCCATATAACTGCTCCTTGAAATACTATTATTTATTATTAATCGTTATTAGTATAGGCAAAGACACATATGATGAATAGTAATAGTATGTTGAGTAATGTTGATTTGGCGTAGCTTATGTTAATGAAATGAATCACTAGATGAACATAAATGACTGAGATAGACTCTTAGAATAAATAACGAACATAAAAAAACCGCTTATCTATGCTGTATAGATAAGCGGCATTGTAAGACTTGCTAAGCAAATAGCGAGTTATAGTTGGGCTTGTACGTAGTCGATTGCTTTTTGAACCGTCGTCAATTCAGCTGAATCTTCATCAGGAATAGTGATGCCAAAATCGCTTTCGAATGACATAACCAATTCGACTAGATCCAATGAATCAGCGCCTAAATCTTCCATAAATGAAGCATCGTTGTTGATGTCTTCAACGTTCATACCTAATTGCTCAGCTACTGCCGCCTTTACTCTTAGCTCGGTATCATTACTCATGTAGATTACTCCTTTATCATCTATTATTTTTAATAAACTGCGATAGCGCGATAGTTAAACGTTATCGCCTAGTATATAAAATGGAATTTGCCAGATCAGCATTGCCGTCTGAGTACTCTATGACACGTTATACGTTCTGTCTAATGTCTAGTAAAGCCCTGCTATCATACAGGGCTTTGACGTAAAAGTATTCGTCATTATAGCACCCTTTATTATAGTTTACACTCGTTCACACAGTTTTTTATTATAAGTATGTAACACTTGTGCGTCACCTACATATACATGCCACCATTGACAGGAATAACGGCACCTGTGATGTAGCTGGCTTCGTCACTGGCTAAGAAATGTACGGCAGCTGCGATGTCTTCTGGCTGCCCAAGACGACTAATAGGCACGGCATCTAGCATCGAATTTAGTAGGCGCTCGTCAAGCTCATCCGTCATATCCGTCTCAATTAAACCGGGTGCCACACAGTTGATCGTGACTTGGCGTGAGCCGATTTCACGTGCGAGTGTACGGCTAAAACCTTCTACGCCCGCTTTAGTCGCCGCGTAATTAGACTGACCAGCATTGCCCATTTGAGCAACGACAGAGGTAATATTAATGATACGACCACGACGCGCCTTCATCATACCGCGTACCGCACGTTTGCTCATGCGATAAACCGATGTCAAATTGGTATCAACCACGTTCTCCCAATCTTCATCTTTCATGCGCATCAATAGACCGTCTTGGGTAATACCAGCATTATTGACCAGCACTTGCACCGCGCCATAGACGCTTTCAATTTCTTCAAATAGCTTATCGATTTGTGCCGTATCGCGTACGTCTAATACACGGCCAATACCACCACTATCATGTAGATAACCATCAACAAGTTCAGCACCTTTCTCTGTGGTGGCTGTCCCAATCACGAAATGTCCTTCCTTTGCAAAACGTTTGGCGACTGCCTTGCCAATACCGCGACTGGCACCAGTCACTAGGGTAATCGTACGGCTCATGATAATACCTCCATTAATTTATCAAGACGGGTGGGCTTGTCAGTAGGATAGCTGGCAATTGGTTGCGCTTGACGCTTGGCCAAATTACTCAATACATTGCCACTGCCACACTCGATTAAAATATTAATTTGCTTATCAGCCAGCTCTTGCATGGTCTTTGACCATAGTACTGGCTCACTTAGCTGCTCGGTTAATGCTTGCTTAATACCTGCCGCACTACTCTCAACACGCGCATGACGGTTTTGAATAACCGGAATGGTTGCTTGATCAAACTTAATAGCTGCTAAGGCTTCCGCTAAAGCACTACTTGCTGGCGCCATAAGCGCACAATGTGATGGCACGCTCACCTTTAGTGGGATGGCTTTTTTGCCAGTATTTTTTACTTTATCGATGACAGCTGTGACGCCTGCCGCATTTCCTGAAACCACAACTTGTCCTGGACTATTGAAATTTGCTGCTCCGACAATCGCGCCATCAACATGCTCGGTTGCCTGCTCGCACAAGTTTTCCACACGATGATCTTCGAGCCCTAGCACTGCTGCCATCGCTGTATCGATACCTACTACCGCCTCCTGCATCAACTGACCGCGCGTATGTACCAATCTCACCGCATCAGCAAGCGATATCACTCCAGCGGCACAAAGGGCGCTGTACTCACCTAGAGAATGACCCGCTAGATAGCACGGCGCTTTTTTGAATTTTGGTTGTAGAATACGCCAAATGGCGATACTAGCCGTCAATAAGGCTGGCTGAGTATATTGCGTTTGATTGAGCTTTTCTTCATCCTGACAAATTGCCCATAAGTCTTCACTTAGTGCTTCGCTTGCTTCAGCAAAAGTATCACGAATCTCTGGATAAGCTTCAGCGAGCTCGCTGGTCATACCGACAATTTGTGAGCCTTGACCAGGGAAAAGCACCGCAATGCGGGTTGGCTGTTTTTTTATCATATCGGGTACAGAGGCCATAACCAATATTCCTTATGTAATTGAAAACATCCCTAAAGATAATCGGGAGTATTGTAAAATTAGGGGCGGTCTAGAGTTATATTTTTAACTGATCACTCAGACAGCTGATTATAAGTAAACTATACACTGACAGATACTATTATCATAGCTGATGAAAAAATGAGGCGTTAAGGTAAGATAATATTTAGCTTTTGACAGTTTTTTAGGCACAGCATTTGATAAAAAATTACGTGATAAAAACCAATGATAGGGAGCTACGTCATAAAAAATTCATAGCAAAAAGCCAAGTTATCCCACCACATAATATATGGTAGCGAAATAACTTGGCTTTCTTTAGCTCAAAACTTATTGCCTAATAATAGCGGTACAAAAAGCCGTAAAGTGCCATCAGCACCATCGTATTGTTGCATCACTGATTAAATAGTCAATTAAGCGTCTTGACTGACCTTGAACAACTGACGACCACGATAAAAACCATCTTTAGTCATGTGATGACGACGATGTTTTTCACCAGTGGTAGCATCTACGCTTAGCTCAGCCACTTCCATACGATGGTGTGAACGGCGCATGTCACGACGAGAACGGCTTTTACGACTTTTTTGAACAGCCATGATATAGCTCCTATACTTAAAAGGGATAAGCTTAAAATTCAGCTTTAGTCGATACTGACAGAGGCTATATAATCACAACAACCTAAGTCTTACGCATCATTAGTTAAATAGATTGCCACGTGCATTAAAATGCTAACTACGTCTAAAATCTATAGTCAATTTGCCTAGTCAGTTTTTATCTGCAAGTAACCTGTTGCTAGAATGCAATAAACGGGACATTATACGCATGTTTCATCGATTAATAAAGCCCTGCGTACGACTCTTCTGCACAAAGCCGATAAAAGGCATTCTAAATCAATTGAATACAGCATTTTTTCTTTTATAACTTGCCTTTCAACGAGGCTAAAGCGGCAAAAGGATTTTCATTTTCTTCTTCTTCAGGTATCTCACCAAATTGCTCAACCGTCATTTCACAGTCATCGTGCTTCGGTGCCATCGGTGTTTTAAGCAATATTTCATCTTCAACCAATTTTTTCAAAGGCAATAAGCGCTCTGGCGACTGCTCAGTAATGACTTCATCAAGCAATAAATAGTCCTGCTCTTCATTGACTAGGCGCACTTGGCTCTCGTCATCGAGTAGTGCAATATCATAATCATCAGTTAAGTCAGTGGCTACGGGTTGCAAGCAGCGCTGGCAAGTTAGCCATACATCACCCGCCAATTTAAATGATAGATGTAAGACATTATTACGACGATAAAGATTGGCAGTGAGCTGGATTTTTTCTTGTTCATGCTCGGTCGTCAGTATAGCGGAAAGACGTTCAAAAGAGGTAGGTTCTATCTCTCCTGCCCACTCAAAGCCAGTATCTTCCCATTTATTTAAGGAAAGGTGTTCGGGCATATTACTCGATATAGGATTCTGCATATTATCAGCTTGAGCCGCTGAAGGCTTGCTTACTGGAGTGCTTGACATACGCGGCCTCATTCATCAAAAACGGTGTATAATATTGCCTGCCATACTAGCGGAAAGCGCTGAGTAGCGCTAGCGCTAGTATGTTAAGATTTTTTGACCTTTGGGTTGCCTCACATTTTTATTTACTCATTTCATGTATAGAGTACCAACAGTCTCTTATTTTTTATTCGGTCAATCTTCTATCTATGATATCGCCTACCGCCAACCCTGATTTTTCTGCATTGTGGTCTTCTGTTGATACGACTCTTTTGCTTCAACATCTCACTGACTTAGAAGATACAGCTATAGAATGCCCTATGAGCACTCTAAAGACTTGCGCACTCAATTCTAAAATAAATACAAACCTAAAAGATTTAGCAGATCAATGGCAAAAACTGTCTAAGGAAAGTGCTTCTATAGCAGATACTGAAAAAGCAGCAACCGATTGGCTTATTTGTTTATTTAATACCGTGTTTGCCAAGCATCAAGTGATATTAGCATCTGGTGATGGTGAACCAGAATATTTCCCTGCTCAGAACAATCAGCCAGCACGAATCGAGTTTGCCAACGGATTTTTTGCCAGTGCGCTGCATGAATTAAGCCATTGGTGTGTCGCTGGTAAAGAACGTAGAGGCTTACCCGACTTTGGCTACTGGTATGCACCAGATGGGCGTTCAGCCTCTCAGCAGCAAGCATTTGAGCGCGTAGAGATTAAACCGCAGGCGCTTGAGTGTTTATTTACTCTTGCCTGTGGATATCACTTTCGAGTCTCACAGGACAATCTGTTTGCCGACTTCGATACCAGTGGTAGCACTTTTGCTCATGACGTTTATTTACAAGTTGAAACCTATATTACCAAGCCAGTAACGCTGCCACGTGATGCCAAGACTTTGCTACGGGTATTATTAAGTGTTTGTAACGATAAATTAACTAACAGCGAGCCACGATAAATCTCTATAAGGTTAATGATAGCGATGCTTGTAAACTGTTAACGATTTCCTACCAACCGTAACGCCTTGCCAATAAACTTATATTTGCTTTAAGCTATACTGATAGATAAGTAGATTTTGTGGTGCAGCTAAGATAAAGCGAAGCTAGCAAAAGATTAACTCATTATTACTCTTATTTCTTTCTAGCGTTATTTCTTTCTAGCGTTATTTATTTGATAACAACTCATCCACCATCTCAAAAGTATATAACCTATAATTATAAGACAAGGAACTATTATGCAAGTGCTCTATATACATCCCGAAAATCCGCAGCCACGTCTTATTGAGCAAGCCGCTGATCTATTACGTAAGGATCAGTTAATCATTTATCCTACTGATACTAGCTATGCTTTTGGTTGTCGTTTAGGCGCAAAAGACGCCCTCGAAAAATTAAAACAAATCCGTGAGCTTGATGATAAGCATCAATTTACGCTATTGTGCCGAGATTTAAGTGAAATTGCTAATTATGCAGCAGTAGATAATGTGCAATTTAAGCAGCTTAAGGCTCATACGCCAGCTCCTATTACCTTTATTCTTAATGCCACAAAAGACGTACCAAAGAAACTGGCACATGCGAAGAAAAAAACCATTGGTATTCGTGTGCCAAGTAATCCTATCGCCCAAGCACTCTTGGCAGCCATGGACGAGCCTATCTTAACCAGCTCATTAATATTACCAAATCGCGATGATATACTTGATGATCCATTTGAAATAGAAGATCTGTTAAGCAACCAAATAGACGGTCTCATCAACGCAGGTATAAAAACCACTAAGCTAACCACTATCGTTGATATGACCAGTAGCCAGCCTGAAATCATCAGACAAGGTGCTGCTGACGTTAGTTCTTTGTTATTATAACTACTTATTTAAACGCATAAAAAAAAGCTCCAATCGATTGGAGCTTTTTTATGAATCATATATTCAGTATAAAATTAGTCACGATCAACTAATTCTACATATGCCATTGGCGCATTGTCACCATCACGATGACCGCATTTTACGATACGCAAATAACCACCTGGACGCGTCTGGTAACGAGGACCTAACGTGCCAAATAATTTGCCTACCATAGCTTTGCTACGCATACGGCTGAATGCTAAACGACGATTAGCAACGCTGTCTTCTTTAGCCATAGTGATCAATGGCTCGGCAACGCGACGTAGTTCTTTAGCTTTTGGTAAAGTTGTTTTGATCAGTTCATGCTCAAATAATGAGTTAGTCATGTTCTGAAACATTGCCTTACGATGACTGCCGGTACGACCCAGCTTGACTCCACTCTTACGATGGCGCATAGTCAAAAATCCTTAAAGTTTAACGGCTACGATAAGAAAAGCGATCATCAACACGTAAATCAGCTGGTGGCCAGTTATCTAGGCGCATACCGAGCTCTAAATCTTTAGACGCTAAAACGTCTTTGATTTCCGTTAATGATTTCTTACCAAGATTTGGGGTTTTTAGAAGTTCAGTCTCTGAACGTTGTACCAAATCACCGATATAGTAAATGTTTTCAGCTTTCAAGCAGTTGGCTGAGCGAACCGTTAGTTCAAGATCGTCCACAGGGCGTAATAGCACCGGATCAACCTCTTCTTTCTCTTTCACAGGCTCAGGCGCTTCTTCAGCTTCTAGGTCAACAAAGATAGAAATCTGTTGTTGTAAAATAGTGGCTGCTTTACGAATTGCTTCTTCTGGATCTATAGTGCCATTAGTTTCAAGCTCAATGATAAGACGATCAAGATCAGTACGCTGCTCTACACGAGCGTTCTCAACCTGATAGGCAACACGAAGCACAGGACTAAAACTTGCATCAAGCTTTAAGCGTCCAATTGCCTTAGTATCACCATCTTCACGGCGCTGGTTTGCTGGCTCATATCCACGACCCATTACTACGCGCAAACGCATCTTAAGATGACCACGATCACTCAATGTACCCAATACCAATTCTGGATTGATGATGTCAACATTGTGTGGTAACGCGATATCTGCAGCAGTAATAGTGCCTGGACCTTGTTTATCCAAGGTCAAAAATACTTCATTTTGGTCATGAAGCGTAATTGCCAAGCCTTTTAAGTTCAAAAGCAAGTCAAGTACATCTTCTTGTAGCCCTTCAAGCGTAGAGTATTCATGGTCAACGCCATCAATCTCAGCTTCAATGACTGCAGCACCAGGTAATGAAGATAACAAGATACGACGTAAGGCATTACCTAGGGTATGCCCAAAGCCGCGTTCTAACGGTTCGAGCGTGACTTTCGCAATCGTTTCGTTAACCGTATCCACGTTAATGGCATTCGGCGTTAGAAACTCAGTTGCATTTAGCATCATGATGTCACCTCGATTTATTAAACTGGTTTAATTAACGTTAATTGCTCAATGCCATTTTCATGACATCGAGCAGTACGTCATTTACTTAGAGTATAGCTCAACGATCAAGCTTTCGTTGATTTCAGCAGGTAGATCAATACGATCAGGCGCTTGTTTAAAAGTACCCTGTAGTTTGCTGTGATCAACATCTAGCCATTCTGGAATACCACGTTGTGTCGCTAATTCGATAGCGTTTTTAATACGTAGTTGTTCGCGAGACTTCTCTTGGATAGCGATGACATCACCATCTTGAAGCTGAATTGATGGAATGTTCACACGAACAAACTCATCACGGCCAGCTTTTTTTACCATAACAGTACGATGACTGACTAGCTGACGTGCTTCTGCGCGAGTTGAGCCAAAGCCCATGCGATATACAACGTTATCTAGACGGCTCTCAAGCATGGCTAGTAGGTTTTCACCAGTAGCACCGCGCTTACGAGCAGCTTCTTTATAGTAGTTAGCGAATTGACGCTCTAGTACACCATAAATACGCTTAACTTTCTGCTTTTCACGCAGCTGTAGAGCATATTCTGAGGTCTTGTTACGGCTTACACCGTGTTGACCTGGTGGACGACCAGCTTTTTTCGTTTTAACATCGTATGGTTTAACACCAGACTTAAGGCCTAAGTCTGTACCTTCACGACGTGATAATTTGAGTTTTGGTCCAATATAGCGGGCCATTGTTATGTCTCCTATAAGCTTTTGGGATAAAAAGCTTCGTCTTTAATATTAGACGCGGCGCTTTTTCGGCGCACGGCAACCATTGTGTGGGATTGGGGTTACATCAGAGATGCTGTTAACTTTATAACCCAATGCACCTAGTGCTCTTACCGCAGACTCACGACCCGGTCCTGGTCCTTTGACCAAAACGTCGATATTCTTAACACCATATTCTTGAGCCGCTTTACCAGCGACTTCAGCTGCAACCTGAGCTGCAAATGGTGTAGATTTACGTGAACCACGGAAGCCTTGTCCACCTGAAGTGGCCCAAGCCAATGCATTACCCTGACGATCGGTAATCGTAACAATGGTGTTATTAAAAGACGCATGGATATGGGCTATGCCCTCCGATACTGAACGACGAGCCACCTTTTTGCGACTGCGAGTGTCTTTTGCCATCTTTTAGCTTCCTAAGTTAATTATCTTTTGAGAGGGCGTGTCGGACCCTTACGAGTACGAGCGTTGTTCTTGGTGTTCTGACCTCTAACTGGTAGGTTACGACGATGGCGTATGCCACGGTAACAACCAAGATCAACTAAACGCTTGATATTCATTGAAACTTCACGACGAAGATCACCTTCAGTCATGTAATTTGCAATTTGTGCACGGATAGCATCTAACTGTGTATCATCTAACTGACTAACTTTAGTAGTAGGGGCAATGCCAACTGCTTCTAATATTTTCTGAGCAGTGGTACGACCTACACCAAAGATGTAAGTTAGTGAAATAACAGCATGCTTATTATCCGGAATGTTTACGCCGGCAATACGAGCCATTGATTTCTCTCCATTAAAGAAAAATAAGCGTTATTTATCAATAAGGCATTATTCTTCAGAATTGTTGCTGTTAATACTAAATATATTATGGTCACTGTCGCTGTTTTGGCTTAGTTAAAAGCCTAACCATTGACAGCATTACAAAATATTCTGCATAAACACGGCAAGTGGCGGATGATATCCCATCCGCCGTTATTTTTCAAGTATTAATTTAGATAGTAACAAAAGTTTAAAACTTTATGATACTAAATATTAACCTTGACGTTGCTTGTGGCGCGGTTCTGCTGTACAGATGATATGTACACGGCCTTTACGACGCACAACTTTACAGCTACCACAAATCTTCTTAACTGATGCTTGAACTTTCATAGCATACTCCTTGAAATATCGTACCGCTCATTTAAGGTTGAGTGGGCGATTGAATTAACGTCTGATCATGATATTGATGGGTCATCAAATGCGCTTGAATCTGCGAGATGAAGTCCATTACCACAACCACCATAATCAGTAAAGATGTACCACCGAGTTGAAACGGCACACCAAACGATGACTGGACGACCATCGGCATTAAACAAATAACCGTCATATACATCGCGCCAATAAAGGTCAGTCGGTTTAATACATGATCGAGGTAACGCTGAGTTTGTTGTCCAGGGCGAATACCAGGGATATACGCACCACTACGCTTAAGGTTTTCTGCTACTTCACGCGGGCTAAATACCAATGCCGTATAAAAATAACAGAAGAAAATAATCATCGCGCCAAATAGTACTAAATATAGCGGTTGCCCTGGGGACAACACCAATGCCATATTTTGCAATATTTTTTGTACAAAAGTAGGATCAGTTGATTGACCAACCCACTGCCCTAAACTTGCAGGGAACAACAACAAAGAACTGGCAAAAATAGCTGGGATAACCCCTGCCATGTTCAGCTTCAACGGCAAATGTGATTGCTGTTGAGCGTATATCTTGCGACCTTGTTGCTGTTTTTGTGCATAGTTGACAGGGACACGGCGCTGAGCACGTTCAATATAAACAATACCTGCAGTAACCGCGATGCCTAATAGTACAAAAATGAACAGTACAATCAGATTCATCTGACCTTGATTGACCTGTTCGATAGACTGCGAAATCATACCTGGCGTACCAGCCACAATGCTCGCAAAAATAAGCATTGAGATACCATTACCAACGCCGCGTTCTGTAATCTGCTCACCAAGCCACATTAAGAACATAGCGCCCGCTACTAATGAAGTAACAGCTGGAATATAAAAAGTCAAACCAGAGGATAAGGTAAGATTTTGGCTGATTAAGCCAGCACACATTCCTAATGACTGTACTAGAGCTAAAGCAAGTGTCCCTTGACGGGTGTACTTGTTTAGCTTGCGTCGTCCCGCTTCACCTTCTTTTTTGAGGGCTTCAAGCGATGGCAGTACTGCAGACATCATCTGTACAATAATCGATGCTGAAATATATGGCATAATGCCAAGCGCCATAATAGACATACGCTCTAGCGCACCACCTGAGAACATATTAAACATGCTCAGAATGGTGTTTTCGTTGCGCGAAAACAGATCAGCCAAGTTAACTGGGTTGATACCCGGAACTGGAATATGTGACCCTAAACGATAAACAATCAATGCGCCGATTAAGAATAATAAACGCGTCCATAATTCGTCATACTTGCGTATGAAGGCAAATGGATTAAGCGGTATACCAGCCGATGACATTGATTGTTTTGACACGTTACTACTCCTCGATGCTACCACCAGCAGCTTCGATTGCTTGCTTAGCGCCTTTAGTCACTTTAATACCTTTAAAGGTATAAGCTTTAGTCACTTCGCCTGACAACATTACACGAGCACGCTTCATATCATGACGGATAAGGTTAGCAGCTTTAAGTGTTTCAATGCTGACCACATCGCCTTCAATTTTATTCAATTCAGACAGACGGACTTCAGCAGTCGTCATTGCCATTCTACTGGTAAAACCAAATTTTGGTAGACGGCGATATAAAGGCATTTGACCACCTTCAAATCCTGAGCGTATGCTAGAACCTGAACGAGATTTCTGACCTTTTACACCACGACCACCAGTCTTACCAAGACCTGAACCGATACCACGACCACGACGTTGGGCAGTTTTCTTTGCGCCAACACCTGGTGATAATTCATTTAATCTAAGACCCATTACGCTTCCTCCACTTTTACCATGTAGTTGACGCGATTGACCATACCACGGGTTGAAGGAGTATCTTCTACTTCAACAGTATGATTAATACGGCGTAAACCCAATCCTTTCAAGCTCGCTTTGTGGCTCTTTAGGCGATGGGCACCCGATTTAAATTGAGTGACTTTCATTTTTTTCATCGTAACTCACCTAGTCTAAGTTAACCCAAGATTTCGTCTACAGATTTACCACGTTTTGCTGCCATCTTCTCTGGAGTTGACATATCACGTAAACCGTTAAACGTAGCGCGAACCACGTTAGCAGTATTGGTAGAACCATAACATTTAGTCAAAACATCTTTGACACCAGCAACTTCTAACACAGCACGCATTGCGCCACCAGCGATTACGCCAGTACCTTCAGATGCAGGCTGCATGTAGACTTTACTAGCACCATGACGTGCTTTGATCGGATGATACAAAGTTGCATCGTTTAGCTCAACAGTAATCATATTGCGTTTGGCAGCTTCTAGCGCTTTTTGAATAGCAGCTGGCACTTCACGTGCTTTACCACGACCAAAACCAACACGACCATTGCCATCACCAACAACAGTTAATGCGGTGAAAGAGAAAATACGACCACCTTTAACTACTTTTGCGACGCGGTCAACGGTAACTAAGCGTTCTACTAAACCGTCTGTTTGCTCATTTTTATCATTTTTATCATTTCTAGCCATGATTAAAACTCCAATCCGTTTTCGCGAGCTGCTTCAGCTAAAGCTTTAACTCGACCATGATATTTAAAACCACTACGGTCAAAGGCAACTTTAGTAACCCCAGCTGCTTTTGCGCGTTCTGCGATCATTTGGCCTACAGACGTCGCTGCATCAGCGTTGCCAGTCGCGCCTGAGCGCAAGCTGCCGTCTAAGGTAGATGCCTGAGCAATCACTTCACCACCGTTCGGAGAGATAATCTGGGCATAGATGTGCTTTGGCGTGCGATTAACCGTTAAGCGATGTACGCCTAAATGACGGATATGCGCGCGGGTTTTCTTAGCTCGACGCAGACGAGCTGCTTTTTTATCAAACATTTCAACTCACCTTATTTTTTCTTAGCTTCTTTGCGAACCACATGTTCGTCGCTATAACGAATACCTTTGCCTTTATAAGGCTCTGGTGGGCGGAAACCACGGATATTAGCCGCTGCTTGACCAAGCTGCTGCTTATTGTTTGATTTCAAAACAATTTCAGTTTGCGTTGGGGTTTCAGCTGACACACCTTCAGGTAGCGTATATTCTACTGGATGAGAGTAACCAACGTTTAGCGTTACTTTATTACCAGTAGCTTGCGCGCGATAACCAACACCAATTAATTGAAGACGTCTTTCAAAGCCTTCATTCACGCCAGTAACATAATTGTTAAGCAGGGCGCGCATGGTGCCAGTGTGCATCATGGCTTCTTTTGAATCGACTGTAGGTGAGAAAATGATCGCATCATCTTCCTGTTTCAGCTCGACCAATTCATGCAGGCGTAAAGACAAATTGCCGTTCTTGCCTTTCACTTCGACCTGCCGATCGTTCAAAGTAACGCTTACGCCGTTTGGCAGCGTCACTGGGGCTTTAGCCACACGAGACATAGGAATATTCCTTAAAAAATTAACTTCTTTATATTAGCGAAAAAACTAACAGGCTAAAAAGCCTGCTAGTTTAGCATAGTTGTTCCCATTAAGCACCATTCAATTTTATCAACTTCAAATGCTTAGCTTTCTTTAAGCTTATTACAAATCATTATGGACTTACAACAGCTTAAAGGGGTTCAAGTAGACTTTGTCGTCTCATCACCAATAGCATAAATGCTAATTAGGCAACGAATGCAACGATTTCACCACCGATACCAGCAGCGCGTGCAGCACGATCGCTCATGATACCTTGGCTAGTCGATACGATAGCAACACCCATACCTTGCTTAACAGTAGGGATAGCGTCTTTACCGCGATGCTGGCGTAAACCAGGACGGCTAAAACGTTGGATAGTTTCGATGACAGCTTTGCCTTCGAAGTATTTCAGTTCAATAGTCAATGTGGCTTTATTGTTGTCTTGTTCAGTAACAACAGCGTTCGCTACATAACCTTCGCTAACCAGTAAATCAGCTATTGATTTACGTAATTTAGAGCTCGGCATTGCTACCGATACTTTGTTAGCCATTTGTGCGTTACGAATACGGGTTAGCATATCCCCAACGGTATCTTGCATACTCATATAGTTACTCCTTACCAGCTTGCTTTACGAACACCAGGCACATCGCCTTGCATGACACGCTCACGCAGCATATTGCGTGATAAGCCAAACTTGCGGAAGTAACCGTGAGGACGACCGGTGATAGCACAACGATTGCGCAGACGTACTGGTGATGAATTACGTGGAAGAGCTTGTAGCTCTAACATCGCTTCCATACGAGTTTCGTCACTTGCAGTCATATCACTGATAGTTTCTTTTAGCTTGATACGCTTTTCAGCATATTTAGCAACCATTTTTTCGCGCTTTAATTCGCGGTTAATCATGCTCTTCTTTGCCATAACGTCTTTACCTTATTTAAATGGGAAGCCGAATGCTTTGAGTAACGCACGACCTTCTTCATCATTACCAGCTGACGTGGTGATTGTCACATCCATACCGCGGATACGATCAATTTTGTCAAAATCTACTTCTGGGAATACGATTTGTTCTTTGATACCCAATGAGTAGTTACCACGTCCGTCGAAGGCTTTAGGTGAAAAACCGCGGAAATCACGAATACGAGGAATTGCAATGGCAATGAGACGATCTAAAAATTCGTACATTTGCTCACCGCGTAGCGTTACTTTACAGCCAATTGGCCATTCTTCACGAATCTTAAAGCCAGCAACTGATTTACGCGCTTTAGTGACCACAGGTTTTTGACCAGCAATCGCAGTCATATCAGCTACAGCACCTTCAAGCAATTTCTTGTCTTGAGACGCGCCGCCTACACCCATGTTAAGTGTGATTTTAGTGATTTTAGGCACTTGCATCACATTCGCTAAACCAAGGTCTTCTTTGATTTGCTGCTTTAGTTCATCGTTATATAAAGATTTTAATCTTGCCATTACCATTACACCCTTAGTGTCTTACGCAGTCGCCACTACTTCACCGTTCGAACGATAGACGCGTTGTTTGTTGCCGTCTTCGCCGAACTGATAAGTAATACGATCAGCTTTTTGGGTTTGCGCATTTAATATTGCGACATTTGAGATATGCAGAAAAGCTTCTTGCTTAAGAATGCCACCTTCAACGCCAGTTGCCTGATTTGGCTTCTGATGTTTAGTAACAATATTAATGCCTTCAACTTTAATACGATCGTTTTTTACAGCTTGTACAGTACCTTGTTTGCCTTTATCTTTACCAGCAATCACGATAACTGTATCGCCTTTACGTAATTTTGACATGGATTACCTCACAATACTTCTGGTGCTAGGGATACAATTTTCATAAACTGATCACCACGTAGTTCACGAGTTACCGGTCCAAAAATACGAGTTGCAATCGGTGCTTTGTTTTGGTTCAACAATACCGCAGCATTGTCATCAAAACGCAGAACAGAACCATCAGGACGACGAACGCCTTTTTTGGTACGTACAACTACCGCATTCATCACGTCGCCTTTTTTAACACGACCGCGAGGAATGGCTTCTTTAACCGTTACTTTAATAATGTCGCCAACTGATGCATAACGACGATGAGAGCCACCCAGTACTTTAATGCACTGAACTCGCCTTGCACCGCTATTGTCTGCAACTTCCAGCATTGACTCAACCTGAATCATAGCGTTACTCCACACGTATGAGCAATAAAAACCAGTTGCTGCCGCTAGCACAGTATGAGTAGTCGGCATTTTAATATAAATAACCGCTGCTACTCTTAATGTGAGTGATATACGCTCGGCGCAATCAGCATCCTTAAAAAGGCGGCTATTTTAACAGCTTCTGGCTTTTAATGCAATTTACTTAGATTTTTTCTACTTTTTCAACCACATCAACCAAAGTCCAAGACTTGGTTTTTGAGATTGGACGCGTTTCTTTGATGCGGACAAGGTCGCCTTGTTGGCAAACGTTATTCTCATCATGAGCTTTGATTTTTGTAGAACGACGAAGCTGCTTGCCATACAAAGGATGACGTACAAGACGTTCAATCAAAACTGTGATGGACTTGTCCATCTTGTCGCTGACAACTCTTCCTGTCAATACGCTAGCATTAGCTGTTTGATTGTTATCGCTCATGAGTCGCCTCGTTGTTTCTCGTTAATCAAAGTCTGAATCTGAGCAATCGTGCGACGATTGCCTCTGACTTCATGGGTATTACCCAACTGACCAGTTGCTTTAGCCATACGAATACGGAAAGCATCAAGTTGCTTTTCATCAAGTAACTGGGTCAGTTCTTCTAATGATTTATCACGTAATTCACTGATCTTCATTACATTATCGTCCGCTTAACAATGGTAGTTTTAAAGGGCAGTTTTGCTGCAGCAAGCGTGAAAGCTTCACGTGCAAGCTCTTCTGGTACCCCTTCAATTTCATATAGCACTTTACCAGGTTTGATTTCGCATACCCAATATTCAACAGGACCTTTACCTTTACCCATACGTACTTCTAATGGCTTGTTGGTAATAGGCTTGTCTGGGAATACACGAATCCAAATCTTACCGCCACGCTTAATTTTACGAGTGATGGTACGACGTGCTGCTTCGATTTGACGGGCTGTCATACGACCGCGCGTCAATGATTTTAGACCAATTTGTCCGAATGCAACGGTGCTTCCACGATGAGCTAGCCCAGTGTTACGACCTTTATGCATTTTACGAAACTTGGTACGTTTTGGCTGTAACATAGTTTAACCTCTGTCTGAGTTTCGACGGTTTCCGTTTCCGCGACCACGGCGTTTTGGCGCACGAGTCTGCTCTTCTTTGACGGGATTGTAAACACTGTTCATACCGTCAAGGATCTCTCCGCGGAAGATCCAAACTTTTACACCGATGGTGCCGTAAGTTGTCTCTGCACGTACTGACGCATAGTCAATATCAGCGCGAAGTGTATGTAATGGCACACGGCCTTCACGATACCACTCACTACGAGCAATCTCAGCACCGCCAAGACGACCAGACAGCTCAACTTTAATACCTTTAGCACCAGAGCGCATGCTGTTCTGTACCGCGCGTTTCATCGCACGACGGAACATAACACGACGCTCAAGCTGGCTTCCGATACCGTCTGCTACCAAACGTGCATCAAGATCAGGTGACGTGATTTCTTCAATGTTGACCTGAGCAGGTACGCCCATAATTTTGGTCAATTCTTTTTGAAGTCTTTCGATATCTTCGCCTTTCTTACCGATAACAATACCAGGACGCGCAGTGGCGATGGTAATTTTAGCGGCGCCAGTAGGACGCTCGATCATGATGTTGCTGATCATAGCGTTATCTAGCTTTTTGCGTAGATACTCACGAACTTGAATGTCGTTAATGAGGTATTCTGAGTATTGTTTAGGGTTAGCATACCAATTTGCATTATGCTTTTTTACAACACCAAGACGAATTCCGATTGGATGTACTTTTTGACCCATAACTTATTCTCCTACCTTTATAGTGATGTGACAGGTACGCTTACTGATACGATCAGCGCGACCTTTGGCACGTGGTAGGATACGTTTTAGCGTAATGCCTTCATCAACGTAGATGGTTGATACTTTAAGCGTATCAATATCTAAACCGTTGTTGTTTTCGGCATTGGCGATGGCTGAGTTAAGACATTTCTTAACAAACACAGCGCCTTTTTTATTACTATACGTTAGGATATCCAAAGCACGCTCGATAGATTTGCCACGAACTTCATCAGCAACGAGTCTAACTTTTTGTGCCGATATGGCGGCACCGCGTAATTTTGCAGTTACTTCCATGGTAAGCACCTTATCTCTTAGCTTTTTTGTCAATGCCGTGACCACGATACGTACGAGTCGGGGCAAATTCACCTAGTTTATGACCAACCATCTGCTCACTCACAATAACCGGTACGTGAGTACGGCCGTTGTGAACAGATAAAGTTAGGCCAACCATTTGTGGCAGAATCATCGAGCGGCGCGACCAAGTCTTAATTGGTTTGCGTGAGTTGGTGTCTAATGCATTTTCAACTTTAGCAAATAAGTGCGCGTCTATGAATGGACCTTTTTTCAATGAACGAGGCATGAAATTCTTCCTTTATTTCTTCTTGGCGCGGCGGCGGATGATCATGTTGTCAGTACGCTTATTGTGACGCGTTTTAAGTCCTTTAGACTTCTGACCCCAAGGGCTAGTTGGATGGCGACCTTTATTACGACCTTCACCACCACCGTGTGGGTGATCAACCGGGTTCATAGCGACACCACGAACAGAAGGACGAACACCACGCCAACGTGAAGCACCAGCTTTACCAAGTGATTTCAAGTTGTTTTCAGTGTTAGAAACTTCACCAATAACAGCACGGCAATTCACGTGTACACGGCGTGTTTCGCCAGAGCGCATACGTAGAATAGCATAAATACCGTCACGACCTAGCAACTGAACACTAGCACCCGCAGAACGAGCCATCTGTGCACCTTTACCGATTTTAAGTTCGATATTATGGATTACAGTACCTAGTGGTATGTTTTTTAGCGGTAAACAGTTACCTGGACGAATTGGTGATAATTCACCTGACATTACAGTATCGCCAACTACTTGCTTCTTAGCAGCGATAATATAACGACGTTCGCCGTCAGCGTACTTAAGTAAAGCAATATGCGCAGTACGGTTAGGATCGTATTCAATACGCTCTACTGTAGCTGGGATATTGTCTTTAGTACGTTTAAAATCAATAATACGATAATGTTGCTTATGACCACCGCCGATGTGACGAGTAGTGATACGGCCATTATTGTTACGACCACCGGTCTTGCTTTTTGATTCTAGAAGCGCTGCAAACGGACGACCTTTATAAAGGTGTGGATGCACTACTTTTTCAACAAAACGACGGCCTGGTGATGTTGGCTTTGCTCTTACGATAGGCATGAGTGTAATCCTTATTCGTTATTCGCTGTTTCACTAGTAGAAGCAGTCGTATTTGCGACCTCTTCACCAGCATCAGCCATTTGTACATCTTGACCAGCTTTTAAGGTAACATAGGCTTTTTTATAGTCATTACGACGGCCGATACTTTTACCAAAACGCTTTGTCTTACCTTTAACGTTCAATGTGTTTACTTTTAAAACTTCAACACCTTCAAACATCATCTCAACTGCTTTTTTAACTTCTAACTTAGTAGCGTTAGAGTCAATTTTAAATACCTGCACACCAAGTGAGTCGCCAAGCATTTGAGATTTCTCTGAGAATACAGGTCCTCTTAGGATCTGATAAAGTCTTGCGTTATTCATGCTAGTGCTTCCTCAAATTGTTTCGCAGCTTCGACTGTCATGATCACTTTATCAAAAGCGATCAAGCTCACTGGATCCACTTCACTTGTATCAAGTACATTGACATGTGGGATGTTTCGAGCAGCTAAGTATAAGTTTTCGTCAACTTCTTTGGTGACGATTAATGCACGTGATGCATTTAACTCACCTAACTTTGCGATAAGCTCTTTAGTCTTAGGTCCAGAAACGCTCAACTCTTCAACCAAGATCAAACGCTCTTGGCGAATCAATTCGGCTAGGATACACTGCATAGCACCGCGATACATTTTACGGTTGACTTTCTGTGACCAATCTTGTGGTTTGGCCGCAAATGTGCGTCCGCCCCCACGCCAGATAGGACTACGAATAGAGCCTGCACGAGCACGACCAGTACCTTTTTGGCGCCATGGCTTAATGCCACCGCCAGAAACTTCGGCACGGGTCTTTTGAGCGCGTGTACCTTGGCGAGCACCAGCAAGATATGCGGTGACGACTTGATGCACTAGTGCTTCGTTGAATTCACGACCGAAAGCCGTATCAGAAAGCTCAACTGCCGCCCCTGTAACTGTTTTTAAATCCACGTTAATCCCCTTGCTTAGGCTTTGACTGACGGACGTACGATGACATCGCCACCGGTGGCACCTGGGATAGCACCCTTGATGACAAGTAACCCATTTTCAACATCAACCGATATCACTTCTAGGCCTTGAACGGTAACGCGTTTGTTACCCATCTGACCTGGCATTTTTTTGCCTTTGAAGACTTTACCTGGTGACTGGTTTTGACCAGTTGAACCAATGGCACGGTGAGATACTGAGTTACCATGAGTGGCATCTTGCATGCTGAAGTTGTGACGCTTCACGCCGCCTTGAAAGCCTTTACCTTTACTGTTTCCTGTGACATCAACCATCTGACCTTGTTCAAACAAGTCAGCTAGGATCTCACCACCAATCTCACGACCTTCAAGATCGCTGTCATTGGCACGAAATTCCCAAACACCACGACCAGCGGCAACGCCGGCTTTAGCGAAGTGACCTTTTTGAGCTGCTGTTACGCGGCTGTCACGACGGGTGCCTGTGGTGATTTGGATGGCTTGATAGCCATCTACATCAGTATTTTTTACTTGAGTAATGCGGTTAGCACTGATCTCAACCACTGTTACAGGGATAGATGCGCCTGCTTCAGTGAAGACACGGGTCATGCCGCATTTTTTACCGACTAAACCGATCGCCATTTTAGACCTCTTTATATCTTATATTAATGGGTTGGGTGTTTATGTGCATTAACCCAAAGCAATTTGAACGTCAACACCCGCCGCTAAGTCAAGCTTCATTAGCGCATCCACAGTTTTATCGGTAGGTTGAACAATGTCAACCATACGCTTATGAGTACGGATTTCGTACTGATCACGAGCGTCTTTGTTTACGTGTGGTGAAGTTAGAACGTTGAAGCGCTCAATGCGAGTCGGCAACGGTACAGGACCACAAACTTGCGCACCGGTGCGCTTTGCAGTATCAACAATCTCTTGTGCAGATTGATCAATCAGACGATGATCAAAAGACTTAAGACGGATACGGATTCTCTGGTTAGCCATGCCAGCAAGCTCCTAATATGTGCTTTCGTCATTCTTGCTTTGCAAAGATATGACCAAAAGCCGTTTGGTTAAATATTTACTTAAAGCTGCCTTCTGTTCTTAACCAGAATGAGTTCTTTATCCGAACTTGTAGCGTGCCAAAAGCAAAATAGTTTAAAGCCCCGCCGACCCTTCCATAATAGGATGTCAGCAAAGGCATAATGAAATAGTGCTAGAAACGATGCTCTAGCTGTCATAGCGCCAGCTGTTTGATTGGCTGCGCATATATAATTCAGTGGTATATATTATACATAGTATTTCAGTCATTGCAAGAGCAATATCTATGGCATTTCAAGATATTAGGCTTTATAAACAACCTGACTTATAACCAACAATTTACGTTAAATATCTTAGTGATGGGCCAACCATTAGTCTAAAACGATATCGTACTGCTCTTGGGTATAGAGATTTTCGACATCAAAAGTAATCACCCTACCCAGCAGATACTCTAAATCTGCTACCGTATCCGACTCTGAGGTGAGTAATAAATCAATGACTGCGGCATGGGCAACCACCGTAAACTTCTTAGGAGAATTATAGGTACGAGCACAGCGCATGATTTCACGGAATATCTCAAAGCAGACGGTTTCAGCGGTTTTGACAAAGCCGCGGCCTTGACAAGTTGAACACGGCTCACACAACTGCTGCCCTAGCGATTCACGAGTACGTTTACGGGTCATCTCTACCAAGCCAAGCTCACTGACTTGGGTAATCTTCGTCTTGGCATAGTCTTGTGCCAGTTGCGACTGCAAACTCTCCAGCACGTCATCTTTATGCTGCTGCTCCAGCATATCAATGAAGTCTAGGATAATAATACCGCCAAGATTGCGCAAACGCAGCTGTCGAGCGATGGCATGAGTGGCTTCTAAGTTGGTTTTGTAAACCGTATCTTCTAATGAACGTCCACCAACAAAAGAACCTGTGTTGACATCAATCGTGGTCATCGCTTCGGTCTGGTCAATAATTAAGTAGCCACCTGACTTTAAGTCAACGCGACGTTTTAAAGCATCACGTAAATCGTCTTCAACCCGATGAACGTCAAATAAAGATTGCTCCGCGGTATAATGCACAATTCGATCATAGACGAAAGGCACGAACTCTTTAGCGAACTGCCTGACTTGCTCGTAGATTTGTGCATTATCAATGACGACTTTTGCGGTATCGGTATGTACTAGGTCACGAATCGAGCGTAGTGGCAGAGCCAGCTCTTGGTAAATAAGCTCTGAGCTTTGATGATGATTAATTTCCTGACGACGCGCGCAGATAGTCCGCCAAAGCTGTAACAAATAATAAATGTCTTCTTCTAGTTTATCGACAGGCACGCGCTCGGCAGCTGTACGGGCAATCAATCCGCCTTTTAGGTTGACGGTTTGCATCAAACTATTTAGCTCAGTCTTGAGACGGTTACGCTCTTCTTCGCCATCGATACGCTGTGATATGCCGATATGATCACTCGATGGCAAATATACCAGATAGCGCGACGGCAGAGAGACGTTGGTGGTCAGGCGAGCGCCTTTGCTGCCCAATTGGTCTTTTGTCACTTGGACAAGAATACGTTGGCTTTCGTGCAAGCGGTGCTGGATAAGGGTTTTAGAAACAGGAACGACATCGGTACTTTGCGCACTGACCACTGGCGGGCTGACGTCTAGACTATCAACACCGTTTTCCACCACAGTGTTGTCTGTATTCGTATCTGCCTCCTTCTTACCCTCCTCAGGTGCTTTACTTTTTCTTTCTACTACTGGGCGAGGCTCGCGCTGCATATCATTGACATGTAAAAACGCTGTCCGTGACTGACCGATATCAACAAAGGCCGCTTGCATACCCGGCAGGACACGCACAACAGTACCTAGATAGATATTACCAACCAAACCCAGTTTGTGATGTCGCTCAATATAGATCTCGCCTAGGATACCGTTATCTAGCACGGCGACACGCGACTCCATTGGACTAATATTAATCAGCAGCTCTTCGGACATAATGTTTTCTCTTATCTTTCAGCTTTCTTGTTAGACAGTCATCGTCTATTAGATTTACAGTGTAACAAATGCAACTTGCTCTTGCCCATTACCCTAGCGTGTCGTTATGTGCAGACAATGAACGGCGGGCTTTTAGCGCATTGACAAGGGCTGCCCTACCATTGTGGCTTTTTAATGAGTGCCAGTATCTAGAATATCTTTAAGCAATGCCAGCGTTTGCGAAAGCGGCAAGCCGACGACATTGGTATAGCTACCATTGATACGGCTAACCCATGCAGCACCCAAACCTTGAATACCGTAGCCACCTGCTTTATCAGCAGGTTCGCCACTCTCCCAATAACAGCTCATCATCTCCGTCGTAAGAGGTATAAAGGTGACTGCCGTACGTTCGGTGATTTGTTGTTGCTTGACGGCTTGGAATACTGGCTCATGGTTTTCTGTATGAGTGTGCGTAGAAACTAAGGATACATGGGTAGCTTGTACCGCCGTCCATACTTCATGGGTATTATCTGACATTTGCTGCCACATGCGATAAGCGTGCTCGCGATCGGCTGGTTTTACCAGTACTGTCTGACCATCTGGTAGCACACCAATGGTATCAGAGGTCAAAATAATAAGCTGCTCAGCGAGGTTGTCTTTGTTTGTTTCAACGGTGTCATTTAGCTGTTGTACTGCGGCAGCCGCTTTGGCAGCGACCATACGCTCAATATAGTTTTTTGGTAGCTCATTATCTTGTGGTGTTTCATCGATATCGACGCTCATGACCGTAAAATCCAGCTGCGCTCTAGCGAGCAACTCCCGACGACGCGGTGAACCAGAGGCTAAAATAATATCCATCGCTATTCTCTTATTTTATGATCATACCAATTATCAAAGGCACAGAGACTTTCAGGATTGGCAGCTTTCATGTTGAGCATAAATTCTACTGCCAATCACATTAACACTACTAATAACAGAAAGGCTCTCAAAAGCAA
Source organism: Psychrobacter sp. K31L (assembly GCF_017942195.1). Classification (NCBI taxonomy): domain Bacteria; kingdom Pseudomonadati; phylum Pseudomonadota; class Gammaproteobacteria; order Moraxellales; family Moraxellaceae; genus Psychrobacter; species Psychrobacter sp. K31L. The sequence goes on along the minus strand of NZ_JAGKSC010000008.1, from coordinate 41,030 downwards.
TTATTGAGGTAGTAACTGAATTGATTAACGCGCAAATTTTCGTAACACTAAGAGCACTAGAGGCCAGCTGACTATACTCATCAATAAAGAAAAGGCAGACTGCGCGACAAAAATGTTTTGGATAAACATCTGTAGCATCCACAAACTCAGTTGAAACAGCAGCAAGCCTAATGAGGCGATAAGCCAAGCATTGACAGTGTTTAACTTTCTGACATAAATGCTACTGATCTTGATAACAAGTGCCACCATCACAGCAGCAAAGGCTTGCTGACCTAAGTGGGTGTCCATCAAAAGGTCTGCCGCTAAACCAATGGTAAACGCGGTAAAGATACCAACGTAACGTGGCTGAAACAGCAGCCAAAAAATCAGCACCATGATCATAATCATGGGACGCAAGGTAGCCATACTAGGACTTAATGGATAGACATTGAGCGATGAGGCAATGACAAAGCTGGTAACAATCACAATGAGCAAGATCCCGATTGGGTGCCTAGAGTCAGAATACGTCATGAATACCTACCTTAGCGAGTGTTTGGCGGCGGCCATTTGAACGTCTATTTAGCTGAAAAAACATCACTAAAAAGGTATGGGTGAAGATATTATAGAGCAAGCCCGGCAAAGTGGTTAGCGATGTATAAATTGAATATCAGCCACCATTACTATCGAAACCCACATTACTTTTATCTATCAGCTTGTCTTGAAGCACTAATACGTAGGCATTATCGATAAAATTTGCCGCTGGCGTGACTTCAATACTTCTGAAGTTATCTGATTGCGTGTCTTTGACATGAGCGATCCGACCGACTCGATAGCCTGCTGGAATGCGACCACCTAAACCTGAAGAAACCAGCTCGTCACCCACGCGCACGTCTGAGGTTTTGAAGACATAATTGAGGCTTAAAGAAGTGGGTATTCCTTGACCCGTCACAATCGCCCGCTGACCCGTACGTTTAACCGTTACTGCTACCGACTGCTGCTCATCAGTAATGAGTAGTAAGCGACTGGTATTGGGATAGACATTGATAATCTGACCCAATATCCCGTCTTCGTCGATGACCGTTTGACCGACTTGCACCCCATCTTGCGCGCCTTTATTAAGCACGACGATTTGGCGAAGTAAATTGGTGTCTGTACCGATAACCTGTGCCAAATTTAGCTCAAACTGTTCAGGTTTGGTGGTCGACAAGATGCCTTGCAAGCGCGCATTTTGTGCCAAAATATAGTCTTGCTGCTGGAGCTTGGCCTGCGCGTGAATCAACTGCGACTTCAACTGCATGTTTTCGCGGCGTAGCGCTTCTTTTGATTGTAAGCTGCCACTTGCCCAATGCTTAGCATAGCTTGGCAATAGTGACAGTTCATAGATAGGCTGCATAGCGGCATGACTGGTATTGCGTACAGGACTGAACCATTCCGGATTTTTGCTATCGAACCACATCATTATCAACGCTACTATCAATACAATAGCAGCCTTACGAAGTGCTAATGGCTGGCGTGCAAAAATACTTGGCGTCATAAGTCATCTAATTAAGGTTTTCTAATGTGAGCAATACCTAGCGCTAGTTATAACAATGTTTAACGATCTCATCGTTATCAGCATTTAGTGGCGATGCGTGTAGCTGGCAATTAGTAATATGATTAAAGGCAGCGCAACTGGCTACCTTTATCGTTATTTACTTTTATCGTTAAATCGAATGTTTGACAATCGTGTTAACCGTCACTGAAGCATGCTTGTAAAAAATCACGGTTAACAGCAACTGATGTTCATCTAAATAAAAAGCTACTTAAACAAATGATCACTTAAACAAAAATCATATTTAAGCTTTTATTATTGATAAAGTCGAGGGCGATACCGCCACCACGACTGACGCAAGTCAATGGATCGTCAGCGACTGTCACTGGCAAACCCGTCTCTCTTGAAATCAGCTTGTCTAAATCACGCAACAATGCACCGCCACCGGTCAAGACAATACCACGCTCGGCAATATCTGATGACAGCTCAGGTGGTGTTTGCTCAAGCGCTGCTTTCACGGCACTAACGATACCACTCAATGGATCACTCAGTGCTTTTTGTACTTCTTCCGAATTGACTGTGAACGTTTTTGGCACGCCTTCTGCCATGCTACGACCACGCACTTCTACTTCTAATTGACTGTCTTCATTCAGGGCCGAGCCTACTTCTTTTTTGATACGCTCAGCAGTGGTTTCACCAATCACACAACCGTGGGTACGGCGTACATGAGTGATGATGGCTTCATCAAATATGTCGCCACCGATACGAATCGACTCGGCATACACGCAACCTGATAGAGCAATAACCGCAATCTCAGTTGTACCACCACCGATATCAACCACCATTGAGCCACTCGCTTCATGCACTGGCATGCCAGCACCAATAGCAGCGGCCATCGGCTCTTCTAGCAATAGCACTTTGCTTGCGCCCGCTGATGATACGGCTTCACGGATGGCTTTGCGTTCAACGAGAGTTGATTTGCATGGCACACAAACGACCACGTTGGGCTGTGCCATAAAACGCTTCGCCTTTACCTTGCCGATAAAGTGCTTAAGCATTTTTTGGGTCACTTCAAAGTCAGCAATCACGCCGTCTTTTAGGGGACGAATCGCCGTGATATTGGCAGGCGTACGGCCAAGCATCTGCTTGGCATCGATGCCAACCGCAGCAACGGTAGGGTTATGGGTACGATTGCTTCGTAGCGCGACCACCGTAGGCTCATCGAGCACCACGCCTTTATTAGGAATAAAAATTAAAGTGTTCGCAGTACCAAGGTCGATAGCGATATTATTTGATAAAAATCCAAACAGGTTCATGACTAATATATCCAGCGTCTTACGAATGAGGCGAATGAGAGTGACTGAGAGTGACTGAGAGGGTTACTCGTCAGTGTTGAGCAGGTCGTCGTTAGACATCAACTGTGGCGAAATTGGTGCATCGCAACAAGTCAAACCTAAGCAATAATGATGAAATGACAAATCTGAGCTAAATTATACCGATTTAGCTCAAAAAAAACACAGGTATTTGCATCAGTAAGGCAGGATTTTGGTCTTAAACGCTAAAAGTTGTTACAAAGTTTGAAATGGCAGTGAATACCATTCAATCTAATGAAACATCATTTAATTCAATAACTAACAAGGCTCTACAGGCAAATGATAGTTTTGCCTAGCATCACAGGTGCATACTGTAACGTATTTCAGAACGTAATGGGTAAGCAATTGAGAATCATGCGGTCAATTTTGCAAATCTTTGTGAATCATGGTGGCTTGGTTGAGATTGTGCAGCAATCAAGCGTCAGGCTCTGTAAACTTGGGTCAGATGCTTTATAATAAGCCTATGCTATCTCACTTTTATTTTAGTAGCCAATTATAGTGGTTGCTTTTAACAGCGATTTAATTTTAATAACTGGTTTTAACAGCGGCTTTTTAAGTGCTTATTTTAAGCGCTATTTTTAAACCTACTTACTCTAACAAAAACTGTCCTTCACTGGAGAAACTATGTCACAGCAACCAGCAACGTCTGACAGCAACGTCAGCCGTGAAGAAATCCTAGAAGTTGCCAGCCTTGCGCGCTTGGGTGTCGATGAAACGACCGCCAACAGCTATGCCAACGAAATCAGCAAAGTATTAAAACTGATGCATACGCTTGGTAATGTGGACACGACTGATGTTAAACCACTATCAAATATCCATGAGGCTTGCCAAGACTTGCGTGCCGACGTCGCCAAACACGATATCAATCGTGAACGTAACCAATCGGTCGCGCCAGCAGTTGAAGAAGGCTTGTACCTAGTGCCTCAAGTGATTGAATAATTGGTCGGCTCTATTTCTGCCTTTATCTCATTTTATTTTATGCTATTAACATTTTGACGGACGACACCTTATGTCTGAACTTCATTTATTAAGTACCCAGCAGCTTATTACGGGCTTACAAGACAAACAATTTAGTAGCCTTGAGCTGACAGAACACTATATCAAACGTATCGATGCGCTAGACAGCAAGATTAACAGCTTTATCACTCATACGTCTGAGACAGCACGCGCACAAGCGCAAGCAGCGGACGAGATGCGGGCGCAAGGCGATCAGCGCCCATTACTTGGTGTACCGATGGCGCACAAAGATATTTTTTGTACCCAAGGCGTACTGACGACTTGTGGTTCAAAGATGCTACATAACTTTGTGTCACCTTATAATGCCACTATCGTCTCAAACATCGACAAAGCAGGCATGATTAGCTTGGGCAAGCTCAACATGGATGAGTTTGCGATGGGCTCAGACAATAGCAGCTCATACTATGGTACTGTGCAAAACCCTTGGAATCTAGAGCGCGTCCCTGGTGGTTCATCAGGTGGTAGTGCTGCCGCGGTTGCCGCAGGTTTTGTGCCAGTCGCAACCGGTAGTGATACCGGCGGCTCTATTCGTCAGCCTGCTTCATTCTGTGGCTTAACGGGTATCAAGCCCACTTATGGTCGCGTCTCTCGCTTCGGTATGATTGCCTATGCCTCAAGTCTGGATCAAGCTGGTAGTATGGGTCGTAGTGCCAAAGATTGCGCTTATCTATTGCAACCAATGATCGGGCACGATGCGCGTGATGCAACGTCTATCAAGTATGACATGCCAGACTACGTACAAGACATTAACGATGCAGAAGCAGCCGCTGGTGATAAACCCTTTGCTGGTCTACGTATCGGTGTCGCTAAAGAATACTTTAGTAAAGGGCTTGATGCTGAGGTAGAAACAGCCGTACGTGCTGCTTTGACAAAATACGAAGAGCTGGGCGCAACCATCGTAGAAGTCAATATCACCGATCCTGAGATCACGTTGGCGACTTATTACATGCTGGCTCCTGCCGAAGCGTCATCTAACCTGTCGCGCTTCGATGGTGTGCGCTTTGGCTATCGCTGTGAGAACCCAAAAGATCTCATCGATCTATATACGCGCTCACGTTCTGAAGGTTTTGGTCCTGAAGTACAGCGCCGTATCTTGACGGGCACTTACGCGCTATCTGCTGGTTATTTCGATGCTTACTATACTAAAGCACAAAAAATACGCCGCTTAATCGTTAAAGACTTCGAAGACGCCTTTGCCAACTGTGATGTCATCGCCAGCCCAACGGCACCAACGGCTGCTTACAAGCTTGCTGAAGACCTCGATCCTGCCACCATGTATTTGGGCGATGTTTATACCATCGGTGTTAACTTAGCCGGTCTGCCTGCGCTCAGCCAACCAGTTGGTTTAAACTCAGAAGGCCTACCAATTGGCTTACAGTTAATCGGTAAGCATTGGCAAGAGAGTCAACTGCTCACGACTGCGCATCTATTCCAGCAGCATACGGATCATCATCTACAGCACTCTGCCATCGCAAAGGAGACGGTATAATGAACACAGCAACTACTGATAACAATGCCGTTCGCGAGCACGCTGTTCGTAAAGAGCTGTTCGTCGATGGCTATGAAGTAGTCATCGGTATCGAGATTCACTGTCAGCTCAATACTGAAAGTAAGATCTTCTCTAGCGCGCCCACTGACTTCGGTCACGAGCCAAACACACAAGCCAGTATTGTAGATTTAGGTCTGCCTGGTGTCTTGCCAGTGCTAAATGCGGGCGTGGTCGATCGTGCGCTAAAATTCGGCATTGGCGTCAATGCTGAGTTGGGTTTGTTCAACACCTTTGACCGTAAAAACTACTTTTATCCTGATCTGCCTAAAGGCTATCAAATTACTCAGATGGCCAACCCTATCGTTGGCGAAGGGTATATCGATGTCGTGGTTAATGAAGGTGAAAAGAACGAATATCCGAAACGTATGGGTATCACCCGCGCGCATTTAGAAGAAGACGCTGGTAAATCTGTCCATGATGCTGTCGATGGTATGACAGGTGTCGATCTCAACCGTGCTGGTACACCATTAATCGAAATCGTCTCTGAGCCTGATATGCGCTCTGCTCACGAAGCACTGGCTTATATCAAAGCCATTCATCAGCTGGTCACGTGGCTAGGTATCTCAGATGCGGTCATGGCAGAAGGCTCGTTCCGCTGCGATTGTAACGTCTCTGTGCGTAAGCCAGGTGCAGAATTGGGCACGCGTACTGAGCTAAAGAACTTAAACTCGTTCCGCTTTATCGAGCGCGCCATCAATCGTGAAATCGAGCGTCAAATCGATATCGTTGAAGACGGTGGCAAAGTTGTGCAAGCAACGATGCTATATGATCCAGAGCGCGACGAAACTCGTACGATGCGTACCAAAGAAGATGCCAACGACTATCGCTACTTCCCTGATCCTGACCTGCTGCCTGTTCGTATCGAGCAGCATACGGTTGATGCGATCAAAGCGGCGATGCCTGAGCTACCAGTGGCACGTCGCGCCCGTTTTGAAGAAGCGCTTGGTCTGTCAGAGTATGACGCTCGCATCCTAACTGGTAGCCGTCAAATTGCCGATTACTTCGAAGACGTGGTCGCTGAAGTAGGACAATCAGATGCCAAAATGGCTGGTAACTGGGTCATGGGCGATCTACTGGGCGCACTGAATAAAGACGATAAAGATATCATCGACTCCCCTATCAGCGCCAAGCAATTGGCTGGCATGCTAGCGCGTATCAAAGACGATACGCTATCTGGCAAATTGGCTAAGAAAGTCTTTAGCGCCCTGTATGAACGCGCGGGCGGCGATACTGATGATGCCGCTGACAAAATCATCGAAGAAAAAGGTCTCAAGCAAGAAACCGATACGGGCGCTATCAAGGCCATCGTTGAAGACGTCATTGCTAAGAACGAAGCGATGGTTGACGAGTATCGTGGCGGTAAAGAAAAAGCCTTTAACGGTCTGGTCGGACAAGTCATGAAAGCCAGTCGCGGTAGTGCCAACCCGCAGCAAGTCAACCAAATCCTAAAAGAGCTACTGGGTTAAGGTTAATTGCTGATTGGTTATGCTGACTGTGATACGCAAATTAAGGTTATAGATTTTGGCCAAAATAAATAGCCCTTGCAATATGCCTAATTTTGCGTAAAATAGTCAGTCATTCGGGGCGTAGCGCAGTCTGGTAGCGCACTACACTGGGGGTGTAGTGGTCGCAGGTTCAAATCCTGCCGTTCCGACCAAACATAGTAGTAAAGAGAAAAGCCAATCATTGTTTTCAATGGTTGGCTTTTTTTTGGGTTAGATTTATAAGGTTTGTGTCTACATCTTAGGTAAGAGATGAGGTAAACTCAAATTTTTATTAAAGTATTAGCAGCTCTGTAAGGTTAACGCTTCGAATAATAGCGATTTATGCTTATTTTGGAAAGATGTAAGGATTTGAATTATGCAATATAGTCTTAAGGGTAAAGAGTATTACTCACAGTTTAATAATTGCGACAATATTAAAAATAATTTTGATTATTTGACTGTGCCTGAAGCGGCAATTTTATGGTGTGGTATTCCTAGAAGTGAATTAGCTACTGAATTGACTCAATGTACTCCAAAAGGAGATGGAAACGCATTATCCCGAAGTATTGTTAAGCACCCATATGTTCAATGTGTTGAACCTAGATGTGAAATACTTCATCAGGCCTTTGAGGATGGTAAGTTAAAAATGGGCAGAGATGGCGGTAAAGGTTACTATAAATATGATATCAAGGATAAAAAAGAAGCTGACTCTGGGAGTAGTGGTATAGGTCATATTAATCCTGAACGACGAACTATAAAAGTAACTGACTTAAAAGAATTTATTGCCGAATATCATGCTGACGACATGCCTAAAACTTTATTCTCCGATATTGATATTCATAAATTAAAACCGATTACTCATGATGATTACTCATCTCTACTAGCTAAAAATCAGGCTTTAGAAGCACGTTTGGAAAAGGCTAAGGAAATTTATGTCCAACAGAGAAAAGAAATATCAGACCTTGAAAGCAAAAGTGAACAAGCTGCACTCGCAGCCAATCCAGCCGATGATTTAGAAAAAGTACCGCATCAAGCATATAGAGCTTTAGATAGGGTAATGTATGCAATGGCTAAACTTACTAATCTGGATAATGCCGAACCATATAGCCAAAACAACCCATCTTTGAATGCTAGCATTACTACTATATTACAAAACGATGGTTTAACGCTCGAATATCAAGCCGTAGGCAAATGGCTGTCACGTATTAACGATATAAAGCCACTAAATTAATCTACTATAGATAACTTGCTATCTACTATAGAACCTACGCAAACCCCCACACCATAAACTAGCAACCATAAGCCGTATCAATCAAGTTACGGTAAATATGGAGCTAGACACATGTCGCACTTAGAAAAAAATAAAGGCTCAACCAGCACAAAATCATCAGTCCAAAAGCTATTTAAAAAACCACCCAAATGGTCATTTGCTATATTAAGGTTTTTGATTATTATCCTAGTGCCTTTATTATCAAATGCACCAGATATTCAGCTTAATTTTTATATCATTAGTATCATGATTTAGTAATAGGACAATCAAGCACTACCCTAGCTGATACTCGTGTCCTATAGACTTTTATAGAGCGAGCCGTTAGGGTAAATGCTACAACGTTACTATGGTTTATCCTATGTCCGAGCCGATTGCTAAGCCCTCTGCTACGCTAGTTGACGCCCCTTGGGAAGCGTACCGACGACCTTATGTGCGTGATTTGGCTTATGTGTTGGCATGCCCTAATGTTCTAACGCAGTGGCTAGACTTTGCGCCACATCAGAATACCCATGCCATCGCCGTACATAGCGCCAACTTTTGGCTGCGACAGTTTGAGAAGTATCAGGAGCGTTTATCAGAGCTGGACACTACCAATGCTTATCAAGCACTCACCCGTTACTTACTCAAGCGCCCCAGTCCCAATCGTTTAGGATTTCACTTTGAAGGGTTACTGTCATTTTGGTTAGAGGATGGATTTGCGCGCAAACTACATCCGTACGAGACGCTAGCCAGTAACGCCCAGTTATTTAGCGGCAAGCAGACGACAGGTGAGCTTGATTTGATTTTGTATAACCATGCGGAAAATCTGGTCGAGCACTGGGAGCTGGCGATTAAGTTTTTTATGGGATCAGCACCGTTTGAGCCGGAGAATTGGGTGGGGATTAACTCCAATGACAATTTGCAGCGCAAAATGACCCATATGCAAACCAAGCAGTTTCGCACCGTATGGGTAGATACCGAAAATCATGGGCAAGTCAAAATTGATAAGCGTTATGGTGTTATAAAAGGACGGTTCTTTTTGCCAAAGAACATCATTAATTTCGTCTATCCGTCTTGGCTAGCACCAAGCTTTCCCATGCACGAATGGTGCGATAAGTACGACACGAGCACTCTCGCGATGCTTGATATCAGAGCTTTGCGCGCTGCTCATTATATTGAATGGTTTAGCAAACGCGACTTTTATGATGGACGTCCGTCGGTACTTATCCATTCTGAAAACGGTATCTTAAAAACAGGATTATACTTTGAAGGTGATAGACCCATCGTCATTTACCCGAAACAGCATGATGAGAAAAGCGACTGATTAAGCATTATTCCTAAAGGTTTTATCTACTAACGCTCAATAACTCTCAATCACTTGCATCAGCTCATATCTGAGCATATCAGCACTGGGCATGCGCTCAGCGTGAAAGCGAACCATAGCAATGCCTGCACTGGCTAAAGCTTTGTCTTTTTTATCGTCTGCTTTTTGACGTGCTTTGCTACTATGCGTCCAATCATCAAGCTCTATAGCGACTAATGTAGTCTGAGCATCGACATCCACGATCACATAATCCACGCTTTGACGGCAGATACGATTGAACCAAAAGCTACGCTCAGAGGTCTCATCACTATTGGCTTCGATGATGCGTGACAGCTGAACTTGGACAAATATGTGATATTCCGGTAATGCATTTTTTAACTTATTAAAAAATATTACCTCGGTATCGGTCATGATGGGCATCGGTGCAAATGGCCAAATAGCCAGCTCATCGCCACGTACAGGCTTTGGATCAGGCTCAACGACTGGGGGTTTTTTCAATAGCTTTGGTACGGTAATCAGCCCTAAAAACCCAACAGCCAATATTAAAAATATAACGCCAAATGACATGGTTTTACCTTATACAATATGAAAGTGATTGGCTGAGTGTCATCATTCGCACTGAATCCATGACAGGCCGATCACAGCAGGGCAACCTTTATAGGCTGACAGGTTATACAAAAAGAGATAATAAAAATGGCGCTTATCTTAACTAAGGATGCGCCAATCGGCAATCTATAAAGCAAAAAAACACGACAGCATATGTCGTGTTTTGATAGGAAGTGAATAAAGACCTAATCAATATCTTGAAAAATGTCTCATCTATTCAGATGTAATCATTTAATGATAGTAGACGAGCCTCTATCTTAACGCCAGTAAAGTACCCAAGCGCTCGTCGTATTTACTTTGGGATCGCTATTGATTTTGTCTTTTAGTGCCAAGGCCGCGACTTTACCACGCTCAGGACCGACGACGACTCGGACGCCGCGACTGGTAGCGCTGGTCTTCACTTGATAGCCTGCTGATTTGAATTTTTTGGCCAGCTCATCGGCTTTAGCTTGGTCATTCGCCAAGGCAACTTGTACCCCAAAGCTGCCTTTGGCATCGGTTTCTTTGACTTCTTTACGGGCTTCACTGAGTTTTTGCTGAGCGTCGCGTTTGGCATCAGTCGATTTTTTTGCGAGCGCATCTTCTTTTTTGCGTTTTTCTTCACGAGCCTGTTCAGCTGCTGCTGCTTCACGTGCCAAACGATCCACCTGCTTACGCGATGGAATGGTAATACTCTGACCCAGTTGTAGCGATGTCGATGACGAAAGATTATTCGCTTGTGCCAATACTTCTACGGGCATATTGTATTGCCGCGCCAGTTTTATCAGCCCATCACCTCTTTTTACTTGATAGTCAGAAGGCGATTTTGGTGGCTCATTTTTGGCGGCTTCTGCTGCTTGTTCCACCGCTTGTTTCTTTTTCTCAGCCATGGTCTGAGCATCAGCTTGCTTTTTAGCTTCCGCTTGGCGTTTGGCTTCTGCTTCTTTTTTGGCGGCAGCTTGTTCTTTTAGTACGGCCTGTTTTTTGGCTTCTTGTTGCTGGGCTTGAGCGGCCTTTTGCTTATCGCTATCGCTCGTGTTGATCGCCGCGGCAGTTGCTTGATCATTAGTACTAGGCTGTGCGCTTGAGGGTTGAACCACATCTTTTGCAGCTTCTGAACTGTCGTCATCGTCGGCAGCGGGTGCACTATTGGCTATATACTGCTGATTTTCCGCACGCGATTTTGCCAAGGCTTGCGCCTCCGCAGTCTCTTGCTCCGTCAAAAACTGCTGCGCCCGTTTTTCTTGCTCAGCTACCCGCGCAGCACGTTCTTTTTGCTTTTGCGCCAGGATACGCTTTTCAGTGTCGATGTCAGTGGTCAGTGGCTGCGGTGCCTCTTGCTCGGCACTTGGCTTATCGACCATTACCGTCGCTGGCTCGGATGTATTACCGTCACCAATTTGTTGCACCATGGCATATAGCATTACGCTACCGCCGATAATCATCCCAGTGCCCAATAAGGCTTGTCTCGAAAAGTTCATCCGTTTACGTCTCTTAGTTGGTAATAAGGTTGATTGGTCAGCGCGGTTATTGTTAAAACCCTATCAGCTAATATCCTACCAGTCGTCTTGATAAATAGCCACTGCCACCAGTTACTGCCATCATCTCTCAAAGATTATGTCATATTTATAACAGCACTTTTTTATGAAAGCTATTCTTTATGAAAGTACTTTTTATAAAGCACTTTATAAAATACCTTATAAAAAATATCTTTGTTTGCAAAAGCTCTTTGATTATAAAGTATATTTTTTATGCTGTCTGCTATCACGCTGCTGTTAAGATTAACATTAAACCCGTCATATTTTCACTTAATTTCTCATTTTTCAAGTGCCGCCAATGCCTCACCAATAGTATGGAAGGAGCCACAAACGACAATAAGATCTTGTGGTTGACTGCCATTTATAACGGCCTGCGTCGCTTCTGATAAACGTTTCAACTCATGTATCTGCTCACTATCCACATAGTTGCTTAAGATACTTTGCAACTGCTGAGTACTTGCCGCGCGTGGATAGTCAATTTCAGCGATGAACCAATCGCTAATCGGCAAGCCTGATTTGGTCAAACGCTGCACGACCTTGTCGATATCTTTATCCGCCAGCATGGAAAATAGCATTTTAATAGTTGCAGGTGCGCTATCAGTTTTTTCATCATTATTTTGCTTCGCCACATGCTGCTGCCAGAGCGGTAATAATTGCGCTAATAAAAACTCAACCCCTTGCTCGTTATGTGCCACATCAAATAGCCAGTGACGATTCTCTAACTCTCTATAATCAAAGCGACCTGCCAATTTAACGGTCTGTAGCGCCTGCTCAATAGCAGCAGTATCGACAGCTAATGAACTGGCTAACACTGCTGATAAGGCATTGGCAGTATTGGTCAATGACAGTGCTGGTCGTGGCAACTGTAGAGTAACAGCGGCATTGCTATATTGCCAAGTAATTGCGTCGATCTCGCGATAATGGAAGTCTTTGCCAACTTGATAACAAATCGCCTGATTTTTATCGATAGCCTGTTGCACGCTGGTTGGCATGTCGGTAGCGCCATAAATTAGGGGAATACCATTGCGTAAGATTCCTGCTTTCTCGCGACCAATATCTTCGACATTGTCACCGAGCCAATCAACATGATCGATACCAATATTGGTAATGACTGCCATATCAGGATCAATAATATTGACCACATCTAAGCGCCCACCGAGTCCCACTTCTAATACCCATACATCACAATCGGCTTCGGCAAATATCAATAAAGCAGCCAATGTCGTCATCTCAAAAAACGATAAGGTCAAAGCACACTGTAACCGTGCCGCTTCTACTTTGTTAAAAGCGTTGATTAATGTCTCATCGCTGACCATTTCGCCATTGATGCGTACCCGCTCATTAAAGGCGCTGAGATGCGGCGATTGATACAGAGCAGTTTTATAACCTGCTGCTTGGCACATCTGTGCAATCACTGCCGTCGTTGAGCCTTTACCGTTGGTGCCTGCCACGGTAAATACATAAGCTTCATCTTTCGCTGACTGTACCACACCCAGTGCTTCAGCGACTGGCAACACGCGCGACAAGCCCATATCTATCGCTGAGACGTGTATCTGCTGCATATAATCGAGCCATTCCGTTAAACTGGCTTTATCATTGGGGCTAGCGGGATTAGAAGCTTGAGAATCAGACATGGCGCAAACCTATATATAATTTTATGAAAATAAAAACCGTGTATCTGCTAACTAAAACCAAAAATAGCATTTACCGTTATATGACGATAAATGCTATTAAGGAGTTTTGCATATTTTAGAGATATTAACACGCTGCTAAGCAGTTATAAAACTTATAAACTTAATCTGCTGTTTATTTGGTGCTAAGCATTAACATTAGGAACGCGGCATAACTTCGCCAGCAAGCGATAAATGGTATCGATTAGCTGATGACGGTGTACCACTTCATCGACCACGCCATGCTCTAACAAGAACTCAGCACGCTGGAATGGCTCTTCTAATGTCTCACGGACGGTTTGCTCAATCACGCGCTTGCCCGCAAAGCCAATCATGGCTTTTGGTTCTGCCAGATGGATATCACCGAGCATAGCGAGCGATGCAGTCACACCGCCATAAACGGGGTTGGTCAGCACCACGATATACGGCACGCCAGCAATTCTTAAGCGTTCAATTGCCGCTGCGGTACGAGCCATCTGCATCAAGGACAATAGCCCCTCTTGCATACGCGCACCGCCTGAGGCTGCAAAGCAAACTAGAGGTACTTTATCTTCAAGGGCTTTTTCAGCCGCTTGGACAAATCGATCGCCGACGACTGACCCCATCGAGCCGCCCATAAAGCGAAAATCAAAAGCACAAGCGACGACGTCAAGATTGCGCAGCTTACCATACATGACAATCAGCGCTTCAGATTCGCCCGTTTTTTCTTGTGCTTCACTCATACGCTTTGGATATGGCTTACTATCGACGAATCTTAGCGGATCTTTGGCAGTGAATTCCTGCCCTGTCTCACCGTCTACTTGATCAAGCAACCAGTTTAAGCGCTCACGAGCACTCATCGGTAAATGATGGTCGCAATGCGGGCATACATAACAGTTAAAAATAAGCGCCGTGTTGGTAATCATCGAATGGCAATTACTGCACTTGGTTGACGGTTCGGTCTCTACTGCCGTCAAAGGCGCCGTCAATTGCTGCTTGATACCTGGTACCGAGCGATTAAACCACGATTGCCCAGCGGTGTTGCCGTTCGGCTCGACGTTGCTTTTTTCAGTATTATTAGGATTAGTCATATCAGGTTTTGTTATTGTATCAGTCATATTATTTGCCATCATCAAAGGCTTATCGACAAGTTGGCTCATTCCCTTGTCCTTGAGAGTTTAATGGTTGTCTAAACAAAGTGTCAAATACCAGCATAACATGAGCAGTTATGGGACACGTTTACATATCCATGTCGCAGTCTATCGTACTTATGGATAAAGATCAGCGATAGGAGTATCAACAAATGCTATTTTAAAAACCACTATCATAATTATATTAGTTTACACTCGTAAACTAAATTTAGCAAAGTCATTTGATCTTGTGTTTATAAATACTAAGTGCTTATAAATACTAAGTGCTTATAAATATTAAGCGCTTATAAATATTAAGCGCTCATAAATATTAAGTCTTTATAAACCATACATCAACGTGGCTACGCTACTGACTATTTCTCAGGCTCACACAGTGGAACTTATATAAGGTCGATGATGAATGCTAGTGAGTCGCCTGCCATCAGCAACCGCGACCCATTCTCCTCTACCGATGATTTCTATAGGCGATCGCTATATAAGGCAATGACTATATAAATCTAAGCGCTCAAGCTATCCAACGCGCCGCGTAACTCGTCCATCTTAGCCATGATTTTTTGCTGAGCCGCCGCAACAGCCGTAGCATCGCTCGCATCTATATCAGCAAAATTCTGTACCAACGCACTTCCAACGATCACCCCATCCGCATGAGTACCAATCGCTTTTGCAGAAGCCCCATCACGGATACCAAACCCGACACATACTGGAAGGTCTGTCTCGGCTTTAATGGCTTGTACTTGGGTCGCCACAGCAGCTGTATCTAGCGTTGCTGAACCTGTCACGCCTTTCAATGACACATAATAGATATAACCGCCACAATGGGTTAGCACTTGCTTACGGCGCTCAGGCAAAGTGGTTGGTGATAGTAAGAAAATCTCATTTATCGAGTTGTCAGTTAAGTGCTGGGTAAAGCTGCCCGCCTCTGCTGGTGGTAAATCAACCATCAAGATACCATCGACGCCAGACTGCTCACACAGCGCAACAAAGTTATCATAACCAATGATTTCAACAGGATTGAGATAGCCCATCAAAATGATTGGCGTCTGTGTATCTGTTTGACGAAACTCAGCGACCATTTTTAGCGCATCACGGGTACTCGTACCGGCAGCCAATGCACGCTCACCAGCCAAAGCGACCACAGGGCCGTCAGCCATTGGGTCAGAGAATGGCAGACCAACTTCGATCATATCTGCGCCGTGCTTGACTAAGTCATGCAACAGACCTACGGTAGTGGTTGGATTAGGATCGCCTGCCATCACATAAGGGATTAGGGCCTTTTTATTTTGTTCTTTTAAGATCTCAAAGGTACTTTCAATTCTGGTCATAGTGTTCTCTTAATGTTTATAAACTGGCTTGTTTGACCTTTCATTTAATAATCTATATTGAACAATAAAAGGTCAAACAATTTTTCTTATAAAGAAGAATCTAGTAAGGTATAAAACTAGCTGCAATTACATCTCAATCCCTTCTGCCTTCATGACTGAATGCAGATCTTTGTCACCACGACCCGACATGTTGACGATGATCGTCTGATCAGGTGTCATTGTTTTGGCCAGTTTCAATGCATACGCGACGGCATGAGCAGTTTCAAGCGCAGGGATAATACCTTCTTTACGCGTGGCTTCATGGAAGCCTTCTAGCGCTTCTTTATCGGTACAGCCGACATATTCAACGCGCTTCATGTCTTTTAAGAAGCTATGTTCTGGACCGACACCAGGGTAATCAAGACCAGCTGAGATAGAATGCGTCTCTTGAATCTGACCATCATCATCTGCCATTAGGTAAGTACGGTTACCATGCAGTACACCGATACGACCCGCTGCTAGTGGCGCTGAATGACGACCTGTTTCGATACCATCACCTGTCGCTTCGACACCATACATTTTGACATCAGTATCATTTAGGAAATCAAAGAACAAACCAATGGCATTTGAGCCACCACCGACACAAGCAACCAATGCATCTGGCATTTTTCCTGTTTTTTCTAAATGCTGAATACGGGCTTCTTTACCGATAATCGCTTGAAAATCACGAACCAGTAGCGGATAAGGATGTGGCCCTGCAACGGTACCAATAATATAATACGTGCTATCTACATTGGTAACCCAATCACGCATGGCTTCATTCATGGCATCTTTAAGGGTACGTGAGCCAGAAGTAACCGGCACGACAGTGGCACCAAGTAAACGCATACGATAGACGTTCATTTTTTGACGCTCAACATCATCGGCACCCATATAGACGATACACTCTAGCCCTAAACGTGCGGCAATCGTCGCAGTCGCTACGCCATGCTGTCCTGCACCAGTCTCAGCGATGATACGTTGTTTGCCACACATTTTGGCAAGCAGTGCCTGACCAATAGTGTTATTTACTTTATGTGCGCCCGTGTGGTTCAGGTCTTCACGCTTAAAGTAAATTTGCGCACCGCCGATCTCATCACTCAAACGTTTAGCATGATAAAGCGGTGTTGGACGACCGACATAATTGACCAAATCATTATGATACTCTTCCCAGAACGCCGGATCTGCTTTGACTTTGGTATAAAGCGCTTCTAGCTCTTCTAGTGCTGCCATCAAGGTTTCAGAGACAAAACGACCGCCATGCACACCAAAGTGCCCACGGGCATCGGGATACTGATTGAAGTCTTGCACATCAGTTGGATTGGTAAAAGTATTAACGGCTTGTGCCGTGGCTGATAAATCTTTGTTAGCGACATGACTCATGATAATTCCTACTGTAATAAGTGGTATTTTTTAATATAAATAGTGGAGAACGAAAAAATAAGATTTAAGCAGAAAATCGGAATAACGACCAAATAAGGATAAAGGTGCTTTATGAATCGCTTAGATGGTGTCAGTGACCGTCACGCTTTGCCATCGATCGCGTTTGACCGCTTTCATAAAGGCGCGCATTTTGGCAGCATCTTTTTTACCTTTAGCTGCCTCGATGCCACCGCTGACATCAACGGCGTAAATGGGCAGCGCTGTCGTCGCAGCGACGTTTTGGGCATCAAGACCGCCTGCTAAGACAATCGGTAACGAGCTATGGTGAGGAATAAGGCTCCAATCAAAGCGCGCACCCGTACCGCCATATTTATGCTGATGATAAGCATCGAGCAAAATACTACTCGCCCCTGCCGCTGCAAAGCTATCAATACACGCGCTCACGCTAGCAAGGGTGTCTTGCTCCGCATTGATGCGTAAGGCTTTTATCCAGCGTTTATTGACCGCATTTGCCAGTTGTTGGCACTGCTCAGGGCTTTCATCACCGTGGAATTGAATGATATCAAATGCGACATTATCAGCTAGTTCAACCAGCGCTTCGTGTGACATATTAACCACCAAGGCGACGACGCTGACAAAGGCAGGAACGGCGGTGCTTAAGGTTTTGGCTTGTTCAATAGTCACAGCACGCGGACTAGGCGGATAGAATACCAAGCCGACCGCATCTACACCCAATTGGGTGGCGGTATGAATATCAGCTACGTCGGTAAACCCGCAAAACTTCACGTGCATGGTGTGACCTTAAAATACAGCAGCCATATATTGGCTGTCATAGCGATTAAGCATAAAATGATGAGGATTTGTTACTCAATGAGTAAATCAATTGCATCCAAAAACTTATCCTAGCATACTTTTATTCATAGTTTTGTTTATGATTGCGATTGATTAATATGAGGATACTTAATGTCTAACACAACGGCGGCAACTACCAATACCATTGATAACAACGATGACAATAACAATGATAATACCAGCACTAGCCCCGCCCATTATTTGATGTGGTTTCGCCGTGATCTACGCCTACATGACAACACTGCTTTAGCAGCGCTTTGTGAGCGTGCCCATGATAATGACGCATCAGTAAGCGCTGTATTTTTCCTCACGCCTGAGCAATGGCAAACGCACGATATGTCATTGGTTCAACTCGATCATATCGCCCGTACCTTGCCTATATTGGCAAATGACTTGCACAAACAATTAAATATCACCTTGCATGTACAAGTTTGCGACAGTTTCTCTGATTGTGCGAATTCATTAAACGCCTTATGTGCAGCCAATAATATTAGCTGCGTCATGTCCAATCGTGAATATGAGGGTAATGAGATTGAACGCGATGAACAAGTGAATAAGCTGCTTGCAAAAAACGACATCGAGTTTATACGCTGGCATGATCAATGCATTTTACCACCGAAAAGCATCACCACCAATGACGATAGTATGTATCAGGTATTTACCCCATTTTATAAAAAGTGGCGGCATACCTTGGAAGTTAGCAACATACAACTGCATAAAGCTTTAGCAATCGATAGTGATATCGATAGCAACAAGGCTGCTTTGAAAATCTCAAAAAAGGCAGCAAACACCGTTGACGCGATAGAAGCATTAGGCCAAAAAGTGGTTGAGGACTATCAACAGTCGTTAGCAGATAATACCCAGCTCAGTCATATTGATAGTGAGGCACAGCTTACTAACGCACGTGACGCCTATCCTGCTGGAGAAGTGGCGGCTTGTCACCGCTTAGATCAATTCGTTGCGGATGATATTCATAACTACGATGTGAGCCGCGATGTGCCAAGCTTGCATGCCACCAGTCAATTATCAGCGTATTTGACGATTGGAGTCATCAGTCCCAGACTTTGCTACTTGCAAGCGGCTAAAGCACAAGAACAACTGCATGGTAACGATGGCGACAATGAAGATATTAACCGCTGGATCAGTGAGCTGGCGTGGCGAGACTTTTATCGTCATGTATTAGCGGATAAACCAAAGCTTATTCAGCATCAGGCTTATAAACATGAGACCGATATTAAGATTAATTGGTCGTATCATCAAGAAGATTTTGATGCGTGGTGTACGGGCAGGACTGGTGTGCCCTTAGTCGATGCCGCGATGCGTTGCTTAAATGCGACAGGGTTTATGCACAATCGCTTGCGCATGGTCACCGCGATGTTTTTGACCAAAGACTTATTGATTGATTGGCGGTGGGGCGAGCGTTATTTTATGCAGCAGCTGATAGACGGCGACTTTGCCTCAAATAATGGCGGCTGGCAATGGAGCGCCTCGACCGGTACGGACTCTGCACCCTACTTCCGTATTATGAATCCTTTTAGCCAAGCCAAAACGCATGACCCTGATGGGGAATTTATAAAGGAATGGTTACCTGAATTAAAGGATATGCCTGCCAGCACCTTGCATAGCGAAGACAAAATACGTAAAGCTATCAACACCGACGATATGTTTGGGAAGGTAGATTACCCCGCACCAATGGTCGAACACAAAGCGGTACGGCAACTGGCGATTGCTGAATTTAAAAAATAATGAAGCACGGCATCATAGGGAGACGAATATTCATAGAATAAGGTCTATTGGCTAAAAAACACTTGACTGACTAACCGCTTCGCTACTTAACTTCCGTCATAGTGCTTTCGGGAACATCAACATTGTGAGTGTTATTGGGCGTCTCTACTGTTTTTATTAGAATGCTATACAAAGCAAATGCTAATAAGGTGAAGCTGATAATTAACAATATCCATGTCGCAAACGGAAGTCTTTCTGTCAGCTTGAGGTTTTTATTCGATTTATCGCGCTTATCATTAGTAGCAGGTTGATTATTGAAAATTGTCATATGCATCACCTCTTATATTATATGAGTTTTCTTATCATCAATATTTATAAGACTGGTATAAATTTTTCTAGGACGTGTCATCATTTAGACGTAGGCTTTGAAAAATCGATTTCAGTAGTACTTTATTCTTTTTTTAGAATAAATTCATTATATACCACTATGATAGCGTGGTTATCGATAATTTTAAACTAAAAATATTAGGGCGTGTCCTCAATCTGAATGGAAGCAACTAAGTGGGCTAAAAATGAAGAGATGCCTTGACTAGAGCCCTCAATAAGCATTTGGGTCTCAAAATCTACGACGTACTTACTGGCAATTGACACGCGCCTGCCCCTTGAGTAGTAACCGTCACAATTGCACCTGTCAACGCAAACAGTTGCTGCAACTGCGTTTGGGCGTTCTGTAGTGCCATATTCATGACATCACCACGGCAGGCACGTTCAAGCACTTCTTTTTTCGCCATACTTTGTGCTTGGTCAAATATTTTAGGATCCACTTGCATCATGCCAAAAGCCCCTGTCTGCCAATCATAAATCTCGATATCATCCAAATAGACTGAAAATATCTCTGAAGGCGGCAAAGTAATATTAATCTGCGGCATCATAGAAGCTGGAGTAGCTGATGTATTGTTATCGCCTTCCTGTACCTCCTCTAGTCTGGCATTAATTTGCGCTGTAGTAGGTGGTATCACTTGCACCATTCCAGGCGTCAATGCACTCAGATCAATCCCTGCCTCTACGCGACCACGGGCGATAAACAAGCCCTTTTGCTCATCTTGCCATAACTTCATCCAGCTCCCTGGACGCTGGCTTGTGATGACAGTATCTACGCTAAAGGCGACCGTTTGTAGGCGATTGAGCTGCTGAATCTTCGTGACCACACCCTCACGAGTGATGGTCTCTATCGGCGCTTCTTCAGTTATATTTTGCGCAGTATAAATAGCAAAAACGAGCGCTGCCAAACCAAAAAACAATACAATCCACGACATTGTGGCGATGGGTTTTTTGCCTTGTGGATTGGTCTTATTAGCATTAACAGAAGATCGATTATCAGGACGGTTCATATAAGCACCTTTAAAGTTTCATCGTTTATTTTTATAACTACATACTTTTAGGACTACACAGTCAGGACTATACAAAAGATCACGTCCTAAATGATAAATGCTATTTTTGAGCAACGACTTCAAGTAATAACTACCAATCCTCTACATAATTTTTAATGAATACCTCTATGTAAAGCACGATATCTTTCCACACATTTCCACACAAATGCCTTTAGAATCAGTAAATCATCGAGTTACTGTGGTGATATTTACCTGTTTACGTCACGTTCGGCCTGAAAAAACAAAAAGTCATTGCGTCTTAGGCAAACTTTACCTAACATAGTCAGATTGCATGAACAAAAATGTCAGCATATATTTATTTTTCGGGCTTCTAGCCTGAAAATTGGTGTTTGAATAGCCCGATATATTGATGCATAAATTAAAAACTTCCCCTGCTGTATGCAGGAAGTAGTTACTGAAGTATTTTTTGTGAAATCATCCTTTAGCTAGGCGATGTCCTAGCCTATTACCAAGTAATAAAGGTAAGCTTGCGGCGGTTCTGAAACTCTCAGCCACACGCTCAACATCCTACTATTTCTTATTTTTTTTATCGTTGATAAGGTTACGCTTTATTTATGAAAGCCAGTCAATTTTTGTTTGCCACTCTAAAAGAAACCCCTAGTGATGCTGATATCGCCTCTAGCCAATTGATGGTGCGCGCCGGTCTTATTCGCAAAATCGCTTCTGGACTATATATTTGGTTGCCCATGGGGCTGCGCATCTTACAAAAAGTCGAACGTATTGTTCGTGAAGAGATGCAAAATGTCGGTGCACAAGAAGTGCTCATGCCAATGACTCAGCCAGCAGAACTCTGGCAAACGACCGGACGTTTTGATGATTACGGTCCTGAGCTGTTGCGCTTTAAAGACCGCCATGATCGCGATTTTGTGCTTGGTCCAACCCATGAAGAAGTCATCACCAATCTTGCCCAAGGCGAACTACGTAGTTATAAACAGCTACCGATTACCTTCTTTCAGATTCAAGGTAAATTTCGTGATGAGATTCGTCCACGTTTTGGCGTGATGCGTGCGCGTGAGTTCACCATGAAAGATGCTTATTCATTTCATGTTGATCAGGCCTCATTGGCTAAAACTTATCATGATATGTATGACGCTTATACGCGTATCTTTACCCGCTTGGGCTTAGATTTCCGTGCAGTACAAGCGGACACAGGCTCTATCGGTGGTTTTGCCTCGCATGAATTCCATGTCTTGGCAGACAGTGGCGAAGATGATATTGCATTCTCAGACTCATCTGACTATGCAGCCAACGTTGAACTAGCAGAATCTGTCAGCACTGCTGAGCGTCAGCCGCCTAAGATGGCACGTGAAGACGTCTTAACCGAAGATATGACCAGCTGTAAAATGGTTGCAGAACACTTAGACATCCCATTATCAACCACGGTTAAAACCTTAATCGTCCATGGTCATACCGAAGACGATGAGCCACAGCTGATTGCGATTGTGCTGCGCGGTGATCATCAATTAAACACCATCAAAGCAGAAAAAATCGAAGAAGCCAACGTGCCGTTGACGCTAGCTTCTGATGAAGAACTGAAAGCAGCTGGTCTGCATAAAGGTTATATTGGTGTTGACTTAGATATGCCTGTGTTTGTCGATCGCTCGGCAGCAGCCTTGTCAGACTTTGTCACTGGTGCGAATGAAGTTAACAAGCACACTATTGGTATGAATTGGGCACGAGATACCCGTCTCACCCGCATCGTCGATGTTCGAAATGTCCAAGAAGGCGACCCTTCTCCTGACGGTAAAGGTAGCCTAAAAATCAAACGCGGTATCGAAGTGGGTCATATCTTCCAACTGGGTGATAAGTATTCACAAGCGATGAACTGCAAGGTTTCAGGTGAAGATGGCAAGCCAGTTACCCTAATGATGGGTTGCTACGGTATTGGTGTTAGTCGCATCATCGCCGCTGCAATCGAGCAGAACAACGATGAAAACGGTATCATGTGGCCAAAAACGCCGACTGTTTCTGACTCGATTGCGCCTTTTGAAGTCGCTATCATACCGATGAAGTCAAAAGAAGAAACCGTCATGCAAACCGCTACTGCGCTGTATGAAGAGCTAAAGTCTCAAGGTGTCAATGTGTTGCTCGACGATCGTAACGAGCGTCCAGGTGTTAAGTTTGCTGATCTTGAATTGATTGGTATTCCGCATCGTATCGTGGTCTCTGACCGCAATCTTGCTGAAGACAAATACGAGTACGTCAATCGCCGTGAAGCAGAAAAGCAAATGCTTAGCCGTGAAGAAGTCATAGCAAAAGTAAGCGGCAAATAGTCTGATTAGCACAGACTGTGCCATAAAAAGCGCCTATCTCAATTAATGAGATAGGCGCTTTTTTTACTTATAAAAAAATGAAAATTGTTATTTGATATTATATTTTTTAGCAATCGCCTTACTACGTTTCTGACTCTCATTAGCAGTACAGACATTCGCGTTAATCTGGGCGTACACCACAGAATTATTCATTGGACCTTCGTATTCAAAGTCACACTTATCATTACGATTCTTTAACCATATACGCTGCTCTTTATCCAACTGCTCTTTTTGTGTCGTATTCAAAGTACGGTAAGCACTCATATAAATTTTATTAAGACGATTTTTTTCGACTATAATTGCATCGTTACCACAATCATAAGCCACTTCCATATAAGCGTCTTCACAGTTATATTGATTTTCGATAAACTCCGCTTGTGCCGATTGCATGAGAGAAACAGACAAAGCAGCTGCCGCTAGCGCCGTCAAAAAACCAGTTGCATCTTTCATCTCGACCTCCCAAGCAAAGCAAAATA
This sequence comes from Psychrobacter sp. K31L, assembly GCF_017942195.1. NCBI lineage: Bacteria > Pseudomonadati > Pseudomonadota > Gammaproteobacteria > Moraxellales > Moraxellaceae > Psychrobacter > Psychrobacter sp. K31L. The sequence goes on along the minus strand of NZ_JAGKSC010000008.1, from coordinate 17,062 downwards.
ACATTTGCCTATATAAGTATATAAACGGATTTGATGAATATTAGCAAGCACTCTTAGTCTACTGACGAATTAAGCGGCTTGGCTTCGGCAATAAGCTGATATCACTCACGCGACAAGGGTTGATATCGATACCGCCTCGGCGCGTATACCACGCACGAACCATCAGCTCGCTTGGCTCATAGTACTGACTCAAATCAGCAAATATCTGCTCGACACATTGCTCATGAAAGCCATTGTGCTGACGGAAACTTAAAATATAACGCAGCATTGCAGCTTCGTCGACTGTCTTATCACTGATAATCGAAACCGCAAGCGTGCCCCAATCGGGCTGATTGGTCACCGGACAATTACTACGCAATAGATTTGAATAAAAATTGTAGGACTGAGAGCGTTCTATTTCTAAACTAACATTCGTTTCAGCGTTACTCAATAACGAGGCATCGGGATGCTCGCATAATGCGACTTTATCACTACTACCTGCTAAGGCATCATCGATACAAACACCTTCAGGCTGAGCAATCAATAAGCCTGTTGCTTTATCATTCAGGTCATCATTTAGACCAAACAACTCAACTTGTACGTCTGCTTGCACGCAGGCGGATAAATCTTTAGCAATCAGCGTCTGCACCTCTACCCAATTAGTAAATTCAGTAAAGTTGATACTGTTTAGATATAGCTTGAGTGATTTTGACTCGACGATAAATGGAGAACTAGCGGGTATACTAAGGCGCGCGATGGCAACCTGTGAAATACCTTGCTGGTTAAGCCAAGACATCTCGAATGCCTGCCACCAATCGACGCCAACCATCAACTTATCGTCTTGCCAGCCAATAGCAGCGCGCCCCATACTGCGGGCAATAGGATACAAGGTTTCTGGACTATACTCAGTTGGATAGTCGGTGGTTTGCTCACCTAAAATACCGTGGATACTCATAAATCACTTACCTTTCATACTTAAATATAATGAAACAGAAACACGTTATTTTACAGCAATGGGCTATTTTATGGGAATCATTTGCCAGTCTGAGGTAGGCTCTGTCTTCACATAATTAAATCGTACTCGATAAGCAATAGTGTCATGCTCATTCATCTTAAAATAAAAATCTACTAATAAGCTATCATTGGTAACCCATTCAAGATTTGCATTATAAGGCATGGGACTATACTTACGACTGTCATAAAACTTGAAGTGTTGCCGAAATTTATCGTAATCTATATTGTTTTTATCATACTGATAGCTACCGTACTTGTCTTTTTTCCAAATGATAACCTCTTCTTCACCTGGAAACTCAACTTTAACCGTGGCTGCATAAGTCATATCTGGTGAAAATGTCAAATGCGATCCTTCAAACTCTTGTATAGAACCGGTGTTTAGATTAATCAATACTGTGTTATTAGTTTCATAGACTTGTCCAGATAGGTAAAGCCAGTTTTTATCCTTATCGTAGCGATTTATGAGATAAACATATCTAAGGCCATCCCCGTCTTCGTCTTGTACAGGCTTATCGGTCAATATGATAGGCGCTTCATGATTGGGTATCGTAATAGTGGTCTGGTTTAGCTGACGAGAAACATATTTTGATAATTGTAGTTTTTCGATGAGATTTTGATTATAAATCATCGCACTCTGATCCAAGCAATCTCGATGTTTCAGCTCATTTTTACTATTACAAGTCTCACCCAAGTTAGGATAAATAGGGGCGTCTATGACCTCCCAAACATAATCATCCATTGTTGCTTTGGGTAATTTTGCTTGCGCTGACACTGATAGCACTAAAAGTAATGTACTCGCCATACAAATACGGGTTAATTTAACGACTGTTTGAACTGCTTGCATATGAGAGTCAGACCTTTTTATCATTGCTTAATTATTAGTATCGTTATCAGGTAAAACTCTTTGCCATGTACCCTCTCTATCATCTATCGCATAAATATAACGCGCTCTAAACGCTACGGTATCTGTTGGATTCACCCTATCAAAGAAATCAACATTGATTTTATTATCGGCTGTCCAACTAATATCTCGTGCTTCGTATACTTCATGCTTTTTACTGTTATCATAATTTTGCTCATATAGTTCATTGCTACCAAATACCCTTGTATAGCGTCCATCATTGCTATTTTTTTGACGTTCCCATATTACGATGTCTTTAGTCATATCTTGCCTACCATTAAACCCCACAATATGAGTCATATCGTCTGAAAACATAAGGTCAGTAGCGTAGAGCTCTTGCCAATGTCCTGTATTTAAATCGACGATAATGGTGGACTGTGTCTCATACAAGGTACGTAGTAACTGCAACAGATGATGTGATTTATCATAATCCTGCAATTGATAATGAGCCCTATACTCTTCTTCAAACGGTTCAAGATAATCCTTAAATACCAATGGCTGCTTATGATGGGGTGTACGGATATAAATAGTAGCCCTCATAGTAACCACTTTGTCGCTCCAAAATATTGACATGTTCCGTCGCTCCCAACTCACTTTCAAAACCGACTATGTATCTCATATCAGGAGAGACACTTAGCTTTCTGAGACTAAAATCTTGCCAAAATCCAGTAGCCAAATTAACTACTGTCAAGCTCTCTCCTTCATAAAAGCTTTGATGTATTGTTAGTAATTTCCGTGATTTATCGTAGTCTTGTAGAGAATAATAAGGATTAAAATCCTCCTCATAAGGACTGGAATAATCAACAAATACTAGTGGTTTTTTACGATTAGCGACTTTAATATAAATTGCATTTCGCTCTCTAATTACTTTATCGCTGATACCCCATTGCTTACTAAACGCATTATCTGCATCTTCCCTCAAGTTATACAGGCAGTTTTGTAAAGCATCATAAGTTTCATAGTTGTAGTCATTATGGCAATTATACTTATACGATGCAGGGTCTCAAGGCGTCTTCATGACGACCCAATCATAATCATCCATTGTCGCAAATGGGGCTGCGATGGCAATGCTTGTAATTGTACTCAATAACGTGGCTGTAAAAGCCTTACTCATACTTCTTACAGAAATTTTAAGCATAAAAAAGAGCCCAACAATATTAGGCTCTTATGATAAGGTTATCAGTCTATTGATTACAAGCTATCTATGACAAGTGATGGCTATCATATTTACAATCGCACACGCGAGCCATCACTGAGCAGACGATACGAGATGATATAAAACACCACGCAGAATACAAAAATCGCGGCCATTGAATACCAGACATTGACATCAGAATACCCTAAAATCCCGTAGCGAAACGAGTTTACCATATAGACAATGGGATTGAGTAAGGAGACGGTTTGCCAAAATGTTGATAACCCTTCCATTGAGTAAAACACCCCACCCAAAAAGGTTAAAGGGGTTAATACAAAGCTCGGAATAATAGAAATATCATCAAATGAGCGGGCAAAGACGGCGTTAATAAAGCCGCCAAGCGAAAAGAGTATCGAAGTGCCAAGCACAGTAAATACCGTCACAAATAAATGCTCAATGCCAAGATCCGTAAAAAACAGCGCGACGATGGAGACGATAATAGCAATGGCCAAGCCGCGGAAGATACCACCGCTGACATAACCCATCAAGATAGCGTGCTTAGAGACAGGAGAAACCAACAGCTCCTCAATACTCGAAGTAAACTTGGCACTAAAAAAGCTGGAGACCACATTAGAGTAACTATTGGTAATCACCGCCATCATAATAAGACCAGGAACGATGAATTGCATATAAGGCACACCGCCCATCTCGCCCACTCTATCGCCTATCATCCTACCGAAGATAACAAAGTATAACGTCATAGTAATCACGGGTGGCAATAAAGTCTGTGGCCAAATACGTAAAATACGGCGCACTTCTTTTAGCAAAATCGTCTGAAAAGCAATCCATTTTTTGGACCATGACATGCTGTCATTAGGGTCTACTACTATTTTCTGATTCATAGTCCTGACTCCTTCATACTGTCTCCATTCTGGATATTTTTGTCGACAAGGCGCATAAACAACTCTTCTAACCGATTGGATTTATTACGCATACTAGCAATCGTAATACCTTGCTCAGACAATTGCGCAAACACGCCATTCAATGACTCACCTTCTGTTAAGGTCACTTCAAGCGTAAAATCGTCTGGCTGCGTCACTTCGGTGACACCTGTTAATTGTAACGGATGCTCAAGCGGAGTAGAAATATCAAAGACAAAGGTCTCAACCGATAACTGCGCGAGCAAATCCTTCATATCCGTATTAATTCGAATCTCACCATGGTCTAAAATAGCGATACGCTTACAGAGCTGCTCTGCCTCTTCAAGATAATGAGTGGTCAGAATAATCGTGGTGTTCTCTTCGATATTAATCTGCTGCATAAACTCCCACATAGAACGGCGCAGCTCAATATCTACCCCTGCGGTTGGTTCATCGAGAATCAATAGTTTAGGCTTGTGGATCAACGCTCGGGCAATCATCAAACGACGTTTCATACCACCTGACAGCTCGCGTGACATACTGTCGCGCTTGTCCCATAAACCAAGCGCGGTCAATAGTCTCTCGGCCCGAGGTTTTGCTTCTTTGGCAGAAATACCAAAATAGCCTGCTTGTGTAATCAGAATATCTTCGACTTTTTCGAACATATTAAAGTTAAACTCTTGCGGTACTACGCCAAGATACTGCTTAGCAACCGAAGGGTTCTCTAACAAGTCATTGCCAAAAATATGCACACTGCCTGTTGTGGGCTTAAAAAGTGAGCTGATGATGCCAATCATTGTTGATTTACCCGCCCCGTTGGGACCAAGTAACGCAAAGAATCCACCTTGTGGTACTGTGAGATCTACTCCCTTCAATGCCGAAAAGCCATTGTCATAAGTCTTGGATAAATTTTTTATCGTAAGCGCTGGTGCCTCAGACATGCAAACCTCTTTATTTGTTATAAATTTATGTGGAAATTGACTATTAAAATACTAGGGCGTGGCATCATTTAGATCGTGCGGCTTAAAATGAGAAATACTGCTGCTAAATAAGAAGGAAATCGCCGTAGATATGAATATATTGACAACATTTCTGACAGTGTTTAACAGGCTTTAGTTATTTTAAGACCAGCAAATGTATAAATACGCTAATTGATGACAGGCCCTAATATTTGGAAGAGACAATCTAATGTCTTAAGGTGAGGCTATTAGCAACGAATTTCAACTGTGTTCTATTAGAAGCACCATATTAATAATACTCATCATTAAAAAAGCGCCTACCTCATTAAATGAAATAAGCGCTTAGTCAATGCGTATCTTAAAAGCTTAGTAAGCTATTCATCACGGTCAGTAATGGCTGAGCAATAATTAGCTGGCTTCACCAACCATATAATCTACCGCATTCTGAACTTCTTCATCAGGGATATCCGCACCACCTTTAGCAGGCATCGCGTTGAAGCCATTGATCGCATGGGTATATAGAGTATCTTTACCTTTTGCTATACGTGGTCCCCAAGCCCCTGCATCCCCTAACATAGGTGAACCAAGTAAACCTGAAGCATGACAAGTCTGACATACGGCATTGTATACTGCTTTGCCATCGCGAGGGCCATCACCTGCCGAAGGACCTGATGAGCGTGCCGTTACATCACAAACCTCATCGTCTTCGAAACATACTGTAGCGACAGGCTGAATACGAGCAATCAAGTTAGGATACAAAGCAATGAGCTTTTGTACTTGCGGCGTATCTTGTGGAATGGGTTCTTCATCCGCCGCAGGCGCTGCTGCTGCCACTTCTTCCGTTGCCGCAGCGTCATCTGTAGTACCGTCTGCTTGCCCGCTCGCATCGACCGCAGCAGTGTCATCTGTAGTATCGGCGGCAGCTTGGGTATCATCACCTAACTGTTGTGGCGCGTTTTCGACCACATCTTGCGCTTCTGCTACATCAGAGACAGTTACAGGTGTGCCTGCAACATCTTCCGCTTGGCTCACCGCGATACTAGCAATTCCTAGAATGGCAGCTGCCGATAACATCACTACTTTTCTCATTCGTCACGTTCTCTTATTACAGATACAAGGGCTCGCATGATTTGGACATTCTGTTTATCCTCCTTCGACGACAAACATTTCGTCATCAATAGCAAACAGCCATCCCGTCAGCGCGCGCACTTGTAATCGGTGATTATAAATATGAATTTTCCCTGACATTATAAGGGAAAAGACGGGCAAATTGCCATGCTTGTTTACTGACTATCCTGTTTTTTCTTAAAAAACGTCAATAGCGGGCTTCGCTCATTGGCTTTCTGGCTTTTATTTGTTAGACTAGGCGGTCTTTATTTTTCGACAGACTGCCCTGCCAATAATACTCAATTAAACGCAGTATTGAGCAACCTAGCAGTCAACTCGTATTATGCGCTCGTAGCTCAGTTGGATAGAGTATCGGTCTCCGAAGCCGAGGGTCGTGGGTTCGATTCCCGCCGAGCGCACCACTATTTATAGCTTAAGTTTTGTTCAAATTTCGCCTCAAGCATTATATTGTTTGAGGCTTTTTTATGTCTGAATTTTAGATCAAGCCTTTTATTTATAAGGGCTGGCTATTTTATACATATAAAAACATAAGAGACAGTCCACTCTTTAATAATGAATGAGCTATGAGTTTGTGTGCATGCCTTCCACCTGTCAATCGATTTGCCAGCAGTTAAACTATAGGTAGCTTATTTCCCTTATCTTGATCAGTGTAGATAACAACGCAACTAACAACCTTTGATGACTGCTCCTCTACCGTATGGTAGCCTAGCTTATCTAGTATACCCACGTCTCTTGCATAACCACTTATCTGTCTAATATCATCAATGATATAGCTTAAATTCCTTTCTTGTTGATAAAGAGACTATATTTTATTAAATAACGTCGCCGATCTGCTTGATACAACACGTGGCACATTGAATAGTCATACTAAACTGCAGAAGTAGCGGTTAGTTCTTGCCGCTATACCTGATTAGAAACAGAGCTATCTCACTAAGCTTAGAGTAACAAGCTAGACAAACTCAATCCTCGAATTGGAACACAAGCTGTCTAATGCGAAGACTTATTCAGGATTGGATAGCGATATATCTACTTCTAGGAGTCATTAAAGAGATGATTTGTGAGAGAGGTACAAAGGGATGTAGTCCCAACCGTATTAAAACTTAATAGCTCTGCCTAACCATGCTACCAACTCAAGGGCAGGAGCCTCACTCAAGCACTGTGGACAATCATTATGCAGTCATTATGCAGTCATTTAAATCAGTCAACATATGCAGTAATAATCCTAAACCAATTACCTTATAGGGCTTTGGTAAAAACAACATGCCCGCATATACTGCCATCGCATAATAAGTATGTAGCGGATGGAAATTAATACTACAGCGATTGGGCGAAAAGATAGGTGTCGCTAGCAGATGATCTAAATCAACTAGCATGGTTGCTAATAGAATCAAATAAACTCGCTTATAGTCACTACGAAAAAACATATAGGCGATGATCAACGGCATGCCAAAATGTAGAAAATAATGGATAACGGTTTGACTCATCGCTTTTTCCGAACTAAGAGGGTGTTTTAAAAAGTGTTCTAAGAGTATCATACACGATCTGAGGTATACCTTCACACCTGAAAGACAAGCGCGAATCCACCACCTGGTGTACGGAAGTTAGTCACCTGACCTTGATAAACACGCGCAGCAGGCAACATACTAATCTGCCGTTGGGAGACGCCAGTAAGCGGCGTTTCGGTCTAGTAATAACGAACGAGTAAACATAGAACTGCATTTATTGCTATGGCTATTTTTGGAGGAATGATGACTCTTGTAAGCCAATCCCGCCGAGCAGCAACATCAGCTGTGCTTGCCCTAATGATATGGTGCGTAGGTTTCTTTCTCCATTTTTTTTGGGAGATGGCACAGGTACCGTTCTTCTCCGGTATGGCCGAAGCGAGACACTGGGACGTGGTTTGGCTTTGTACGCGTGCGACCGTCGGTGATGCCAATATTGCTTTTGGCGCTTACGTGCTTGCGGCATTGTTTGTAAAAGATTGGCTCTGGATTGCAAAGCCGTGGCGTCTGTCGACTTTATCGATATACCTTGCCGTTGGCCTGACCATAACAATACTCTTTGAATACTGGGCAACTGGCGCTGGCCAAAGGTGGAATTATAGTGGGCTGATGCCTGATGTTCCGTTACTAAGCATAGGTGCGTTGCCGCTCGTTCAGTGGGTGGTCATTCCGATACTGTTAATCTACACTGTCAAATGGATGTTCTTAGGTTGGCAGATATCCAAGTAATAGAGGTTAGCATTAAAGGCAGTTGGTGCTATTTAGTTCACTACACCATTACACTTGGAAAACAGGCGCAAATCCACCCCCTGGTGTACGAAAATTAGTCACCTGACCTTGATAGATACGCCCAGCAGTTAGTAACAGCTGTCCTGCATAGGTATAGAGACGTATATCTACCTTTTTGGTCGTCACAACATCATCGATTTTTATTGATCGCTCTCCTGCAGGAACAAAGGTCTGTGCGATATAATCCTCATCCAGAATGTTCTCAAAAACGCGTCGAGTCAGCTTGCTACCGCGATAGACCCCTTTGCTTCCATGACCAGCAACTGGCTTAAAAAACAGCTGTCGCCGAGTACGCCACAACTCTGCTGCCTCGTCTTTTGATACAAGCTTAGTCTTTGGTACAGACTTTTCAAGGTACCTCGCTGCAGCCTCATCTAGTCCCCAAGCGCGCAATGTCTGCGGATCGGATAGTAAGGCTAAGTTACGCTTATTCGCAAATATAGCATGCACATGGGGATTGGGTGTCACCACCACAGCATCCTCTAGATAGGCACTTTTAAGCACGGCGTGATTAGGGTTTTCAAATGCAAAGTCGACCAACCGATTATAGATCATATCAATGGGCTTACCATGCGCTGTCAGCTTGCCATCAACATAGTTAAGTTCAGACGGATCAAGTATAACAGTATCAATGCCCTTAGCTTGAAGTAGTCGGCAAGCCAGCTGAAACTCTAAATACATGAACTGGCTTTTGGGATCATTATCGATAATAGCTATGCGATTAGGCATGGCAGTAGCCGATTGTCGCTGCCACTCTTGTATTAACATGTTAGTGACGGCTTCTTCAAACCCATCAAGCATTTTAGTAGTCTCAGCACTTTGCTCGGAAGGGTGGCAGCATTGTTTTTGTGCGCGGGCAAGTGCTACGTTTAAAAATGCGCCTCCAGCGTTAGTATTGATCTCAATAAGTTGAGGGCCATCGCTACCTAAGTGAAAGTCATAACCCATAAAGGCTCCTATTGGCCCTGGATCGAAAGCAGCAATTTTGGGTGCCCATGACAATACTTGCTGTTGGTAAGATGGAAGTTTAGCAGCCGACTCAATAGCTGCGACGATTCGCACCATTGTCTCTATCTCTGTTTTAGGGACAAACACCGGTGTTGCTGAAAAAATCTTATTAAGCTCATTAGCTCCTATTGGGTTGTCTCTAGTGTCTGACAATTGATTTTGAAGGATAATATTAAGTACTTTACGATCTAAAGTACGGCAATAGCACTCTTTATTAAGTTGATCTGCAAGATTGTCATTCACTTTATCTTGGTTATTGCTTAGGTGTTCCATTTAAATCTCATTACTAAGTTTAGTGGGTATGCTGATAAGGTTTAGAAGACAGCCAAAGTAAAAAAGGTATTTGAAATGTTTAAGATAAGGTTGTTTTTATAGTTGTTTTATAAAATAGTCATTGTGCGCTATAGCTATTTTGCGAGGTTAGACAGTTTTATGTTCTTCTTTGATTAACATTTTTGCTAAAAACAAACCTAACTCGAACAGTAGCCACATCGGAATCGCTAGCAATAGCATAGATATGCCGTCAGGCGGTGTTACTACCGCTGCAACCGCAAAGCAGCCGACAATAATATAACGACGCTTGTCTGCTAAATTCTGAGTAGAAACGATTCCAACCATTATCAGTAGTAAGGTAACCACTGGAATCTCAAAAGTCAGTCCAAACACCATAAACAACTTGAGGGCAAAGCTCAGATAACTATCAATATCGGTCATCGGTATAACGTTCTGCGGCGCGAATAGGATAAAAAATTTCAATACACCTTTGAGCACGACAAAGTAGGCAAAAGCAACCCCCGTATAAAATAGAAATATCGAAGACAACAGCACAGGAATAGCAATTTTCTTCTCTTTTTTATATAAGCCAGAAGCTATAAATGACCAAATTTGATACAAGATATAAGGCATTGCTAAAAATGCGGCGACGAATATCGTTAAGCGAATGGGAGCCATAAAGTTTGACGTTATATCAGTGGCAATCATGGTCGAATTGATGGGTAACTGAGCCACTAATGGGTCTGATAAAAGATTATAAAGCTCGCGTGAAAATCCTACCAATACTAAGAATATAATTAAGACGGCCACGCATATTTTGATGAGATGCTTGCGCAGCTCTATTAAATGTTCGGTAATAGGCATATCACTGAGCGTACCTAACCTATCTCCAGACTCATTATTCTGTGTTGTATCTGTTGGCGCCTCAAGTTCCGTAGCAGCGATTTTTTCTTGTCGACTTTTTCGCTTTTCAAATAGGCTCACTGATCCGCCTCCTGTTTAATGAACGAGGAGGAAGTATTCGGTTGATGCTCTTTATCATAAGAGGTGATTGGTTGATGTGAAGCATCTAAGCTTTGGTTCTGCGAGTCTTCAAACTTTTGCATACTACCGCGCATCTCTGCTAGTTCACGCTTCATATCTGACTCAGTCTGACGAATTTTTGCAAGCTCATTTTGCATTTGTTGGCGCGTTTCAGCCAGATCAAGCTCAGCTTCTATTTCAGACTGTAGAGTGGATACTGTACGGCGCAGTTTGGCATACCATTGCCCAGCCGTACGCGCGGCCTGCGGCAGTTTTTCTGGGCCCAATACGATTAAGGCTATGACGCCAAACAAGAGTAACTCGGAAAATCCGATATCAAACATAACAGTCACATATATTAAAAGACTATTTAGTGCCGCTAATTATAAGCGGCTCGCTTCATACTTTGTGCTGATCATCAGTGGTGACAGGGCTGATTTCTGTACCATCAGCCTGAGCCCCTACCTGCGTATTTAAATCATTACTTGTAGCTGGCGTACTATTTTCATGGTCAAGTGAACGATTATTGCGAGCACGCTCGGTTTCTTCATCTTTGACTGCTTCTTTAAAACCCTTTACTGCACCGCCTAAATCTTTACCAGCATTTTTAAGCTTAGCGGTGCCAAATACGACCACCACCACAACCAATAAAATCAGCCAATGTGTAATAGAAAAACTACCCATAACGATATCCTTATTTTTAAATTCTAATAAAACCCGTATTGGGCATTACGTTTTGACAATTTTTCCTAACATTCATATCACAAGTCTAACCTACGTAGTCTAAGCGCGTTAACAATCACCGAGAATGACGACAAGCTCATAGCTGCCGCTGCTATCATTGGACTAAGTAGAAGCCCAAATACGGGATAGAGCACACCTGCGGCAATTGGGACACCAAGTGCATTGTAAATAAAGGCAAAAAACAGGTTCTGTCTGATATTGCGCATGGTGGCGTGGCTAAGCTTATAAGCTTTAGCAATACCCATTAAATCACCTTTTAGCAGGGTAATACCCGCACTCTCCATCGCCACATCTGTTCCTGTACCCATAGCGATACCAACATTCGCCTGCGCTAGTGCGGGCGCATCGTTGATACCGTCACCTGCCATTGCTACCAATTTACCGCTATCTTGCATCTCTTTGACGATACGGTTTTTGTCCTCTGGTGAGACGTCGGCATGGACTTCATCGATACCTAATTTATTGGCGACTGCCTGCGCGGTTTTTTCGTTATCACCCGTTAGCATGACGACTTTTAGTCCCGCGTCATGAAGCAGTGAAATAGCCTCTTTGGTGCTTGGTTTAATAGGGTCAGCAACTGAAATAATACCAGCAGCTTTACCATCTATAGCCACAAACATTACCGTTTCACCGTCTTTTCTACGGACATCAGCTTTAATGGACAGCTCATTATCAAAACTATTTAGGCTTTCCATAAGCTTAGAGTTACCAATAGCGACGTTCTTACCATCGACCACGGCTTGTACGCCTTCGCCAGTAGTCGAATTAAAGTCAGTAGCTTTAGGAATAATGAGTGATCTTTCTTGAGCCGCTCTAACGATAGCTTCTGCCAAAGGATGCTCGCTGGCACTTTCTACTGCGGCTACCAATGCGAGGAACTCGTCTTCATCTTGACCTACCTGCGCGTCAATTGCAGTAAGCTCGGGCTTACCAGCGGTCAATGTTCCGGTCTTGTCGACGACAATAGTATCGACTTTTTCCATACTCTCTAACGCTTCAGCATTTTTGATGAGGACGCCGTTTTGTGCGCCTTTGCCAGTACCAACCATGATTGACATCGGCGTCGCCAGACCAAGGGCACAAGGACAAGCAATAATCAGTACCGCAATCGCATTAACCAAAGCATAAGCCATAGCGGGCTCAGGGCCGAATATCGCCCAGACAATAAAGGTAATGACGGAGCAGATAAGCACAATCGGTACGAACCACCCAGCTACCTTATCTACCAATTTCTGTATAGGTGCGCGGCTACGCTGAGCTTCAGCAACCATTTGTACAATTTTGGATAATACCGAATCTGCTCCAACATTGACCGCTTCGATCAATAGTGTTCCGGTGCCATTCACCGTACCGCCAGTGACTGTATCTCCTTGTGCTTTTGATACAGGGATTGGCTCACCCGTTACCATTGATTCATCAACATTACTATTGCCATCGATCACTGTACCATCTACGGGTAGTTTCTCACCCGGTTTAACCCGTAGCTTATCGCCAGTGACGACCTCATCAAGCGAGACTTCGACTTCGTTGCCATTTTCATCGACACGTCTTGCAGTCGGCGGTGCGAGCTCAAGCAATGCTCGAATCGCGCCTGAAGTTTGACTTCTGGCTTTGAGCTCTAATACTTGACCCAAAAGTACTAAGGTTACAATGACAGCTGCCGCTTCGTAATACACACCGACTTGACCATTAGCGTCTCTGAAACTGTCTGGGAAAATATTGGGAAAAAAGGTCGCGACAATACTAAAAATATAAGCAGCACCTACGCCTATCGCAATCAAAGTAAACATATTGAGATTGCGGCTTTTTATAGACTGCCAACCACGGACAAAAAACGGGGCGGCGCCCCAAAGCACGACAGGGGTCGCAAGCACTAACTCAGCCCATTGTAAGATCTGTGATGAGATACCATACTGACTGAAATTAACTACGTTTACGTCAAACATACCGCTCATCACATATATTAATAGCGGTACAGTCAGTACTATACAAACCCAGAATCGACGAGTCATATCATCGAGCTCTGAGGTATCTTCTTCACCGATAGTAAGCGTTTCAGGCTCAAGTGCCATGCCGCATATTGGACAGCCACTATTCTCAACATCTCTGACTTCAGGGTGCATAGGACAGGTGTAGACCGTGCCATCATAATCAGCAGGAACTTTGTCGTATTTACCGCCTTTGATAGATTTTACATCAGTGCTGTTAGAAGTATCCGCTCCATGACCATGACAACTTGCATGACTGTCTTCATCAACAACCTCGTCTTCAGGTTTAAGGAACATGCCGCATATCGGACAATCGCTCTTTTCAGTATCCCTGACCTCAGGATGCATCGGGCAGGTATAAACGGTTCCGCTATAATTTTCTGGTACTTTATCGTACTTACTATCTTCAGTAGAATGGGCATCGGTATTTGACGCGCTATGGCAGCTTGCATGGTCATCTTTCATTGCTACCATCTCGGCAACAGTGTCTTCAGGTTTAAGAGACATTTTGCATATCGGACAATTACTCTTTTCAGTATCCCTGACCTCAGGATGCATAGGACAGGTATAAACGGTTCCGCTATAGCCAGTTGGCACCTTATCGTAAGTGGTATCTTTATTAGGTTCTATGCCTGTATTCACTGTACCGTCACAGCAATCATGGTCTTCGCTGTTCGAAGTATTTTTTGTCGTATCGTGTTTCATGACTATGTTCCCGTTATTGATTGCAATGATAGTTTAGGGCTAAGTCGCCAGCTTTTGATCCCATCCAAGATTGGCGCACTATTCGTCGTTCTCAGCATAGCTGACCTATCTGAGCCGAAGATTCAATGGCTACGCTAAACTCATCGTGCTTTGGCAAACCAGCGATATAGCGGTACAAACACAATCGCGAAATACCAACCATAAAGATAGGATTCAACAAATCCAATTAGGAAACCTGACCATGTCAGCCATTCAAAACCAGGTAGCAGCGGTGCCCAAGCCTCATGCATACTTATCTGCTCAGGTGCGAGTAGGCCAAAGCCTATGCACAAGAGATAGCTGATGAGCAGAAACAGAGACACACTGTTGCCCACAGAGCCAATTCCTAAAGTATTCGCTTTTGAATTCACTTCGTTCATCTTGACTCTCCTTAGTTTTGCAAAACACATTCCATGCTAGCTCACCGACCGTTTGATTATCTATTTCAACTATAAACACTTGGTGTGAGTTAAATTTTCATGCTGAATTGACATCACTTTTTAACTTGTGAGGCGGCAGCCAGCTGGCGCCAACGTCCCCAACGGGGGATGAACATCGGCACTTGCCGTTTATAGGCAAGGTAGTCTTCACCAAATGTTTCGAGCATATGTTGTTCCTCACGTCGAGCGAGCCATGTATACACTAGTATGATCACTGGAAATAGAATGATTGAGAATAGCGTTGGCCAATGCACTACGCCTTCCCCAAATAGCGCAATAAACAGCCCAGTGTACTGGGGATGTCGCACGTAGGCATAAAGTCCTTCAGTCATTAGGCGATTTTCGACCCGTGCTTTATGGACTTGGCGCCAACCTTGAGCAAAAAGACCAACTCCTAAAAATGCAATAGCATAGCCAAGTAGCATTGAGATCATCATGCCCGTCTCACCTAGACCAACAAGAGTTGACCATAAACTGGCACTGACATATTCGCTATCCAAACCAAAGAAACGGATCAATAAATAAATGGTGAGCGGAAAGCCATACATCTCTGCGTAGAGCGCAATAATAAAAGCCTGAACTACGCCGGCTCCAGCCCATTCACGCCAGTTCTTCGGTGCGAAATAACGGTAAAAGAACCAAGAAATCAAAACAATAACAATTAGCGCGATGCCCCAGGCGCCAGCGTGTTCAAATAGTTCATTCACAACGCGTTTTCCCTGCTTTCTTTGCGCAAATATTTCAGAATTGCCATAATAGCCAACACGAGCACGGTGAGAAACAGTACAGCAAATAGCATACAGATAATCACACCGCCCCAGCCCATGCCTTGCATCATTGTTTCATTCATCATAGCATATCCCTACAGCTAGTAATGTTATTGTCAATGCTGGTGTGCAAGCGCATCATTTTCTATAGCCTTTTTCCTTGCTGACGACTTGAGGTAAATCTGCTCAGCCACAGCAATCACTATAATAGTGACAATTGCCACGCCAATCACAAATGGATCTGAATTCAGTTTAATCCAGACAAAGCCCCCGAGAACCAAAAGATCAAGAAGTATGGCCACTGCCGGTACCCATATCACAGCTTTCACATCTTGCCGAAGGTATCGCAGAACACCCCAATGAATGGCGATATCCATGATTAGATAAAAAACAATCCCAAGCGCTGCAATCCGTGACAAATCAAACAATGTCGTGAAAGCCAATCCTAGAACTACGGTGTAGACGAGCGTGTGTTTTTGAACGCTTCCTGGTATCCCTAAATGACGATGGGGTACTAGCTTCATTTCGGTCAACATAGCAAGCATCCGCGATACTGCAAAGATACTAGCAAGGAGACCGCCAGCGGTAGCTACCATTGCGATTACCACTGTGAACCACAGACCATAATCGCCAAGCGCTGGCCGTGCGGCAGCAGCCAAGGAATAGTCTTTGGTTTCAATAATTTCGGCAAGAGATAGATTGCTTGCTACAGCGAAACCCACAAGTGTATAAATCACTACGCAGATTGCAATCGAAATAACGATAGCCCGACCAACATTACGATGTGGATCTTTTACCTCTGAGCCACTATTAGCTATTGTGGTAAAGCCCTTAAATGCCAGTATACCTAGCGCCGTTGCGCCAAGAAAATTACCAACGGTACTCGCATCGCCTAAAGTAGAAGAGTCAACTGCAAGACTATCGGCCAGCCATACACCTACCAATCCAAAAACGAGAATACCGACAATCTTTAGGATACCGATAAAGGAGGCGACCCCTTGGATCCAACGATTACTGAGTAGGTTAATTAGAAATGCGGCAAGAATAAGTGCTGCGCCAAGGACGGACACCATACGGCCACTATCATCACCACCGAACAGCTGCATCGTATATGACCCGAACGTCCGAGCCAGAAAGCTCTGTGCAATAACCATAGAAAAATACATCAGTAAGGCGTTAAACCCGGTTGGCAAACGATCTCCGTATGCCTGATGCAAGTACATCGCAACACCACCAGCTGACGGATAGGCGTTAGATATTTTGATATAGGAATAGGCACTAAAAGAAACAACGATTGCAGCAGCCAAAAAAGCCAATGGGAAAAGCGAACCTGTCATCTGAGCCATCTGCCCAGTCAATGCAAAAATACCGGCGCCAATCATGACACCGGTACCTAGCATAACTGTGCCTGATAAGGTTAGGCTATCTTGCTGATAACGAGTCGTTCTGTTTTGTTCCATGCCTATTAATCCTTTCACTACCTTTTTGACTAGTAGGATTTTGAATCTGCGGTGGATGAGAACTTTGAGTGAAGGGACCTACATGAGTACTGTAACCATTCGATAGATTACTATTTCCTTAGTTTAAAACACTCTTATAATCTTTTACTCTAGATCTGTGATAAGCGCTTGCATCTCAGCGATTTCACGCTTTTGCGCTTTTATAATATCATCAGCAAGCTTTTGTACACGCGGATCTTCAATATCAGCGCGGCTACTGGTTAAAATAGCAATCGAGTGATGCGGTAT
>NZ_JAGKSC010000007.1:0-121783 GCF_017942195.1 Psychrobacter sp. K31L | reverse complement strand
ATGTGAGAGTAGGTCATCGTCAGCTCTCTATTCAAAAGCTAAACCCCCTGTGACATAAGTCACAGGGGGTTTTCTTTTGGGTGCGGTTTTAGGTCTGACTTGATTTAATCAACTTATTACTGTATCAATTGCTATGATACTAAATCTACAAGGAAGCGCTGTGATACACGAAAGTTATTATTGGAAGCAACCTCTTTTAGAAAGCGTTATAAAATTTAAAGAGTGTGAAGCTCTCGAAGAAATCAATGAAGAATTATATGTAAAAATTGAACAAGCTGTTTTTATCGGTTTTTATTCGATTAGGAAATTATTAGAGATAGAAACTAAAATTACTAGTAGCCTTAAAAACCAAAAGTACGATCTAGATTGATTTTCATATGTAGGTGATAATGTTACTTGGCGAAATAACTATAAGATAGATGAGTTATATAATTTAAGTAAACCTCAGTTAGAAAAGCGAGACCTATGGTTTATTGCGAGTAGAGTTATGCATAGTTTTATTTTTAATCCTTGCATAAACCAAAGTGGTGGATTCGATGGTATTATTTTCACTTCGGATATTGATAAAAACAAAAAGCTTTATATGTTATCTTTAGATCAACTGATAAAAATATTTGAAGCAGTCGGTAATGATTGTGTCGTAAAGGTAGAGTACAAGAATTACTCACCCGTCCGCCGCTCGACGCCTGATACAAGCTATCATCGTTTCCGCTCGACTTGCATGTGTTAAGCCTGCCGCCAGCGTTCAATCTGAGCCATGATCAAACTCTTCAGTTTAATCTTGCTATGTAACCCTTTTATGCTTAAATCTTTCACAGTAGATAATATTGAAGAGCTTAAGCAACTTGAGAAAAAATTGTATGAATCAATGGATAAAACTCTATTGCAGATTAGCTCTGAAATTAATGAAAACACCTCACAAACGTTCTTTTCAAAAATGAAGTTTGGCGGTATAGGTTTTGATCCTTTAGATTCTAAGCGTGAACTGAATATAGTCGAGCAAATTAATCAATCTTTTACTTATTTAGCCTCATTTTACGCATTGGAACTTCTATTTACTGAATACCCAGAATTAGCTCCATTTAGACTTAATCTTGGAACTGCTTCAGGTTCAGATATTGAATCAGAATGTGGTAGATTAGCTGCTGAAGTTTTTGCTGCAGTGGCTCCTACAAGTAATCAGAAGCTTAAGAAAGATATTAATAAGGTATTAGAAACTAATGCCTTATTAAAATTTGTGCTTTTTATGTGTCCTAATTTTGAGTTAGGTCGTCAACTCAAGCTAGAGAGAGATGGTGTAATTGTGTGGGCATTAAAAGGTGCAAATACATTATAAATATTAAATAGAATTACAGAAGAGAACCCTATGACAACTTCAAAAGTAACTTATCAAGGTGATCTACGTACCACCGCGATTCACTTGCAATCAAATAATGAGATTATCACTGATGCGCCAATTGATAATCACGGCAAAGGCGAGGCATTTTCTCCGACTGATTTATTAGCGACGAGTTTAGCCAGTTGTATGTTGACGATTGTCGGTATTAAAGCCCATGATATGGATATGGATATGGATATGGATATTGATATTGCAGGTACTACCGCTGAAGTAACCAAAGTTATGGCTGCTGACCCAAGACGAGTGAGTGAAATACATATCATTGTAAAATTCAACCGTGAACTTGATGATAGAACGCAAACGATATTTTATAACACTGCCCTGACTTGTCCGGTAGCTAAGAGTATTCATCCTGATATTACTCAGAACATTACTTTTAGATGTGCAAAACCGCTTTGATATGGTGATTACTATGGCTGTTAAAACGCTACTTATCGTCGCTCACGCGCCATCGCCCAATACTCAGAAATTGGCGCAGGCAGCTTTCGACGGTGCCAATCATCCTGATATAGATATCAACGTCATTTTGAAATCACCACAGGATACACAGCCTGAAGATGTGTTGGCAGCTGACGCGCTACTACTAGGTACGACTGAAAATCTAGCATATATGGCAGGGCTTACCAAAGACTTTTTTGATCGTTGCTATTATCCTGTGCTAGAAGAAAAGCAAGGTATGCCCTTTGCGTTGTATATACGAGCAGGCCATGATGGTACGGGTACTAAGCTTGCGATGAAAACGATTACGACGGGACTGCGTTGGTCATGGATCCAAGAGGCGCTGATACTACAAGGTGATTGGCAAGATAGCTTTGTTGAGCAAGTAGAAGAGCTTGCTATGACGCTAGCAGCTGGGGTAGAGGCGGGTATTTACTAATAGTGAGATACGATGACTGAGTTAATATTTGATAATGCTCATTAATCTATCGAAATCAATGCTAAGAAAATAATAGACGGTCTGGAGAGAGTAGTGATGCATGACGCTGATCTAAATAGTGACAATCTAAATAATAAAGTGGATATTTCTGCATTGCCGTTTTCTCAAGCGTGTGAGAATAATAAAAAGCCTATCCTCGAATTATTAGAAAGTGAGCTACAAGGCTTTAATCATGTACTAGAGATTGGCTCTGGAACGGGTCAGCATAGCGTGTATTTTGCATCAAACTTACCTCATCTCAAATGGCAAACCAGCGATGTTATTAGTAATCATCGTCATATAGCAGCTTGGCATAATGCCTATCCTGCGCCCAATTTATATCTGCCACTGGTGTTTGATCTGGTGCATGATTCAGTACCTGTTAGTAGTCATTTAGATAATAGTGATATAGCCAAACCTTATGATGTGATATTTACGGCAAATACTTTGCATATTATTAGTTGGGCTTTGGTTAAACGGTTATTTGCATTGGTGGGCGATGCGCTACCTACTGACGGAAAGCTGATTGTATATGGCCCATTTAACGAAAATGGCAAATATACCAGTGAGGGCAATCAGCGATTTGATGCGATGTTGAGAGCAGGCAATCTTGATAGTGGTATTCGTGATAAAGAAGATATTGTAAGCTTGGCAACCACGCATCATCTACTGCTATGCAAAACGTATGCGATGCCTGCCAATAATCAACTGTTAGTATTTCAAAAGTACTAAGTTTTTAAAGCGTCAGCAAAAATTAAATAAAAAAAAGACACCTCAATGGATCGTTATAAGATCTTATTGAGGTGTCTTTTTTTGGGCTTGCTTATATTATTACTTATTTGATTTGTACAGTTAGACTATTTATATTCTTCTGCTAAGAAGTCCAAGTAACGTTTCCAAGAGCGCTCATCGGCGCGGGCATCATATCTATCGCTACCGAACACGCTAAAGGCATGTGGTGCGCCGCTGTATGTCACCATCTCATGAGGTATCTTGGCGGCTTCTAAGGTCTTACCCAAAGTCGCAAAGCTTTCTAGAGAGACAGATTGGTCAGCTGAGCCATGGAATACTAGGATTTCTCCAGTGGTATTGTCATAACTTTGACCCGTTGGCACATCAAAGGCACCGTGGAAAGGGACAAATGCTTTTTGCTCAAAGCCTGAGCGTGCTAGCTCTAACGCAACTGTACCGCCAAAACAATACCCCATGGTAGTGCCTTTACGCACATCATTGCCTTGTAATTGTCCGGCTGTTAATGCGCCTGCTAATATGCGACGCATTTTATTACGGTCATCATATAGCTCACCAGTTAGGCGTTTGTTTTCTTCGATAGACGTGGGGCGAATGCCTTGTCCAAACATGTCTGCCGCTAGTACGTTGTAACCTTCAGTCGCTAACATATCAGCACGTTTGCGCTCATAATCTGTCAATCCATCCCAATCATGAATGAGCAAAATAAAAGGGGCGTTGGGCTTATCCGCTTTAGCGTAATAGCCTTCGTATGCTTGGTTATCTACCGTGTAGGTAACATTTTTGGTCGTAATAGCGGCAGCCGTTTGACTGACAGTCAATGCCATTAGACCCATTGACGCGCCCACCAGTAATGAGCGGTAAGGTTTTTTAGTCGGAGAGCTTAGAGTTGGTAGCATAATGGATCGCCTTATAGTTATATAAAAAGTAGTCGCATCGTCAAATTCATATAAATCCGCTACATCATCATCCTCGCTAAGCATACTAATGTATAACTTGCGCTCGGTTTTCTTGTCTCGGAATTATTTGAATTCAACGATATAAAAAAGATAAATGTAAAGCTAGAACCATGCCAATTTATTTATCGATAGTCTCTGGTACTTCATAAAAGCATACCTTAAAGAATAACTACATTACAAGATTCTATTGTTAACGTTGATGCTCCTTTAAGGCCTTCTAAAATGCTGGTTCATAGCGACTGTAAACCTTAACCAAACATCAACAAGGTTTACTATATACGCAACTATATTTGACTTAATTTTTGGGTAGTATAAGTCCTAAGCCTATTATTCCTTTATGAATTTTAGTGCGGTATCAATTTAACGCTAGGCAATGCTGAAGACACAAACAAATAATTGACAGATGAAGTCACCATTCTCTCAAAGGATATCAAACCTGTGTAAGCACTCTTTTAGAGGTTTAAAAGAGCACTCTTAATCCATTAGCTAGGACTTTTTATGAATAATAATATCGATCATACTGACCCCGCCAAAGACATGAATACTGAACGTGGCAATGGTGGTGAAACCCATCAACGCGCAGGCGATGACACCAAAGTATTGACCACGCAGCAAGGTGTGGCTATCGCTGACAACCAAAACTCTCTAAAAACAGGCTCACGTGGGCCTACGCTGTTAGAAGATTTTGTGCTACGTGAAAAAATCAATCATTTTGACCATGAGCGTATCCCTGAGCGTATCGTCCATGCTCGTGGTAGTGCAGCACACGGTTATTTTGAGCTGACAGAGTCACTAGAAGAATATACGACTGCCAAAGTATTGACCGAAACAGGTAAGCAAACGCCATTGTTTACGCGCTTTTCAACGGTAGCGGGTAATAAAGGCTCAAAAGATACGCCACGAGATGTGCGCGGTTTTGCTGTGAAAATATATACAGAAGAAGGCAACTGGGATATCGTTGGTAACAATATGCCAATCTTCTTTATCCAAGATGCGATGAAGTTCCCAGATTTGATTCATGCGGTAAAACCAGAACCAGATCGCGGTTTTCCGCAAGCGGCGTCTGCCCATGATACGTTTTGGGATTTTGTCTCGTTAAGTCCTGAAACCATGCACAATCTAATTTGGCTGATGAGTGATCGTGGTCTACCACGTAGCCTACGTATGATGGAAGGCTTTGGTATTCATAGCTATCGCTTAATCAACAAAGACGGTAAGAGCACCTTTGTGCGTTTTCATTGGAAACCAGTATTAGGCGTACAGTCAACCACATGGGATGAGGCAGTAAAAATCTCAGGTGCTGATCCTGACTATCATCGTCGTGACTTGTTTGAGTCAATCAACAATGGTGACTATCCTGAGTGGGAGTTTGGCGTACAGTTATTTACTGAAGAAGAAGCCAACGAATTTCCATTTGACCATTTAGATGCGACTAAACTGATTCCTGAAGAATTGGTGCCAGTGAAAGTCGTGGGTAAG
This sequence comes from Psychrobacter sp. K31L, assembly GCF_017942195.1. Lineage (NCBI taxonomy): Bacteria > Pseudomonadati > Pseudomonadota > Gammaproteobacteria > Moraxellales > Moraxellaceae > Psychrobacter > Psychrobacter sp. K31L. The sequence continues at coordinate 116,280 of NZ_JAGKSC010000007.1, read as the reverse complement.
ATGGTATTGAACCGCTATCCAGATAATTTCTTTGCAGAAACTGAGCAAGTAGCATTCTGCCCATCGCATCTGCCACCTGGTGTTGATTTTAGTAATGACCCATTATTGCAAGGTCGTCTGTTCAGTTATTTAGACACGCAGCTATCACGTCTAGGATCACCGAACTTTGCCCAGATTCCTATTAATGCACCAAAATGTCCGTTTGCTAACAATCAGCAAGATGGTCATATGCAGATGCAAGTGCCTAAGACACGTGTACTCTATGAGCCACAAAGTCTAGATCCAACTCGTCCTCGTGAAAGCGCTAAACGTGGTTTCAACTCATTCCATGAGCAATTAGATGATGGTGTAAAAGGTCGCGTACGTGATGAGAGCTTCGCTGATCATTACAGCCAGCCACGTATGTTCTACCGTAGTCAGACGGCTATTGAGCAAGCGCATATTGCTTCTGCTTATGCATTTGAGCTGGGCAAAGTAGATACGGCACATGTACGTACTCGTATGCTGAGTCATTTGATTCATATCGATGAAGATTTGGCCAACCGTGTAGCAACGGCGCTGGGTATGGAACTGCCAGAACCTGCTGACGCGGCTGCACCTGTACAGGATATGGCGACTTCTAAAGCACTACAAACCATTGGTCTGACGCCTGACAGTCTAAAAGGTCGTATGATCGGTATCTTGGTCGCAGAAGGCTCTAATAGTAGCGAAATTAAAAAGTTCGAAGATGCTGCTAAAGCGCAAGGCGCTAGCGTCAAAATCGTCGCCCCTAATAAAGAAGTTGTGTTGGATGATGGTACACGTATCCAAGCTGATGAGCGCCTCGCTGGTGGTCCGTCAGTGATGTTTGATGCCGTGGTTAGTATCATTATGCCAGAGCAGGCTAAGAAGCTAGCAAAAGACAGTGCAGCGCTAGATTGGTTTAATGATGCTTATGCTCATTGCAAAGCCATTGCTTATTGCGGTGCGACCGATGAGTTTATCTTAAGCAAGCTGCCTATTGAGAAAGATGAATTTGTGACGCCATTGGCTGAATTAGATACCTTTATTACCAATGCCAAGTCTCGTCTATGGGAACGTGAGCCAAAGGTTCGTGACCTTGCATAATCAATAGGTAGGTAATCTCGACTACGATTTATTTTAAATACTAAATATTTTCTTAAACCCAGCCTAAGTGCTGGGTTTTTGCTTTTTGATAATAAAGTGAGAGTGGCCATGGATAAAACTATGCATGCAGTTGTTAATATTGATTTTCCATAGTTATTAGCCGCATCGTCTCGGTATGCCGCATTGCTTCCATATATAGTCACGAGCGTTCACTCAAAGTCGTTTTTTTTGAACTGACGGACGTTATACTAAAGATTGTCTATAAAATTGAATAAAAGCCTCACAATAATAACGATGAATGAGGTAGGGAATACCAATGAGTTTATGTGAAATCGTACGTTTAGAAGGCTATATCCAGAGTACCTACCTTGCGGTATATCCGGATAAAATCATGCTGCTAGACGGTGGCTGCCGTGCTGATGTGACGATGGTGCTTGATTATATTAAAACGACGCTGAAGCGACCGATCACTGATCTAAGAGTAGTGGTGGTCACACACATGCATCCTGATCATGCAGGCGGGGCAAATAAATTTCGACAAGAGACTGGCTGTCTTATTGTCTCAGCAGATAAAAAAAAGCAATGGTATAGCGGTATTGGTGGGCGAGCGATGCACTTCGTAGACATAAACCTAGGATATTATGTGGCCAGACGTCAAGGTCGACCATTTAAAAACCTGTATTATTCTGCAAGCTTGAAACCAGATATCACGGTTAAAGATGGTGAGCTTGTGCCAAAGTTTGATGAATGGCAAGTTTTAGAAACGCCGGGACATACGGATCGTGATTTGTCTTTATTTCACCTGCCTAGCCGCCAAGTATATACAGCTGATTTGATCATCAAGCTACGCCATAAATTCGTTGCACCCTTTCCTGTCTATGACCCTAAAACATACATCCAGTCTTTACACAAGATAAGAGATTTGAAACCCTCAATGGTGATGATGGCGCATGGCCGAGAGCTGGCTATGGACACAGCAGATTTTGATCATTTTATTGCCCAAGCGCCCAAGCATCCACGTACGATTAAGGATACGATCAAGCATAAATTGCTATGGAGAAAAGGAGGTAACTTTAGACTCTTTAAGCGTAGGCGTGATTGATAGCTATCAATGCTCATAAATCTACACTCATAAAAAGACAGTCGAAAAAAAGCCCAGTCATAAAATGACTGGGCTTTCTAAATATGGTGGGCTGTCCGCGACTCGAACGCGGGACCAATTGATTAAAAGTCAACTGCTCTACCAACTGAGCTAACAACCCTGAAGAGTGTATAAAAAGCATTTGCTTTTTAACTCTGCAAAAGAAAATCCTATGTAACGAACTTTCTAAAAACTAAACATCTTAACGATGTCTTTTAAACTTATCTTTATTGGTCTACTACCGGATAGGGCAGAACGATTAATAAAGATCAAACTAAATATGGTGGGCTGTCCGCGACTCGAACGCGGGACCAATTGATTAAAAGTCAACTGCTCTACCAACTGAGCTAACAACCCTAACGTTTAAAGTGTTTGTATCCCTAAACGTGAGAGCACATTATATATATAATTAAGACAATTACAACCCCGTATTAGGAAAAAAGTGTAAATCTCTCGTAAAACTGCGTATTTCTTTGATTTTTTATCGTTACTTCGATATTTCGTACTGAATACTTGGACAAAATGCTCAGGTGTCTAGTTGTCAATATCGAGACAATGCCTCTACAGGATCCAATTTGGCGGCATTACGGGCAGGCAAGAATCCAAATACTACGCCAATGAGTGTCGAACAAACAAAAGCGGCAATAATGGAAGTCGATGAATAGATGACTTTGAAATTATCACCACCCACACTATTAATCAGTTCACCAATGGCAAAGGCCAGTCCAATACCAATAAGTCCCCCTAATATACAGACCAAAACGGCCTCAATGAGGAACTGCTGCATGATATCGCTCTGACGCGCGCCCACTGCCATACGTACACCAATCTCATTAGTTCGTTCGGTGACAGAGACGAGCATGATGTTCATCACTCCAATACCGCCGACGATCAATGAAATAACCGCGACCGATGAGATAAGCAGTGTCATCGTACCTGTTGTCGACTCGATCGTTTGACGAATAGAGTCTGAATTACGTAACTCAAAGTCATCTTTGCCATGGCGACTCTCTATCAAGTCAGAAATGGCAGTCTCTGCGGCACTAGAGGAGATACTATCATCTAACAACGCCACAAAGCGGTCAATATTGGTGCTACCAGTAACACGCGACATCACTGTTGTATAAGGCATATAGATAGTAGGCGTCGTCACACTGGGACCAAAGCCGCCGTCGCTCTCTTCGAGTACGCCAATCACGCGTCCGGGCACGCTGCCAACCAATATCACCTCACCAACAGGATTATCAATATCTGCAAAAAAGGTCTGTTTGGCATTGTCATCGATGATGATATCTTGACTACGTAATGTGATACTTTTTGCATCAAACCCTTGACCCAATACCAATGTCTCACCAGTGACGGTTAGATAGTCTTCACCAACGCCATTGACCGTGGCATCCTCTTGTATACTTCGATAACGGACACTAGAGTTGGCATTCACTTGAGGGCTAACGCTGATAATATATGGCTGATTGCCGACCGCTTCTGCGTCTTCTGGTGTCAGGTTGTCATCGTTGTAACGGCGTCTAGGGTCGCCTCTAGGGTAGCCATCATTGACAGTGATGGTATTAGTACCTAACGAGCTGATATTAGCCAAAATCTGCTGCTGAGAGCCTTGACCTAAGCCTACGATAGACACGACAGCAGCGATACCAATAATGATACCCAACATGGTCAACAAGGTACGCATTTTATGCGCACGCATAGCAAGCAATGACATCTTAAACGCTTCAAGCAGTCGATCAACAAAGCTACCAAAGGCACTTTTTCGATGTTCACCAAGGATAGACTCTGGTTTTTTGTCTGTGTGCTTGTAATGCTCAGTTTGATAGTCAGCGATGACATGGCCATCTTTTAGCTCAATCACACGCTCCGCTTGTGCCGCTAGCTTTGGATCATGAGTAACCATGATAATGGTATGACCTTGTGCGCTGAGGTCATGTAATATCGCCATGACATCTTCGCCAGACTTACTGTCTAGGGCACCAGTTGGCTCATCTGCCAAGATCACGTCACCACCATTCATCAGTGCACGAGCAACAGAAACACGCTGCTGCTGTCCACCTGAGAGCTGGTTAGGGCGGTTATTGACCTTATTGCCAAGGCCGAGGTCAGTTAGTAATTTCTCAGCACGATTGGTGCGTGCCTCGGTATCCATGCCAGCATATACGGCAGGAACTGCTACATTGTCTTTGGCGCTAATGTCACCAAGCAGATGATAACGCTGAAAAATAAAACCAAAGTGTTCACGGCGTAGTTCAGCGAGCTCGTCAGCATCAAGCTTGCGTGCTGACTTACCATATATTTTATAGTCGCCAGCCGTCGCCTGATCGAGACAGCCCAAGATATTCATCAAGGTGGACTTACCAGAGCCAGACTGCCCAATGATTGCCACCATTTCGCCTTGATTGATAGTTAGATTGATATCATGCAAGACGCGAATGGTTTGCTCACCAGCAGGGAACTCTCTGATAATTCCAGACAGCTCCATAATAGGCTTGCCTGATGCAGAGTGGTTAGCGGTCTTAGTTTTTGCTGAGTTGTTTAAGTTATCTGAGTTGTTTGAAGGATTAGCAGTAGTGTGTGACTCTAAGTTTTGAGCCGTGCTACTTTCAGAGTTATCTTCAGTCGACGGTTTAGGAGATTGAGATATAGTCATAGCAGTATCTTTAATAAAGGCTAATAAGCGTTATAGTGTTGTTATGAAAGGGCTGCTATGTTTAACAGGCCCTTTTTTATTCAACATAGTCAAAGAACAAGTTACATTCGAGGTCCACCAGGGATACGGCCGCTACCTGATTTCTTACCGCTTTCTTCACTGATGATTACTTCTTCCCCTTCTTTTAAACCACTTAAGATCTGTGCGTTTACTCGGTTATCGATACCGACTTCTACAGTACGCTCTTCTACGGTTCCGTCCTCTTTTAATACACGTACAAATTTGCCCGTGGCTGCTTTGCCTTTTTCTTTACCTTTAGCTCGTTTTTCTTGTATCACTGTTGACGGTACTAATAGCGCATTTTTGGCTTCGTTAACGATGATATAGATCTGCGCCGTCATATCGATTCGAAACAAGCGGTCAGGGTTCGGTACTTCTACGTAGCCGACATAATAGATAGCAGCGTCTGTCGAGCTGGTACTACTGATTTGCTCTGGGGCAGGTTCGATAGCGGTTAATGTCGCATCATACTGCTTATCTGGATTACCAATGATATTGAAATAAGCGGGCATACCAGCATTGACGTTAATGACATCAGCTTCTGAGATTTGTGCATTGATACGTACGGTCGATAAATCTGCTAGCGTCACCAATGTTGGCGCCGTTTGGTTGGCATTCACGGTGGTGCCTTGTTCAGTCGTAATAGAAACGACAGTACCTGATATCGGCGCACGAATCGTGGTATAGCTCAGGTCTTCTTCAGCAGTACTCACATTGGTTCGTGATTTGCGTAACGCTGCTTGCTGACTATTGATATTGGCTTCAGTAGTCGCAATGGCTGCTTTTGCCGTATCAATAGCTGCAGCTGCATTAGCAACGGCTGCTTTTGCTGTCTCAACGCTGGTCGCTTGGGTGTCGTATTCTTGCTGCGAGATAGCGTCGATCGCGACTAAATTCTGCAAACGCGCAAAATCAGACTGGGCTTGTTTGAGCTCAGACTGACGGCTGGCAAGATCGGCATAGGCACTTTTTAGACTGGCTTGTTTGCTCAACGATTCCGCTTGGGCACTTTGTAGCGCCGCTTCGCTTTGCTCAAGGGTGGCTTGTTCATTACTCAGGCTATTCTTCTGAGTCACTTGATCAATCTGCGCAATCAAATCGCCTTGCTTCACTTCATCGCCGACTTCAACGTACAGGCGTTTTACTTCACCAGATACCTGTGCCCCTACATCGACGGTATTTAACGCTTTCACTTTACCCGATGCCATGACATTGTTTTCAATATCACCGACCTCAACGGTTGCGGTTAAGTAGTTAGGTGTGGTTTCTTCTGGTTTTAAAAAAGTATAGGCCAAAGCCCCTAATGCTACGATAATTAAGGTAATGACACCCCATTTGATAGCAGCCTTTTTGCTTATTTTGCGCATGACAACAATCCAATCACAATTAAATCAAGTGTAGATATAGTAGAGACTTCATCTATAAAAGGGAATGTTAATTAGTTTACGAAAGGTTAAGGTAGCTAAGCATAGAGATAGGTACAGAAAATAAACGCTTACTAAAAACAATAAGGCGAAAATTATAGGAGAACAAGATAGGGTAGTAAAATCTGGACTTATAGTGTTTAAACCTATAAGTCAGTAAGAGAGGAGATGGTTAACTGGTTAATAAGCGAAACAATAGAAGGTGGTGACAGACTAATTTTAGCGCATCGCAAATAAACGCTTACCTGCTAGCTCTAATGCTGCCTGCAATAACAACTCCCATGCTGGCTGACGAACGAGCCCCTTAATCGCTTGATCACAACGATACAGCAGCGCAGGCCATTCAGCCGTTTGCACTTTTGCTTGGCGGCGGCAGGCTTGTTGATATAATCCTTGCTTGCTACGCCAAATACCCAGTGCTTGCGGATCTTGGCCATCCATTAATTGTATGATTTGGCGCATGTCTTTGCTGATTGCCCACAGTACCAAGGTCGTCGGCTCATCAGTGGCTTTCAGCTGAAAAATGATTTTTGCCACTTGTGCGCTATTGCCTGCCAGCATCGCATCGGACAGATCAAAGACACTGAATTGGGCGTCGCTGACCAAGGCGGCTTGAAGATCCTTGATATCTAGTGCTACGTTTGGCGCTGTCGTTGTAGACTGATTACTGCCTTCGTGAGTTGCGTCATGACTACTAGCATCCAACTGCGGCGCAAATAAATAAGACAGCCGCCATAAGGTTTGATAAGCACTTAACAGGTGATGCTCGGTGTGCGACATGAGCAGTTGCCATGCTTCTTGTGACAGTCTGAGTCCAAACTGCTGGGCTTGAATCTGCAACAGCTGCTGACGTTGCTGTTCGTTGTATAAATTGCAATCAATGACGTGACCGTATTGAGAAAATGGCGCAAACCACTTGCTGCTTTGCGCTCTTTTGTCTTGTTTGGGCGTTAGCCATAATAAGCTATGACTGTGCGCCCCTGTTTGTGCCTCAACAGCAAAGCGCTCAAGCTCAGCGATAACGGATTTGTCTGGTTTATGATTGCCGGTCACGATCAGCGCGCTAGCATCATCAAATAGAGATTGACTGCCAAGCTCTGACAGTACTTCTTGCCAGCTCTTAACTGATATCAGTTCTATACGTTTAATCGCGTAATTTTGTGCACGCCAATGCGGACGCAAGGCGTCAATCAGCCACTGACTTAGTAAGGGCTCATCTCCATGTGCCAGCCACAAGCCAGCTACTGCCACGGATGACTGTAGTAGTTTGGGATAGGCTTGTATAAAAGTATCTTGCATAGACTAATGAGGACACAGGTTTATGAGGATGGATGTGCAGAATGCCGTACGCTAAATATTAAGGGTTTGGTGCGTTTGGTACGATAACTGCCGTAGATGCTGACCCTATTTGTGATGGTGTATTGGCGCTGGTAGGGGCGACTCTAGGCAGAGCAATGGCGACATACTGATCAGTGATACGGCGTGCCAAGCTGTCATAGAGCCAGTCACGAACTTGGTCGCCTTGCTGGTCATCGGTACTGACCGATGCTTCATTATACTGGTAGCTGCGCTCAACTTGGATGGGGTTGGTCAGCGTCACAACTTTGCCGTTTTGTAAGGCTTGATAGCTGACATCTGCTGATATTACCAAGCGAATTTCTGTTAAAACGCCGACCAATTCATAACGCTTAAAGCGTATATTATTGACGTTAATCGCGGCAATGGGTTCCGCTGTAGCGTTTTTATTGTTATTGGTGACATCAGCCAAGGTCATATTATCAGTCACCTCGACACCCAAGGCCTCTAGGCGTCGTGTCAATGGTAACTTTAGTGGGAAGGAGGTACGATTGTCTTCGATAATGACTGCTGTTTTAGCAACATTAAATAGCATCGGCGTGTCATAACCTCGTAGCTGGAAGCCACAGCCGCTCAGCGCTGCTGTCGATCCAAGCACAGCAAACAGTGGCAAGCTTGTGAGTAATGCTGTCGCTAGCTTCTGTCCACTAGACCTTTTTGCCATACTGCATTGCCCATTTGGCTTGCTTAATTTTGTTTGAGATGACTGCACAGCTCGATGCTTATACGACATAATCGCTATCCTTATGTTGATAAAAAGGCTTAAAACACTAAGTTTAAAAAGGTCTAGCCTGCAACCACGATATTGACCAGTTTATTCGGTACGACGATTTCTTTTTTGATTTCACCGGTCAAGAATTTTGCCACACTATCCATCGAGCGTGCTTGCGCTTTTAGTTGTTCAGGGTCGCTGTTCGGCGCGACATCCATCTTACCGCGCATTTTACCATTAACCTGTACCACCATCGTGATCATATCCTGTACTAGCGCACTTTCATCCACGGTTGGGTAGTTTAGGGTTAATGTATCGAGCCCTAACTGCTCAAGTAAATGCTCGCCCGCATGCGGCGCATAGACTGATAGCATAATAAGCAAATCAATCAGCGCTTCGTGCTGGACTTGTAGATCCTGTTCACTATCGGCTTTAAAGCTCGAAAGTTCGTTGGCAAGTTCCATGAGGCTTGATACGGGGGTGTTTAGCGCCAGACGATCGCCCAAATCACTATCAATCTTGGCAATAGTCTCATGGGTCTTACGGCGTAAGTTTTTCGCTTCTTTACTTAAGCCATCCGTATTAAAGGCGGCATTGTTTAGCGTCTCAAAGCTTAGGTTTGCTTCGGTGAGCGCTTGCATGTGCTCAGTAGCAATGCGCCATACTTTTTTAACGAAATTATAAGGGCCTTTTAGCGCGTCATCTGACCATTCTAGCGTTTGATCGGCAGGCGCAGTAAATAGGGTATAAAGGCGAACCGTGTCAGCGCCATACTTATCAATGGTGATTTGTGGGTCAACACCGTTGTTCTTTGACTTAGACATTTTTTCAATTTTGCCAATAGTCACTGGCTGACCATCTAACTTTAAAATGGCTTTAATCGGTTGACCACGCTCGTTGTAGTCAATATCGATGTCTTCTGCAAAGTAATAGGTCGTGCTGCCATCGGCATTAACACGGTAAAAAGTACCGGCAAGCACCATGCCTTGAGTCATAAGGTTGGCAAATGGCTCATCGCCTGATACCAGTGACTCATCGCGCATGAGCTTATGAAAGAAGCGTGCATACAGTAAATGCATGACCGCGTGCTCTACACCGCCGACATATTGATCGACCGGCAGCCATTTATTGGCAGCAGACTTGTTGACCATGTTTTGTGCGTCATTTGGACTGGCAAAACGCGCATAGTACCAGCTCGACTCCACAAAGGTATCAAAGGTATCAGTTTCGCGCTCAGCAGGGTTGCCACATTTAGGACAAGTGGTATTGACAAACTCTGGGATGTTTTTGAGTGGGTTACCGCGACCATCAGGGACGACGTCAGTCGGCAATACTACTGGCAAATCTTGCTCTTCGACTGGTACGGTGCCGCAATGTTCACAGTTGACCATTGGGATAGGGCAACCCCAATAGCGCTGGCGAGAGACGCCCCAATCGCGGAGACGATATTGGATCTTTTTCTTCGCAAGTTCTTCTGGTTCAAGTTTGGCTAGCATCGCTTCAAACGCTTGCTCAAAGTCTAGACCGTCAAATTCACCTGAATTGATCAAAATGTTGCGCTCAGTATAGGCAAGATTTGGCTCAGAACCATCTGTTTTGGCTTCGGCGATAACAGACTCAGTATGACCATCAGGAGACTGGATAACTTGTTTGATAGGTAAGTCGTATTTAACGGCAAATTCATAATCGCGTTCGTCATGCGCCGGTACAGCCATGACTGCGCCAGAGCCGTAGCTCATCAGCACATAGTTGGCAACCCAAACAGGCACTTCTTCGCCAGTCAATGGATGCGTCACGGTGAGACCAGTGTCCATACCGATTTTTTCTGCTTTGGCTAGGTCTGCTTCCGCGACTGAGCCTTTTTTGCAAAGGGCACAAAACGCAGCAATCGTTTCATCATGCTCAGCCGCATACTGCGCCAATGGATGCTCAGCGGCAACCGCTACATAAGTGACGCCCATCAAAGTATCGGGACGGGTAGTAAAGACGTCTAAGCTATTGGCTTGGCCGGCAAGCTCATAAGGGAAGTGTACTTCCATACCAGCACTACGACCAATCCAGTTGCGCTGCATGGTCAGTACTTCAGATGGCCAGTGACCTTCTAATTGATCCAAGTCATCAAGCAATTCATCAGCATAATCGGTGATATTAAAGTAATACATCGGGATATCGCGTTTTTCGACCGCTGCACCACTACGCCAGCCTTTACCGTCGATGACTTGCTCGTTGGCTAAAACTGTATTATCAATCGGATCCCAATTGACCGTCGCCAGCTTCTTATAGACCAAGCCTTTTTTGTATAACTGTAAAAACAACCACTGCTCCCACTGATAATACTCAGGGCTACAAGTGGCAAATTCACGCGACCAGTCAATAGACAAACCAAGCAATTTTAGCTGCGCGCGCATGCTGTCAATATTAGCGAACGTCCATTTGGCAGGTGGCGTCTGATTGGCAATAGCTGCGTTTTCAGCGGGCAAGCCGAAACCGTCCCAGCCCATTGGCTGCATGACTTCATAGCCCTTGAGGCGATAGTAACGGCTCAGCACATCTGAGATGGTATAGTTACGCACGTGACCCATGTGCAGCTTGCCGCTTGGGTAAGGGAACATCGACAGCATATAGCGACTTGGCTTATCGCTAGGCTCGTTGCCCACTTCATAACGCTTATCCGTTGCCCATTTGGCTTGTTGCGCGGCTTCAATTAGCTGCGGCTGATAGTAGGTGCTGTCATTGGTATGATTAGTATTAGAAGGTTCTGCTGTCACGGCGTTGCTCATAGTCGGCTCAAAATTGATTAATACGAATAAATTGGGTGAAATTTCACAATGCCATAGCATAGCGTAATTTGGCAAAAATTGCGACGATATGATGGTGCGCTTGCTCGATATGTTTGATGTTTTAAAAACTAACGATGGCTAAGTTTCCGCTCTCATGCTCGGTAGTGTTAGGTATAATAAAGACAATAATGATAATTGACTTGGAGCTTATATGACCATCACCATTTACGGTATCAAATCTTGTAGCACGATGAAAAAAGCTTTTACTAAGCTTGATGAGCTGAATGTAGGTTATGATTTTCATGATTATAAAAAGCAGGGCATCGATAGAGAGAGTGTAGAGCACTGGGTAAAAGAGTTAGGTATTGATAAAGTGCTCAACAAGCGCGGCACCACATGGCGCAAACTAACTGATGAGCAAAAGCAAGCTGCTGATGATAATGTAAATAATGCTATTGATTTACTTGTCGAAAATACTAGTATGATTAAACGTCCAATTGTAGAAGGTCAGATCGACGATAAAAATCAAGCTCAGCAAATACTGCTATGCGGCTTTGATGCCACTGAATTTGAGGCAAATTTTCAATAAAAAGCTATCACTTTGGCAAATTATAAACTATGCTACTTATTAGTAGAATTAAGTTTGTTCGTTTGTAATAGTCAAGGATAAGATTATGAAAAATTTATTGTTAATGGCAGCGTTGGCGGTGAGCCCTTTAATGGTTACAAGTGTGCAAGCAGCTGACTCGTCTACCAAAATTACCTTTGCAGATAACAGCTATTGCGGCAGTTTTACCGGTAATATTAAAAATGGTAAAGTGTTTCGCTTGTGGCTCATACCAGATCAAAATCTGGTCATTCGCAATGTGGGTGATGATCGTATCAATGTTGCTTATGTCACAGGGCCAAATGGTCGCCTCGATGGTGACCGTTACGAAGATAGCACTTCTTATTTTACCGAGCGTAAAGGCAATCACCATATGAAAGTATACGGCAATAGTAGTCATAGCGCCGTAGAGTTCTGCGCTTATTAAACTTGTTTGACTATGATTTGATACCATCCAATCAATAAAGCCCGAACTTAGCATTGTCTAGGTTCGGGCTTCGTTTTTCATATATCTGATTTGGTTAGTTGCTTGTTAGATCACCGTAGAATCTATCTCACGACTAATCAGCGTGCCGACACCTTCGTTGGTGAAAATCTCTAACAGCGTCGCATGAGGCACACGACCATCAACGATAACCGCACTTTTTACACCACTGCGCACCGCATTGAGCGCACATTGAATTTTCGGAATCATACCACCTGAGATAGTGCCGTCTTCAATCAAGCTGTCCACTTTCTTTGGCGTTAGCCCGGTGACGACTTCACCGTCACGACCCAGTACCCCTTTGATATTGGTCAATAGCATAAGCTTTTCCGCTTGTAAAAATTCAGCAACTTTACCCGCGACCAAATCGGCATTGATATTATAGGTATTACCTTCGCTGTCGACCCCAAGTGGCGCAATCACAGGAATGAAATCAGAAGCAATTAGCATATTAATCACGTCTTTATTGACGCTGACAACATCACCGACAAACCCTAAATCGATGGGCACAGCGATACCATCTGCGCCAATTTTTTCCATCATTAGTTTTTTGGCTAAGATTAAGTTGGCATCTTTACCCGTCAGACCAATCGCGCGGCCACCGTGTTTATTGATTAAGCTGACGATAGATTTATTGACGCTACCGCCCAATACCATCTCGACGATATCCATGGTACTTTTGTCAGTCACTCGCATACCATCGATACGGTTGGACTGGCGACCGAGCTCTTTTAGTAGATTGTCTACCTGTGGACCACCGCCATGTACGACGACAGGGTGTATACCAACGGTTTTTAGCAAGACGATATCACGAGCAAATGAACTCTCAAGCTCAGGATCGGTCATGGCGTTACCACCGTATTTAACCACAATGAGCTTATCCACAAAGCGCTGGATATAAGGCAGTGCTGTGGTTAATACTTCAGCGGTATTTTTGGCTTCATCCAAATTAAGCGTCATGACAAGCTCCTAAAATTTAGTTCTAAAAGAGATGGGTTTAAAAAGTTGGTTTATTACGGCTGACTATCGTTAGACAGGCTTATCTTAGGGCGTGTTGAACATTCACAAATAGGCACTGCTGATTGCGAAAACTGTTCTAGACAAGGCGTAAAACGACGGTAATGCTCATGCCTTAACTAGGTTTACAACGCAGCATAGGACAGTTTTCGCATCAGCTCGAAGAGACAGGTCTATTTTTTGCCATTTCATGGTTAAAAATAGACGCTTAGAATGACTAAACTTACTGTTTTAACGTCGAACTGTCTAAAAAATAGTCTCTGTCAGTGCCATGGTCGAATGTTCAACGCGCCTTAATTATTCTCAGATATGCTGGTCTTTATAATGATAAAAAACAATTTATACAAGGATTGGTAGCGAGATTTTATGTCAGCGGCTAGGCAATGATGATAATGAAAAAAGTTAATTCAATCAAAGTCAGCTCAAAGAGCTATTCAGAGAGAAGTGCTGCAATCTGCTCTGCCAAGTGTTTATCAAATGGGCGACACAGCGCGACGAAGCGGGCTTGTATGTCTTTTAAATCTGTAAGGCTGTCACCAGCAAAGCGCACGGTCAAATGATGACTGGTGTTTGATTGGCGTAATACACCAAAACCATGAGCAAAATCTAAGCGCACGCCGTCAATACAGGTCAGCTGCGTGCCGCTTGGTAATAACTGCTTTGCTTGTGCTAACGTTGTTTGCTTGACGCTCGATGATACACAAGTGCATTGTGATGAGACATAAGCCGCAGTCAGTGTGCTGTCGAGGTCGTCAGAAGGTGCGGCAACCAAACACTGCAAATAACAACAAAATTCTGCCAATTGCTGCACGATTGGGCACTGCAAAGGCGCTCTACTGGGTAAAGGTAAATAATGATCTGCTGTACTGACCAACATCGGTAATTGATGGGTAATATCAGTCAAGCGAATAGGGCGTGACTGCTCAATCGGCTCACCCCATAAACCAACAGCAGCCGATGATTTGTCACGATGCGTCGCTGTATAGGCCAACCAATGTAGTAGGCGCAAGCCTGCATACATCGCATCATCATGAGCAGTAAAATAACCATCGTTAAAAATAAAGTGCCCAGACAGTTCGCCTGCGAATAAGATTTGACTGTCATCGGCCTGTAGCTGTTGACGCATTAAACTACTGCCAGTTTTACTCAGGATCGGAGTCGCTCCCAAATCGCTTAAGAGAATAGGCAGATGGTGTGAGCATTTAATATCGAACAGCACTTGCGGGGACGAGGTATGAGTTTGCCATGTCTCTGGACGCTCGCTCATGGCGACTGAGGCGAGCAAATACAGCAAATGATCGGGCATGACTATTTTACCACTGTTGTCGACGATCATCAGTCTATCGCCATCACCGTCGAATGCTAGACCAATATCAGCAGTATTAACGATGACATTTTGTTGCAACTCTGCCAATCGATTCGGCTCAGTAGGGTCAGGGTTACCCATGGGGAAGTTACCATCAGGGGTGTCATTGATGATGATGACGCGCTGGCAGAAAGTGGTAAATAAGGGCAGGGCAATCCTGCTAGTGGCCCCATGCATACAGTCAATAACGATGGTGAGATCAAGCTTTTTAAAGGTTCGTTTGTTACTAGCCGATAGGTTTTGCTTGGGATAAATACTGACAAATACCTCGGCAATGGCATCAATATAAGGCGTTGCCACAGTGTCAGTCGGCAAGCCAATGACCGATAGCACTGAAGTTGCCTGTTTGTCATTACTTTGGCTAGTACTTGGAAGCTTAAGGCTGTCACTATTACTGTCGATCTGATTGTGGTGTTGGTTGGTATCAAACGCTATCAAATCTTGATAGAGCATCTGAATATCTTTAGCACTAGGAGAAGTATTGCCGACCAGCCATTTGAGACCTAAGATGCCTTTTGCAGAATGACTGGCGGTGACCATGATGCCATGTCCAGCGTATTGCTCGGTCCAAAATGCCATCATCGGTGTCGTAATTAACCCTAAGTTAATCACTTGGAGGCCTTGCTTTTGTAGGATCGATGCCAACGACTGAGCCATACTGTCACTACCACAGCGCACATCATAGCCGATGATGACCGTGGTTTCTTTCGGCTTATGATGCGGTTTAACGTTGCTGTTAGCAATGGGGCTACTAGAAATGGGGCTACTAGAAATGGGGCTACTAGAAATGGGGCTATTAGAAATAGGTTTGCTACGTTGTTTCGCATTATGGTTTTTATAAAGTCGCACAAATGCGGCGCCCAAAGCCTGTATAAAATCAGGAGTAAAGTACTGCTCGTCGCCGCGAATATCGTAAGCACGAAATAAGGATTGCTGCGTCGCAAAAAACGGCATGGCTTTACTCTCCTTATCGTCGTGGTTGATATTGTCGTGATACATGCAAAATGGCTAGCCAGTGATTATCTATACGGTGATTATCTATACAGATTAATCGTCTTAGTGACGACCCGAATGTCCAAACCCGCCAGCACCGCGTACGCTTTCATCACTGAATTCTGCGACAACTTCAAACTCAGGACGGACAACAGGCACCACGATATATTGCGCCATACGTTCTGCTGGATTGAGCACAAAGTCGTCTCCACTGCGATTCCAAATACTAACCATCAGCTCACCTTGATAGTCCGCATCAATTAATCCGACCAAGTTACCCAAGACGATACCGTGCTTATGCCCAAGCCCTGAGCGCGGCAAAATCATACCAGCATAGTTGGGGTCTTGAATATAAACAGCGAGACCAGTACCGATCAAATGCGTTGCGCCTGCTTTAATGGTCAAAGGCTCATCAATGCAAGCACGTAAGTCGATACCAGCACTGCCATCGGTGGCACGAGTCGGTAAGGAAAACGCTTTATCTTCAACGATTTTAGGATTTAACACTTTTACTTGTACAGCTTGCATAACGCACTCACTTAACGATTTGATGGTTTTTAAATTGTGATTTTGAACAAAAGTTATTCAAGATTTCTATGTAACAAGATCTCTATGTAAATAGCATTTCTATATGTTGACTGGGTAATTATTGATTCAGTCACTTAATATTCGATTAAAGTATCAGCACACTCGCCAAGCCCAAGAATGACATAAAGCCGACGATATCGGTTACTGTGGTCAAAATAACAGAAGCAGATAGCGCAGGGTCGATATTCATCCGCTTTAGCATCAGCGGTATACTAATACCTGAAACATTAGCGGCGGTCATGTTAATCGCAATCGCAAAGCCAATCACGGCGCTGATTTTGATATCATCAAACCATAATTGGGCAATAAATGCCATGATTATCGCCCAAATGATACCGTTTATCGCACCAACCCACAGTTCTTTGTTTAGGAGCCAGACACGGTTAGAACCACCAATTTGACCCATTGCCATACCACGGATGACAACCGTGAGTGTCTGTGAGCCAGCGATACCGCCCATACTGGCGACTACTGGCATGAGGATTGCCAGTGCCACGACTTGTGCCAATACTTCCTCAAACTGTCCAATCACCGCTGCCGCCAAAAGCGCGGTACACAAGTTGATGCCCAGCCAGACACTACGGCTTTTGGCACTGGTTAGGATAGGTGCAAACAACTCTTCATCTTGACTGACACCAGCGAGGTTTTTCATGGTGCTATCGACATCATCTTGGATAATTTCCATGATATCTTCGCCATTTAACTGACCGACCAATTCGCCATAACTGTTAATCACAGGCGCGAAACGAATGTCTTCTGAACGAAAAATCGCAGCGGCATCTTGAATGTCTAAACGATCATTGATCGTAATGGCTGTATCAATCAGCGCTGACACCAACGTGTTTTGCTCATGCTTAATCAAATCGACCAGACTCAGCAGTCCAAGTAATTGCTGGCTTTGATCGACGACCAGTAGCTCTTGGCTTTGGTCATCAAGCAAGTCGTCGTTTTCGCGTAGCCAGTGCTGTACATCAGAAAGGTGGATGTCATCTCTTATCTGGATAATGTCAGGATCCATGTAACTACCTACTTCCCAGTCGGCATAAGTATCCAGTTTATTAACTTGGACACGAGTCTCTTCATCCAGCGTTGCCATGACTGAGGTACGCACGCTCTCAGTAACGGTGTCCAAAATTTCTGAGATGTCTTGGGCGTCAAGGTCTTGGGTAAATAACGAGATTTCTTGAGAAGAGATATTCTCCATCAATGGCTGGCGCGTATCGTACTCTAGTTCTGCAAGCACTTCACCTTTAATGTTCTCTGGTACTTGCTCCCAGATTAGTAGACGGTTTTGAGTGGGAAAAGACTCGAGTAGGTTGGCAATTTCATATTCCGACTGCTTCTCTAAAAACTCAGTAATCGCCTCATAAGCTTTATCAGCAACCAAACCCTGCAAGTACAGCAGTTTATATTCGGCGCTATATTCCGCCGGATTATAATCTCCTGATAGCATAGAGGGGCGTTCCTGATTGGGCGTCTGGGTAGGCATAAGGGTTCCAATATTTTTAGAAGATAGAAATGATATCGTCAAAGTCTCTGTAAATGATTACAGCGTTAACTTTGTTTAATGTGCTAATTGATGACACGCCCTAATATTGCTTTGCAGCCATCAATAGTGCTAATGCTGAGATTAGCGCTTACCCAGTAACGCTCGAATATTGGCCAAATATTCGTCAGCGACGGCTTCTGGGTCTTTGGTCGCCTTTTTCTTTTTCGCTTTGGCAGGCCAATCAATATGATCCTCAGGCAGCTCATCCAAAAATCTTGATTCTGAGGTGACGCGCATTTGTCCGCCAGCACGGCGCTGGGTCGCGAGCGTCAGTGTCAGCTCACGGCGTGCACGGGTAATGCCTACGTACATCAGACGGCGCTCTTCTTCGACCGTCTCGCTCATGATAGAGTTGCGATGCGGCAGCATTTCTTCCTCAAGCCCCATGATGTAAACAAAATCAAACTCCAGACCTTTTGCGGCATGCAAAGTCATCAAGTTAACTTTATTAGTGTTCTCTTCTTCTTGCTGTTGCTCAAGCATATCGAGCAACACTAGCTTACGGATAATGGTATCAATCGTCCGATCTTCATCTTCTTCAGCACGATTGATCAAAGATTGAATACTGGTATAAAGCATATCAATATTATCGATACGGTTCTTTTCTTGTTGTGGCGTTTTGGCATCGCTACGGACAAAGTCAATATAACCGGTCTCATCAATCATCTGGCGCACGATTGGCACGGGGTCAGGATGTTGATCCAACTCGCGGGTATAATGCTCGATGAATTCACCAAACTCTTTTATCGTGCCATAAGCCTTCGATGGCAATACGTGAGCAAGACCAGCGTGCGTGCAAGAGGCCAATAATGAGATGCTATGCTCTTGCGAAAATAAACCAAGCTTTTCGAGGGTCGCAGGTCCCATACCGCGCTTAGGCGTATTGATAATACGCAAAAACGCGCTGTCGTCTTCGGGGTTCAAAATCAGACGCAGATAGCCCATGATGTCTTTGATTTCACTACGCGCAAAGAAGGACTGACCGCCGGACAACTTATAAGGCACTTGCAACTGACGCAATTGCGCTTCCAACATGCGCGCCTGAAAGTTACTGCGATAAAGAACCGCGTACTGCTCCCACTCATTACCAAAGCGTAATTTGTGAGTGACGATCTCTTTTGCCACGCGCTCGGATTCGTCGTCATCATTACGACAGTTGATAATGCGGATTTTTTCGCCTTGACCTTTGTCTGACCACAGTTTCTTTTCGAATAAATGCTCGTTATTCATAATAACGGCGTTAGCAGAGGTCAAAATACGCGTGGTCGAACGATAGTTTTGCTCTAGCATGACGATTTTTAGTTTCGGAAAGTCTTCTTTGAGCAGCGCCATATTTTCAGGCTTAGCACCACGCCATGCATAGATAGATTGGTCATCGTCACCCACGACGGTAAAGCGCCCTTGCGGTCCGACCAGATATTTAATCATTTCATACTGCGCAGTATTGGTGTCTTGATACTCATCGACCAATAGATAGCGAATGCGATTTTGCCATTTATCACGCAGCTCTCTGTTTTCACGCAGTATTTTGGTCGGTAATACAATCAAATCATCGAAATCGACCGCATTATAAGCGCGCAAATTACGCTCATAAAGCGCATACAAGGTCGCAAAAATCATATCTTCTGGATCGTCTAAGGTTTCCATCGCCTTGTCAGGTTCAATCAGATCGTTTTTCCAATCAGAAATCATTTTAATGGCTTTACCAACCAGCTCGCGACTTTCAGCCCCGCTTAAGTTATCACGCATCATCAGCTCCATCAGCAAACGCTTACTATCGTCGCTGTCCATGATGGAGAAGTTGCCTTTTAGCGGCGTATGAATCAGCTCATAGCGCAAAAACTGCAAGCCAAACTGGTGAAAAGTTGACACGGTCAGTCCGCGCATTTTTTCACTTGGTAGCAGCTTGCTCACCCGCGCTTTCATCTCACGTGCCGCTTTATTGGTAAAGGTCACCGCCGTGATGCGCTCAGCTGGCATGTTGCATTCTTCGATCAGGTAGGCAATCTTACGCGTAATCACTGAGGTCTTACCGGATCCGGCACCTGCTAGTACGAGTAATGGACCAGATACGTAGAGCATCGCTTCTTGTTGTTTGGGATTAAGTTGACTCATAACGTGACCTGTAAGACAAAAGCAAAAAAGAGGGTAGAGCTGATAGTATCGTGGCTAAACGAACGCGGCGTGTATGATTAAAGTCGATATCGTGGCGATATTTTTAATCAAATTAATCAGGCAATTAAAGTAATAGGGTGTGCTGTTTATTGAAAATGTGCCATTAAAATTGGCTGGGTTATTATAAAGCAAAAACCATAACTTTGGGTAAGGAGTTGGCTGATGACAATGGCATGATAAAGCATGCAATATTTAGCAGCAACGCTACTGATGACGGTTGGCAATAAAAAGTAAGGATTTGGTGTTAATATAAGGTAACGTCTATATCATAATTTATAGATAAAAAAATATGTTTTTTTTGCTTATAAAGTGACCGTCCAATGCAGTTAAAAACTAGCTTTTGAACCATGATATGCGTATAGTACGTAAATAATTTATGCCAGTTGTCACGTCACTATTGACCACGTGTAATGAGCTATTAAATCAATTAAATAAAACATCAAATATGATATTGATTTAATACGTTGATCTTACGTTGTTAGAAGATGCGTTAGGCGACCAGCTTTCTCCGCGCGCGTATCGGGATTCTACAGTTGGGCACGTCTGACACCGTCGTCAATAAGCTTGATAATTGGTTATTACCAGCACAGTACCTATAATCATCATCGAATTACTGATAAAGAGTGACTCGATGACAGTTACTTTGTGTTTTCGTCTGCGTTACGCCTGTCGCAAAATTGCCTTAATGGGTATATCTGCGCTGCGCTTGACACTCGATTGGGTGAGGAGCACGTATTATCATGTCTGCTTTTAATTGGTCAGCAGTTGCGTTTATTTTAGCCGCTATTGGGCTAGTTGTTTTTATGCTGGTCGTTCCGCGCTTGCTTGGCGGTCGCTCTCAGGGCTCACAAAAAGAAGAAGTATTTGAAGCGGGTGTTGTCGGATCTGGCAACGCCCGTATTCGTTTGTCTGCCAAATTCTACTTGGTCGCCATCTTCTTCGTCATCTTTGACTTAGAGGCGTTGTACTTATACGCCTATGCGGTCTCCGTTCGTGAAACTGGCTGGGCTGGGTTTATTGCGGCGGCAACCTTCATCATTGATTTGTTAATCGGTCTGGTATACGCTTTAAGTTTAGGGGCGCTAAACTGGGCGCCTGCTGACAAACTGCGTAAAAAAGCACGTCTCTATGCTGCGCCTGCGCCCTTTAATTGGGCGGATATCACTAAGTTTGATGGTGTCGATGAGCTGATGGTCGACCCGACGGGTAAGATACCAGCGCAGTCTTCAGGACAGATTAACGTCTCTAACAATATTGAGACCAATCGCCGTCATTTACAGAACATCGATCATATTAATACCACGGGTAACGTTACTTCTGTGGACTTTGCGACGTCTGCACAGCCAGACAAAGCGGGGCGTTAATGCCAGCTGTTGATCTTAGCTTATAGCGTTCGTAAAAAAGATGAGCAGCCAGATATAAAAACGTTTGTTTATATTGATGATCGTTGATGATTAGCCACTTATTAATAATAGAAGTTATGGCGCTAGTGCTGGCAAGATGATTGCCCTGCTGAGCCTAATATAAAGGTTGTATGTTATGAAATACACATTAACAAAAGCCAACCCTGATGCAGATGTCTATCCTGCACAGACCAGTCAAACGGTCAACGATCCTATCGAAGACGAAGTCAATAAAAACGTCTTTATGGGTCGCCTAGAAGACCTCGTTCACTCGACTGCAAACTGGGGGCGCAAGCACTCACTGTGGCCATTTAACTTTGGTACCTCTTGCTGTTATGTCGAATATGCCACTACTCTGACGGCGGTTCATGATTTGTCACGCTTTGGGGCAGAAGTTATTCGCGCCTCACCGCGTCAGGCAGATGTGATGATCGTCGCTGGTACTTGCTTTGTCAAAATGGCACCCGTTATTCAGCGTCTTTATGAGCAAATGCTTGAGCCAAAATGGGTCATCTCGATGGGGGCTTGTGCCAACTCAGGCGGCATGTATGATATCTATTCGGTCGTGCAAGGCGTGGATAAAATCATCCCTGTCGATGTCTATGTACCAGGTTGCCCGCCGCGTCCAGAAGCGCTGATTCAAGGCTTGATGCTACTACAAGAGTCTATTACCAAAGAGCGTCGTCCGCTGGGCATTCATGTCAATGAGCAGGGTATCTACAAGCCACAAATGACCCCTGAGCGTGACCGTAAGCAAGCCGATCGTATCGCGGTCAAAAACTTGCGTAGTCCAGACAGTATTTAGATTCTAGATAGTATTTAGATTCACAGTAACAACCTCAACGTTTTATACGCTCATCACAGTGTAGTTATGATGAATCAGTTATGATTAATGAAGGAATACATCATTCATGGTCACGGTAGTCGAAAACATAGATCCTAAGATTAAGCCTGTTCCAGCCGTTATCAAAGAGCTGGAGCATAAATATGCCGGTAAGTTCGTGGTGCAGCACACTGTTGATGATATTCCAACGGTTTGGGTAGCGCGTGCTGATTTGCTGGATATTCTCTTATTCCTACGTAAATTGCCTAAGCCTTACGTCATGCTATTTGACTTGTCAGCGATAGATGAGCGCTTGCGCCAACATCGCCAAGGCATGCCTGACAGTGACTTTACGGTGTTTTATCACTTGATGTCGTTTGAGCGTAACAGTGATGTCCGTATCAAGGTCGCGCTGAGCGAAGACGACGTCAATGTACCGAGCGCTACGCAGATTTGGCCAAATGCCAACTGGTACGAGCGTGAAGTATGGGATATGTTCGGTATTGTCTTTACGGGACATCCTCATTTGACCCGTATCTTATTGCCAAAATATTGGGAAGGTCACCCACTGCGCAAAGAGTATCATGCGCGAGCGACTGAATTTACCCCGTATTTCTTAAATACGGCTAAGCAGCAATACGAGCAAGAAAACCTGCGTTTCGTCCCAGAAGAATGGGGCATGAAGCGTTCAGGTCGTGATGAAGACTTTATGTTCTTAAACATCGGTCCTAACCATCCCTCTGCTCACGGTGCCTTCCGTTTAGTACTACAGCTGGATGGTGAAGAAGTCGTCGATTGTATCCCTGATATCGGCTATCACCATCGCGGCGCAGAAAAAATGGCGGAGCGTCAAACGTGGCACTCATACATTCCTTATACCGACCGTATTGATTATCTCGGCGGTGTGATGAACGAGCTACCGTACATTATGTCGGTCGAAAAGCTTGCTGGGATTACGATTCCACCGCGCGCTGAAACCATCCGCGTGATGATGAGTGAGTTTTTCCGTATTACCAATAACTTGCTATTCGTCGGTACTTTCATTCAGGATGCGGGTGGTATGACCCCTGTATTCTATATGTTTACCGATCGCCAAAAAGCCTATGACGTCATTGAAGCGGTGACTGGCTATCGTATGCATCCCGCTTGGTTCCGTATTGGCGGTACTGCTGCTGATTTGCCACGTGGCTGGCAGCGTCTGGTGCGTGAGTTCCTAGATTGGATGCCAAAACGCTTGGACGAGTATGTCAAAGCGGCATTACAAAACAGTGTGCTCAAAGGCCGTACTCAAGGTGTTGCACAATATAATGCCAAGCAAGCATTGGCTTGGGGCGTCACTGGCGCTGGTCTACGTGCCACTGGTGTGGATTTTGATCTACGCAAAGCACGTCCCTATATGGGCTATGAAAACTACGACTTTGAGATACCAGTTGGCTACAACGGCGATGCTTATGATCGCTGTATGGTAAAAGTTGAAGAGATGCGCCAGTCGTTACGCATCATCCGTCAATGTATGGATAACATGCCACAAGGTCCATACAAGGCAGACCACCCATTAGCCGTGCCACCACCAAAAGACCGTACGCTAAACGATATTGAGACCTTGATTAATCACTTTATCTCCGTATCTTGGGGTCCTGTGATGCCAGCGGGTGAGTGTACGACGATTGTAGAAGCGACTAAAGGTCTCAACAGTTATTACATTACCTCAGATAAGGCGACGATGAGCTATCGCACCCGTATTCGTACACCGACATTTGCGCATTTGCAGCAGATGCCATCAGTCATTAATGGTTCGCTCGTCTCTGATGCCATTATGTATTTGGCATCGATTGATATTGTGATGGCGGATTGTGATCGCTAGTGCTTTAATCTAAGAATAGTGCTTTGCTCAAAGAATTATAGTTTTGAAAAAAGATAAGTTAATCAATATATTACTGCCAAATGGCACACCAAAATGCTGTAATATTTCAGTGCAATGATAGTCAGTGTTTAGACAGTCAATGTAGTGTGATAAAGCGTGATGAGTGAGGAAAGATAGAAGATTATGAAAATTGTTTCCGACAAAATGCCAAAAGTAGATGTGGCAAGTATCCTCACTGCTGAGGAAATTGCTGCCATTCATGAGTTTATGCATCATTACCCACAGGCGCGTGCCGCCTCGCTAGATGCGCTGAAAATCGTGCAAAAGCGCAACGGCTGGGTCGATGATGCGCAAGTGAATGCCATCGCTAATATCTTAGATATTCCGATGTCAGATATGGACGGCGTTGCCACGTTTTTCAACCGTATCTATCGTCAGCCTGTCGGTCGCCACGTGATTCTTATTTGTGATTCAGTGGCTTGTTATTTGACAGGTTATGAGGTGTTATCGGCTGAAATCAGATCGCAACTAAACATTGAGTATGGTCAGACGACCACTGATGGTCGTTTTACGCTATTACCGATTTGCTGCTTAGGTAACTGTGATAAAGGGCCTGCGGTGCTGATAGACGAAGACACTTATGGCCCTGTCCAGCCCTCCGAGGTCGCGCAATTATTGGAGCTATACGCATGAGTTTAACGATTTCAGAGCAAATTGCTCGTCGCGGTCAAGGCCAAGCGCCAAGCCAGCTAAATGCACAGCGTGTTCCAATCTATGGTGATAAAGAGACAGCTACCAGCGAAACCAAGCCTTTGACTTGGCGTTTGGCGCATCATGATGCCGTGCTTGATTTATCCACTTATGAATCTCTAAAAGGCTTCACTGGTTTAAAAGAAGCCTTATCTAAATCACCCAAAGCAGTCGGTGATATGATTAAAGCTGCCAACGTCAGAGGTCGCGGCGGTGCGGGCTTTAACGCTGGTTTAAAGTGGACATTCATGTCACCGCCCGATGGTTTGCCGCGCTATCTTATCTGTAATGCTGATGAGATGGAGCCGGGCACCTTTAAAGACCGTCTACTGATGGAGCGTCTACCACTTCAGCTTATCGAAGGTATGTTGATTACTGCGCATGCTATCGGTGCAACTGACGGTTATATCTTTATCCGCGGTGAGTACATTTTAGCTGCTCAGCGCTTGGTTACTGCTATCGAAGAATGCTTGGCCAATAATCTAATGGGCGATAACATTCTTGGCTCAGATTTTAGCTTTAATCTGCATGTACATACTGGCGCTGGGCGCTATATATGTGGTGAAGAAACCGCATTGATTAACTGCTTGGAAGGTCGCCGTGCTAATCCACGTACCAAACCACCTTTCCCGCAAATCTCTGGTGCATGGGGCAGACCAACGGTTGTCAACAACGTTGAGACCTTGTGCAATATGCCTGCGATTCTAAATCATGGCGTCGAATGGTATCAGTCGTTGTCTGACGTTAAAGGCAAAAGTAAAACGCCAGGCACGAAACTGTTTGGTTGTTCAGGCTTGGTCAATGACCCCGGTTTGTGGGAGCTACCATTTGGTTATACCGCTCGTGAAATCATCGAAGATTTGGCGGGTGGTATGAAAGACGGCAAAAAGCTTAAAGCATGGTTGCCGGGCGGCGCATCGACTGACTTTTTGACGGCTGATCATTTAGATGTGGTTGTAGACTTTGACACCATTCAAGAAGCGGGTAGCCGTATGGGTACGGGGCTGATTATGGTCGTCGACGAAGCGCAAGATATGGTGCCGCTATTACGTAATCTCGAGATTTTCTTTCAGCGTGAATCCTGCGGTTGGTGTACACCATGCCGCGATGGTCTGCCGTGGGGCGTTAAACTGCTTACCGCTATCAATGATGGTGAAGGGCAAGTGGGCGATGTCGAAAAACTAGAAGGCCTGACGCGTGACTTATGGATTGGTAAAACATTCTGTGCGCATGCACCGGGCGCGATGGAACCACTGATGAGTGCGATTAAATATTTCCGTCCTGAATTTGATCAAAAAATCGCGCAGGCGGTTGGTGTCGATGTCATTGATGCGGCAGCCAATCAACAGCCAGAAGTGAAATAAGGAGAGCGGCATGGCAGTCATACATATTGATGGAACCACTGTCGAAGTAGATAGCGCAGATAACTTGCTACAAGCCTGCTTATCACTCGGCATTGATGTGCCGTATTTTTGTTATCATCCAGCCCTTGGCTCAGTAGGCTCGTGCCGTCAGTGCGCGGTCAAGCAATTCCAAAACAAAGAAGACATGGAAGCAGGTCGCGGTCGTCTCGTGATGTCATGTATGGTCGCTCCTGGCGATGACATGTACATCTCGGTCACTGATGACGAAGCCAAAGCATTCCGCAAGTCGATGGTTGAGCTACTGATGACCAACCATCCACATGATTGCCCAACTTGTGAAGAGGGCGGCCATTGTCATTTGCAAGACATGACCTATATGTCAGGTCATAGTCGTCGTCGTTATCGCTTTACCAAACGCACGCATCATAACCAAGAGCTTGGCCCATTCATCGCGCATGAGATGAACCGCTGTATCGCTTGCTATCGCTGTGTACGTTTTTATAAGGACTATGCGGGCGGTGAAGATTTGGGCGTTTATGGCTCAAATAACCGCGTCTATTTTGGCCGTGATAAAGATGGTCAGTTCGAAAGCGAGTTTTCAGGTAACTTAACGGAAGTCTGCCCAACAGGCGTCTTCACTGATAAAACACATTCAGAGCGTTATAATCGTAAGTGGGACATGCAGTATGCGCCTAGCATCTGTCATGGCTGCTCGGCTGGTTGTAATATCTCACCGGGCGAGCGATATGGTGAATTGCGCCGTATCGAAAACCGCTATAACGGTGAAGTAAACCGTTACTTCTTATGTGATCGTGGTCGCTTTGGTTATGGCTATGTCAATCGTGACGATCGCCCAACCCAAGCGCTTGAACGTATCAATGATAAACATGTCAAAATCAATATCGATTATGCATTAGATGAAACCATCAAGCGTATCAAAGATAAAAAAGTCATCGGTATCGGCTCACCACGTGCCAGTCTAGAGACTAACTTTGCGCTAAAAAATCTCGTTGGCTTTGATAACTTCTCAACGGGTTTGAACCATCAGCAGCAAGCACTGGTCAATAAATGTATCGAAGTGCTCAGCACCGAAGGTATTTATAACCCAAGCATGACAGACATTGAAAGCCATGATGCGGTATTAGTATTGGGTGAAGATATCACGCAAACTTCATCACGTGTCGCGCTGTCAGTACGCCAAGCTGCAAAAAATGAAGGCCTAAAAATGGCAGCGGCTTTGCAAACGCAACCTTGGCTTGCTGAACCTGTTAAGCGTATTGCGCAAGATGCGCTAAGCCCAGTTTATGTCATTGACGTGGTACAGACTAAGCTAGAAGATATCAGTAAAGTGAGCGTGGTCGCGACCCCTGAAGACATTACTAAACTTGGCTTTAAGGTCGCTGATGAGATTGCAAGCTTTGCTGATGATCTAACAGAAATAGCAGATCCGCAAGCGGCTGAACAAGATGCCAATATTGATACCAGTACTGAGACTGACGGTATGCAAGCGTTAGCGAAGCAAATCGCTTATGACTTGATCCAAGCAGACAAGCCACTGGTCATCTCAGGTAGCAGCTTGTCTTCTACCGCATTGATAGAGGCAGCTGCACAGATTACTCAGGCATTAACGCAAAAACGCTCGGCAATCAAAGCGACTGAACAGCATCAAGTTGAAACGCACAACGCCAAAGTAAATGCGGCAACGCAACAAGCACAAACCGATCAGCCTGAAGAAGACCAAGAGCTATCAGCCAAACCAAATAAGCCTGAAACGGGTGTGAATACAGAAGTGCAGGACGATATAGAGCGTGAGCCTGCTGAAAAACTTGAGCTGAAAGAAGTAAACAATAAGTATCAGGCACAAGCAGGTATCTACTTAACGGTTACCGATGCTAATAGCATGGGTGTGTGCATGCTCGGCGGACAATCAGTCGAAGAGCTGTTAGCCACTGATTTTGATGTGGTTATTGTCGCTGAAAATCAGCTGACTGATGCCATCGATGCCAATAAACTGACGCAGTTACTATCTGATAAAACCGTCATTGCACTCGATCATCAGCTACTTGATTGGCATAAAGACGTCGATATCGTATTGCCAGCGGCTAGTTTTGCAGAAGCAGACGGTACGTTGATATCTGCTGAAGGCCGTGCGCAGCGCTTCTTCCAAGTTTACGATAACGAATATTATCATCCGATGAGTAGCATCAAAGAAGGCTGGCGCTGGTTGCATGCAGTGCATAGCAGCATCGAAGGTCGTGATGTCGATTGGACGCAGCTAGATGATGTCATCAATGCGTTGATTGCCACGCATCCTAAGCTTGCTGGTATCAAAGGCGCTGCGCCTGATGCTGACTATCGTATGACGGGTCTTAAAATTGCTCGTCAGCCACGTCGTTACTCAGGTCGTACCGCTATGCGTGCGCCGATTTCAGTGCACGAGCCAATGCAGCCAAAAGATTTGGATACGGGCTTAACCTTCTCAATGGAAGGTTATAGCGGTAAAGAAACGCCAAGCTCGATGATTCCTTTTGCCAATGCGGCAGGGTGGAACTCACCGCAAGCGTGGAACAAATACCAAGACAAAGTCGGCGGTCATCTGAAAAATGGCGATCCAGGTGTACGCTTATTTGATCAGCTAGCACGTTTAGAAACACGTCAATATGTTGCGCCAGAAGCGATGTCTGCGACGACGACTGATATGCAGCAAGGCCAAGCGAAGCTAGTGCCTATCTATAATATCTATGCCAGTTCCATGATGGCATCTCGTAGTCCAATCGTCGCTGAGCAACTACCTGTTGCCGCATGGCGTATCGGTATGGATGATGCTAAAGACTGGAATATTGCTGCTGGTGATTACTTGGCGATTGAGATTGATAAGCAACAAATCACTTTGCCAGTACAAATAGTCGGTTATTTAGCGGAAGGTTGTATCGGTTACCCAGTCGGGCAAGTGAGCATCATTCACCCATCGATGCCAGCGTCGGTACGTAAAGTTGATGCGCCAGTGACCATGATGGGTAGTATGGCTGACGATAGTTCTTTGATAAATAATGATGCTGGAAACAGCATGAACGATAATAATGCCGCGCAAATGAATACAGCGCCGACCATCACACAGGAGGTGTAATATGCAAGTTACCCGTATTATCCCTGATGTGCCAAGCTTTTTGGCGAGTAGCATGAGCTTTGATGCTTGGTCTATTCTTTTTTTGGTCAGCCAATCGCTGGTCATCTTTTTGGTAGTGGTCATCGTTGCCGCTATGATGATTGTCTATGAGCGCCGTATGTTGGCTTTGTGGCAAGACCGTTACGGTCCAAACCGAGTTGGGCCTTTTGGCTCATTGCAGCTGGTCGCAGATATGCTCAAAATCTTCTTTAAAGAAGATTGGACGCCAAATTTCACCGATAAGTTTATGTTTACCTTGGCACCTGCGGTCGCAATGTTTACCGCATTGGCCTCATTTGCCATTATTCCTATCTCACCAACACTTGGTGTGGCTGATTGGGATATCGGTATCCTGTTCTTCTTTGCCATGGCCGGTATTGCTGTCTATGCAGTGATGTTTGGTGGTTGGGCATCTGCTAACAAGTTCTCGTTATTGGGTGGCTTACGTTCAGCGGCGCAAACGATTAGTTATGAAGTCTTCTTAGGTTTGTCGTTGATGGGCGTCGTCGCTTTGACCGGTTCTTTTAATTTACGTGAGATTGTCGAGTCACAAATTGACGGCTGGTATATCATTCCGCAGTTTTTTGGATTTTTGACCTTTGTGGTCGCTGGTGTGGCCGTGACGCATAGGCATCCATTTGATCAACCAGAAGCAGAGCAAGAGCTTGCCGAGGGCTATCATGTCGAATATTCTGGCATGAAGTTCGGGATGTTCTTTATTGGGGAATATGTCAACGTCGTATTGATTTCAGCATTGATGACTTGTCTGTTCTTTGGTGGTTGGCTTGCGCCTTTTAATTTAGATATTCCATTTATTCCACCAGCTTTTTGGTTCATGATTAAGACGCTGTTCTTTATGACCATGTTTATTTTGGCTCGAGGCTCACTCATGCGTCCGCGCTATGATCAGGTGATGAACTTTGGCTGGAAAGTCTGCCTGCCGGTAACGTTGATTAATTTATTGGTTACTGCCGCAGTCATTTTGATCTTTTCGCCAACGTTGTAATCATTACTAGCCATCATTGATGAACTAGGGTAAAGCTGATAAGGATAATAATCCCATGTTTACTAGCATAAAAAAGATCGTCATTGGCCTATTTACCATTGTCCGCAGCATGTGGATGGTCAATAGTCATGCGATTAGACCGCGTGACACCATTCTTTATCCTGAAGAGCCGGTACCTGTACCACCGCGCTTTCGTGGACGCATCATATTGTCTCGCGACCCTGATGGTGATGAGCGCTGCGTTGCTTGTAACTTATGCGCCGTGGCATGTCCGGTCGGCTGTATCTCATTACAGAAAGCGGAACGTGAAGACGGTCGTTGGTATCCGGAGTTTTTCCGAATTAACTTCTCGCGCTGTATCTTTTGCGGCCTATGTGAAGAAGCCTGTCCGACAACAGCGATTCAAATGACGCCCGACTTTGAGCTGGGTGAATATAAGCGCCAAGATTTGGTTTATGAAAAAGAGCATTTGCTGATTTCAGGACCAGGTAAGTATCCCGATTATAACTATTATCGTGTGACGGGTATGGCAGTCGCGGACAAACCAAAAGGCGCGGCACAAAACGAAGCTGCACCGATTGATCTAAGGAGCTTGCTGCCATGATGAATATTTTGAATAGTCCTGAATTGGCAGGATTTTATGCACTTGCTGCCGTGGCTATCTTTGCCAGTCTACGAGTAGTCACCCATGCCAATCCGGTACATGCAATTTTGTCGATGATTGTGTCTTTACTAGCAGTCGCTGGCATATTTTTCGTACTCGGTGCGCCATTTGCTGGTGCGCTAGAGATTGTCGTATACGCTGGGGCAATTCTGGTGCTTTTCGTGTTTGTCATCATGATGCTCAATTTGGGCATGCGTAATGATGAGCGTGAAGAGCGCTGGCTTGATGCGGGCACTTGGGCTGTACCGACAGGATTGACCATTATTATTGCGGTTGTGCTCTATGCGATGATTGGTCTCAATCACGACGAAGCTGCTGTTATTGGCGGGGTCAGTGTTTCCTCTAAAGCGGTAGGTACTGCATTATTTAGCAAATATATTATGTTGGTAGAAATCGCTGCTTTACTATTACTAGCTGCGCTAGTGGCTGCTTATCATGTGGGTAAAGAGTCATCCGATGATGAAATTGTCGGTAATGACAGTCAAGACTTTAAGCCTAGTGTGGGCAGTATCAAGCAATACGATAACGAAAGCACTCATACAGAATATGATGCGGTAAAAATGGCTAAACCCTACGAATATAAAGATGTCGATCCGCATGACTACGTTGGTAAGAAGGTAAGTATGCAAGTGGGTATGAAGAAAGTCACGCGCAAGGAGTCAGACTGATGGTACTAGCAGCAAGCGTGGCACAAGATGTGTCGAACGTGCCGTTTGCCCACGAGGTGGCAGGCTTAGTACAGCCGGTTGCTGAGGCGCAAAATGTACTGGGTATGATACCCATGAGCCATGGACTGATTTTGGCAGGTATTTTATTTGCCATTGGTCTATGCGGCGTCATGGTACGACGTAACTTCCTATTTATGCTAATGAGCCTTGAGATCATGATGAATGCGGCAGCATTAGCATTTGTAGTGGCAGGCAGTCGCTGGGTCGATCCAGATGGACAAATTATGTTTATCTTTATTTTGACGTTGGCCGCCGCTGAAGCCTCTATTGGTCTGGCAATATTATTGCGTTTTTATCATCAGCGTGGGCATCTCGATGTCGATAGCGCCAATGAGATGAAAGGATGATGTCATGAGTTTATTACCATTAACCTTTATATTCCCGCTCGTTGGCTTTTTAATTTTAGCCTTTATGCGTGACAAATTATCAGAGCAAGTGGCCGCGATGGTCGGTGTTGGCAGTATGCTGCTATCAGCACTATGCACATTGGTGGTCAGCTATACTTTTTTAACCAGCAATCCAGCAGGTACGGTCATTGAGATTCCGCTATGGACATGGTTCCAAGTGGGAGACTTTGCACCAAACTTTGGCTTGAGCTTTGACGGTTTGGCATTGACGATGACGGGTGTTATTACCGGCATTGGTTTTTTAATCCATCTGTTTGCCGCTTGGTATATGAAAGGCGACACTGGCTTTGCCCGTTTCTTTAGCTATATGAACTTGTTCGTCGCCAGCATGCTATTGCTGGTATTGGCGGACAATTTATTTTTGCTTTATCTCGGTTGGGAAGGCGTCGGTATCTGTTCTTACCTTTTGATTGGTTTTTATTATCATGATAGAGCCAATGGTCGCGCAGCGATGAAAGCCTTTACGGTCACGCGTGTTGGTGATGTGTTCTTAGCGTTTGGTTTGTTTTTATTGTTCCGTGAATTTGGTACGCTTAATATTCAAGACATTATTACGCGCGCGCCAGAAGTCTTTGACATCAATAATCCAACGATGATGCTAACCACCATGATGTTGGTCGGCGGTGCAATGGGTAAGTCAGCACAGTTGCCATTACATACTTGGCTTGCTGATGCAATGGCAGGTCCGACACCGGTATCAGCGCTGATTCATGCGGCAACGATGGTAACGGCAGGTGTTTATCTGATTGCTCGTTTACATCCATTGTTTGAGCTGACGCCTGGTATCTTATTGTATTGGGTTGGCGGTGTAGGGGCATTGACGTTAGTCGTTGCTGGATTCTGTGCGTTAGCGCAAACTGATATTAAACGTATCCTTGCCTATTCAACCATGAGCCAAATTGGCTATATGTTCCTAGCGCTCGGCGTGGGTGCTTGGCAAGGTGCGATCTTCCATTTGATGACGCATGCTTTCTTTAAAGCCTTGTTATTCTTGTCATCAGGTGCGGTAATTCTTGCAGTACACCATGAGCAAAACATCTTTAAGATGGGCGGCTTACGTAAAAAGATACCATTGGTATTTTGGTGTTATATCGTTGGTGGCGGTGCACTTGCAGCGATACCTTGGGTCACCGTTGGTTTCTATTCTAAAGAAGCGATTCTTTGGGAGACCTATGCAACTGGTCACATGGTCTTATTTTATATGGGTGTATTCGGTGCTTTCTTAACGGCACTTTATACGTTCCGTATGATTTGGATCATATTCTTTGGCGAAGAAAAAACGCCTGCGCACAAGTTGTCAGGGATATCTTATTGGCTGCCGCTGACTGTATTGCTGGTGCTATCAACTGCGGTTGGCGCATTGATTACGCCACCATTGCAAGGGGTGCTGCCAGAGAGCGTTGGTCATTTATTAGAAGTTGCTGGTCAAGCGCATGCCAAGCACACCGCAGAGTATATCGCGATGGGTGCAATGGCGGCAGGTTTGATATTGGCGGCACTATTATATGTCGTGGATAAAGGTCGTCTGCTTACCAGCTTTAAGCGCTCACGTATTGGTGGGGCGCTATATCACTGGTGCTATCACGGTCTAGGCTTTGACGCGCTATACGATATAATTTTTGTAAAACCCTTTTTGTTCATCGGCCGCTTATTTAAAGCCGATCCTGTTGATAAAACGTGGCTTTTATTACCTAAGCTGGCTTCAGCAGGTAATAAGATATTGTCTGCGACGCAAACAGGGTCACTTCGAGGCTACGCTACAAGCTTTGGCTTGGGTATTGCTGTATTGCTGGTGCTGGTAATGATGACGGTGGTATAAGATGATAGAGTTACAACAAACGTGGATGCTACCAGCATTGATTGCGATTCCGTTTATTGCAGGATTGCTATGTTGGTTGGTAGAGCGAGTTAATAAACGTCTGCCGCGCTGGATTGCTTTAATCGGTATGACGTTGACCTTTGTATTGTCACTGGTACTGTGGCAATACGGTGATTTTGGCGGTATGAGCAAACAGGTGATTGCACCAGATTCGGCTGTGCCTTGGGTCGCTGAATTTAGTGTGCCGTGGATACCGACTTTTGGTATTAGCTTTCATTTAGCCTTAGATGGCTTGTCGCTCATGATGGTGGCCTTAACCGGTCTACTGGGTATTGCAGCGGTTGCCTGTTCGTGGAATGAGATCCAACGTCGTGTTGGTTTCTTCCATCTGAACTTGCTATGGAGCTTGGGTGGTGTCATTGGTGTTTTCTTAGCCATTGACCTGTTTTTGTTCTTCTTCTTTTGGGAGATGATGCTGGTTCCTATCTATTTCTTGATCGCCATTTGGGGTCATGATGTGGTCGGTGGCAAGACCAAAGAATACGCGGCAACCAAGTTCTTTATCTATACCCAAGCGTCTGGGCTTATCATGCTCATTGGCATATTGGTATTGGTCATTATCAGCTACGCGCAAAAAGGCGTGGTCAGCTTTAATTACAATGATTTGCTCGGTACGTCGCTCGGCGGTTGGGAATACCCCATCATGCTATGCTTCTTTATTGGCTTTGCGGTCAAGCTGCCGATTGTTCCTTTTCACGGCTGGCTACCTGACGCGCATGCGCAGGCACCAACGGCTGGTTCGGTTGATTTGGCAGGGGTACTGATTAAGACGGCTGCTTATGGTTTGATTCGTTTTGTCTTACCGTTATTCCCAGCAGCATCACAAGATTTTGCGCCGATTGCGATGACTTTAGGTACGATTGGCATCTTCTATGGTGCTTGGTTGGCCTTTATACAAACCGATATGAAGCGTTTGCTGGCTTATACCAGTATCTCGCACATGGGTTTTGTGGTCTTGGCAATCTATGCTGGCAGCTTACTCAGCTTGCAAGGTTTGATGATTCAGATGTTAGCGCACGGCTTAAGTTCGGCAGCATTGTTCATCATGGCAGGGCAGTTGTATGAGCGTCTGCATACTCGTGATTTAACCTTGATGGGCGGCATGTGGGGACAATTCCGCTACTATGCACCCATACTGATGTTCTTCTGTGCCGCCTTATTGGGTATCCCAGGTACAGGGAACTTCATTGGTGAGTTCATGATTTTATTAGGTGCATTTGCCCAGTATCCTGTGTTTGTGGTATTAGCCACTTTCAGCTTGGTATTGGCAGGATTGTACTCGCTGATCTTGATCCATCGTGCATTATTTGGTACCAATAATATTGAAGCATTGGCCATGCGCGAGACCAAATCACACGGTTTGCCGAACCGCAAATTAAAAGATTTAGGCAAACGTGAGCTGTCGTTATTACTGATGTTGGCCGCTGGTTTGGTCTGGCTCGGACTGTATCCACAGCCGTTCCTTGATACCTCAAGCCACGCTATGCAGTGGATCAATAATGCCTATATATATAGTCAAGTGACACAAGTAGATGCATCGCAGCTGCTTGATGCAATGGAGGCACGTTAAGTCATGAATGAATTTACGATGAATGATTTGATGGGACTGATGCCTTATGCACCGATCATTGCCGTCGTCATTACGGTATTGTTGGTAATGATCGCCATCACCATTAAACGCTCACATATTGTGACGGGTACTATTACGGTCGTCGGCCTAAACATTGCTCTGTTTACTTTAATTGGGCAAATGGCAGGCATAATCACCAGTGGCTCTGAGTTACCAATCGCTGAACAGCTTTTTGTGATTGATAACTTCGCGCAGTTCAACATGGTGGTAATACTGATCTGTGCGCTGGCTTGTTGTACTTTATCTTACGCCTATTTGGCCGATTTTAAAGACAATAAAGACGAGTTGTATTTGCTGATGCTGCTATCGACCACGGGCGCGCTGCTCATGGTGTGTGCTCAGCATATGGCATCGTTCTTTATGAGCTTAGAGCTGCTCTCAGTACCGTTGTACGGTCTGCTGTCTTATACTTACATGCGCAACCGCTCGCTGGAGTCAGGACTTAAATATCTGGTACTGTCAGCGACGGCATCGGCCACCTTGCTGATGGGCATGGCCTTTATCTATGCACAAGTTGGCTCATTGGCTTTCAAGCCGATTAGCATCATGCTGGTCGATGTATTTGAGTCGCCATTATTAATACTTGGCGCGGCAATGATGATGTTCGGTATTGCCTTTAAACTGTCGGCAGCACCGTTTCATATGTGGACGCCCGATGTTTACGAAGGCGCACCTGCACCTATCGCGACTTTCTTAGCATCGGTATCCAAAGTTGCTATGATGGCGCTGGCGGTACGATTCTTAATCGATACCTCTTTATTGGCGTTACCGTCGGTACAAATGCTATTGATGGTCATGGCGACATTGTCTATCTTGGCAGGTAACTTGTTGGCGGTTCGTCAAACCAGCCTCAAACGTCTATTGGGTTATTCTTCAATTGCGCATATGGGTTATGTGCTGATCGTGATCGTCAGTATTGGTTCAGCCGCAGATAGTATCTCTAGCATGTATATGGCGGTTTATGCCTTTACCTCTATCGGTGCCTTTGGTGTCGTGACCTTGATGTCGAGCCCTTATCGCTTGGCTGGTGAAGCGGATGAGCTGACCCACTATCAAGGACTGTTTTGGCGTCGTCCAGTGTTGACTGCTGTCATGACCATTATGATGTTGTCATTGGCTGGCATTCCACTAACGGCAGGCTTTATCACTAAGTTATTTGCCATACTAGCTGCTGTACAAGGAGCCAATTGGTTCTTAGCAGCGATGATTATCTTAGGTAGTGCGATTGGCTTATTCTATTACTTACGTGTCTTACTTACACTGTTCAAACGTCCTAAGCAATTCATTGAGTTTGATGTTTCTGGGCAATGGGGCATTCGCACTGGTGGTATTATGGTGATAGCGGTGACTGCGATGATAGTCTTCTTTGGTATCTTGCCGAACACGCTGATTGAATGGGCAAGTTTGGCACGTATTTGGTAATACCATTATAGATGTAAGGTAAGTCGCCGCATTTGTATGGTGCTGCTTATCTGCTGTTACGCTTAGAAAACCCAGGTGCGCCAGCTTTATGATAAGCTTGGCGCATCTTTTTTTATTGTTTAAATTCTTATAAAAATAAATTTAATAAAGTATAAGTGACGAATGATTATGAGTGACAATATCCAAACCGTAACTGTTCTGAGTAAGACTACTTGGACACCAAATCTGTTTAGTTTTACGGTCAGCCGTCCTGACAGCTTTAAATTTACAGCGGGTCAATTTGTACGTTTGGGCGTCAACCCGAGTCAATTACAGTATTATCAGCAGCAAGATGAGGCCTCTAGCGATGTATCTGATGCTGCATTAAATGAAGATGTTTTTCGTGCTTATTCGATTATTTCTTCTCCCTTTGACGAGGTGTTAGAGTTTTTCTCTATCGTCATTCCTGATGGTGCGTTTACTTCGCAGCTGCAACATTTACAAGTGGGCGATGAGCTATTGCTCAATACGATGCCGTTTGGTTTTTTAACCTTAGCGCGTTATCAAAAACCATTGCCCAAAGATTTATGGCTGCTCGCAACAGGTACTGGCCTTGCACCATTTTTATCCATGCTACAAGACTTGCAAACGTGGCAGGACTACGAGCACATTGTATTAGCCTATAGTGCGCGGTCGATAGAAGAGCTGGCTTATGTGGATAAGATAGAAAGTCTACAAGAAGACTTTGGCACGTTAGTAGATAATCCAGCCAAATTAATCTTCATTCCTATTGTTACTCGTGAGCCAGTTGAGGGCGCACTGACAGAGCGTCTACCAAAACTGCTATTAGACGGCACGCTACAAGAGCGAGCGGGCATAGCGTTAGACACTGATAGCACGCATGTCATGCTGTGCGGCAATCCAGACATGGTAGAGGATACCAAAGAGACGCTAAAGTCATTGGGGTTGGTGATGAATCGTCGCGGTGAGGGCAATATTGCGGTCGAAAACTACTGGTAGTCGTCTTATCTCTTTATGCTAATGAAAATTGGCTCGATAAAAACAAAAACGCTGACTCTTAAAAGACCATAGTCTCCAAGAGTCAGCGTTTTTTGTGAGCTAAAAGTATAGTCAGTGAAAAGTAATATCGATACGTCAGGCACTGCTGATATCAGTTTTTCTTGCTTGCTTGCTTGCTGTGCCTGTGCAGACAGAGGCGACAAAAAATTGATATCAGCAATACCGTCGCGTTTTTAGGATATTTTGACTATAGTGGGTTCTAAACTTGACTCGGTTCGGTGGCATCATCAATCGGGTTGATTGGACCTTGCATGAGTTCAGGCTCATCATCGTCGCCAATGATGTCCTCGTTGCTGCTCGCTGCCAATAGATCGCGATAATTGATTTGCGTTTTCAAAATCATTTGCTCTTCTTCAATTTCGCCATAATTCACTTGTACCTTATGCAAAGCACTCATGATTTTTTTGTTCTTTTTTAGCCAGCGATTGATATCGAGATAAATAACTTCATCTTTTGCGCGCGCGATATTGATATAAGACAAAATAAAACCCAAAGGATCTTTTTTTAGGATGCGATGGTAGAACCAAATGAACAGCTTGACGCCTTGACGTTTGATAAATGACTCGCAGCGTAAGTTAAGCACATCGGTATAAGTTTGTTGCCCAAACACAAAGCGCTGTACATTACGATCAAGTTGCACATGAACCAAACTGAAATTACTGGCGATTTCTACATAAATACCGGCTACGTTGATAGTGCAGTACAAGCGAAACCAATCATCATGCATCTCAACACGCAGCTCTAAGATGGCTTTGACATTGTCGGTCACGAACTTTTGCAGAGCATCATTGACATAGCTCTGAGCGACTGGCAGAGATAGCTCATCTTCAAGTTTATCAGTCGTTCTATCATATAGGTTCTTGATGGTTTGGGTTATGCGATCCCAACCATCGCTGAATGACTCGTCAAAACGATAGTCGATACTATCGAAAAAGTCATCAAAACTGTCTGAATTATTCACGTTATCAAAATCACTCAAACTTATTATCCTTATAAATATAGGGCAGCAACATCAAAGGCGACGCAAAGAATCGTTTATGAAGTATGGATGGTCAATGATGGTTTTCTAGTTATCAGGCATACTAATAGTAATCAAAAAACATGACGCCATGGAACTTGCTTGGTTACAGCATTTTTTACTAAGCTCGCCGAGTGCTAGGTACTGCCTTAGCAAACACAAATGAAAAGGTCATGTTTGATAGGGTAATACCTAATAGTTGATAATGTTGTCATTAGAAACAGTATATAACAAAATAGAAGCATGCAAAATGAACACATGCGTTTTGTCGGTATTCATTTGATAAGCATACTTAATATCAATGAACCAATCACATAATCTTGTGAGGTTATTTTTGCTATGCGACTAGAGTGTGTTGATAACCTTAGTACCGCAAAATGATGCATAAGTGGCATAAGGTTGGTCAGCCACGGTTATGCTAGCGACATAATTATATGTCATGTTATGATAGCGCCGACATGTGCCACAGATAACGCGCCTTACTTTTATTCAGCGTATTGTCTGCTGCCTTTATACTTATAAGCTCATATCCAGAAGCTGAGACCAATTGTGGCCTATATCAAAGACTCACAAAGCTACCACTTTTCAGCGCAAGCACCCAAGCGTGATATCAGCTTGCCTGTTGCTATTGCCATCGCGGTAGCCGTCCATGCGTTGATTATTTTTGGTATCAGCTTTTCTATGGGCAAAGATCCCGCAGCGATGATGCAAGACGTGGCTAAGGCGCTAGCCGATAATATGCAGCCAAATGAAGATGCCCATTTTATTGCCAACGCCTCTCAAGAGGGCGGTGGTACGGTACGTGAGCTTTTGAGGCAAGAGACCGATCAGAGCAGTCCATTGTCTGCTGAGCAAATGAGCGAAACCCAAGACGTGATCAGTTTGCAGCGTCAAGTTCGCCAGCAACGCTATCAAGAGAGCTATCTGCGTACCACGCTAAGCTGGCGACAGGCTACGGTAGAGTCTGATAATGACAGTAAGCAATCAAAAGATGATCTCATGGCGCAAGAAGAGCGACTGCGTAAGCAAATTGCCACCCTAGAGGCGCAACTGTCTCAGCGTCAGCAGCTCTATGCAACCAAGTCGAAAGTAGTGACGGTCGATAGCAATTCAACGACGCGTGGTGCAGCCGCTGACTATATCAATACTTTTCGTGAACACGTCGAGCGCGTTGGTAATTTACAATATCCTGCTCAAGCGCGTGCGCAAGGTATTACGGGTGAAGTGCGCCTCATGGTCATTATTAGTCATGACGGTAATATTAAAGCCATTCGCCTGCTTGAAAGCTCAGATTCTACAATATTGGACGAAGCTGCTAAGCAGTCAGTACGGCAAGCAGCGCCCTTTGGTAAGTTCACTAAAGACATGCATGATATAGTCGAGTTGCGTTTGATACGTACCTACCGTTATAGTGACAAAGTAGATGTGACTTATTAGGATAACAAGTTAAGATAACAAGAATCAGTTTGTATCCCTAATAGCAGACACCCAAATTCATAAAATACAGCGATAGAATAAAGAGTCATTATGGAATTTTTAGGTTTTACAATAGATGTGGCCACGCTAACCAGCACTGCAATAGAGTTAGTCATCAAAGTGGCTTTGGCAATACTCATATTCATCATCGGACGCTGGCTGGCCAAAAAGGCGGTCGCTTTCTCTAATCGTCTTATGATGCGTAGCCATCTAGATGAGACAGTCGCTGGTTTTTTGAGCCGTCTGTTGTATGGCGTATTACTGGTCGTGATTACCTTGGCTGCGCTAAGCAAAGTTGGCGTGCAAACCACATCAGTCGTCGCTATCTTGGGTGGTGCCGCCGTTGCCATTGGTCTGTCACTAAAGGATCAGCTGTCGAACTTTGCCGCTGGTATTAT
Source organism: Psychrobacter sp. K31L (assembly GCF_017942195.1). Classification (NCBI taxonomy): domain Bacteria; kingdom Pseudomonadati; phylum Pseudomonadota; class Gammaproteobacteria; order Moraxellales; family Moraxellaceae; genus Psychrobacter; species Psychrobacter sp. K31L. The sequence goes on along the minus strand of NZ_JAGKSC010000007.1, from coordinate 75,205 downwards.
GATTGTGACTTTTCGCCCGTTTGTACGCGGTGACTATGTCCAGATCAGCAGTTATACCGGCACGGTGACTGAGATTAGCTTGGTTAATACCCATTTAACGACCATTAACAATCACGATATCATCATTCCTAATAGCGATATCACCACGTCAGCCGTTGTCAACTATACCGCGCTACCCAATCGCCGCGTCGATATTACGGTTGGTATTGGCTACGATGCCGATATAAAAACGGCCAAAGAGGTGATGCTAAGCCTCGCAAGAAACAATGCATTGGCGTTTACTGATCCTGAGCCTATCGTGCGAGTGACCAATTTGGGTGATAATTCAGTGGATTTAACCCTAAACGTTTGGACAACCAATGCTGACTGGTGGTCGATGCAATGCGAGCTACTAGAGCAGTTCAAACATGCGCTCGATGATGAAAAAATTGAGATTCCATTCCCGCAGCGCAGTGTCCATGTTAAAGGCTTAGATCACATGATTAATCAGATGGGCCAAGCGCAGAAATTGCCATTGGCTAAAGACTAGTTCATAAAGCTCTAGTGAGTAAAAGCGCATATATTTAAATATAGGGATTTGGTAGGTTCAAGCCTGCCAAAATCTCAACCTCAAAGCTTTCCATCTCATCTTGCTCGGATTGCCCAAGCTCATGATCAAACCCTAATAAGTGCAGTACACCATGTATCAATAGGTGACTAATATGCTGCGCGACGGTTTTATCTTGTTCGGCGGCCTCACGTACCATGACTTCATGACAAATGATTAACTCACCCAGTGGCAGCGTTGGCATCAGCTCAATGATGGCAGCTGGCATATCGCTTGGGTAGGATAAAATGTTAGTCGCATAATCTTTGCCACGCGCTTCCAAATTCAATTCGCGTCCTTCTGTCTCATCCGTAATATATATATCGAGTGCTTTTGGCTTTTCTTGCCATTGCTCAGAGTCAATATCTGAAAAGTAAGGCAGAGTCATACCAGTGTTAATACGTTCATCGATATAATTCAGCGTTGCCATTATGACTGGCAACAGATTATCTGCACTATAAAAGCGCTCAATCAAATTATCATCAATACTGTCAATCGCGCTGATATTGAGATCTGCGCTGGTCAGATTATTTGCAGCTGTTTCAGTCATACTATTATCATTAGCTTGGTTCATTTTTCTATCCTTTAAAAAACAACACGCCCTAATAAAAAACCGAATTACTGTCTTTAGTAATCCGGTTTTCATTGTTTTAAAACCTAATGTTTTGAAACCTAATGTTTTAAAGCTAAAGGTTCTAATGCTCAACGTTTCATTACGGCTACAATTTATCAGCTATAGCTGCTCACTTATAACTTAGCAGCCGCGTTGCTGATCGCTTGTCTACGCTCTTGCTCAGCTAAGCGTTCTTGTTTGCGCTTTTCTTCTAGGATCAACTGCTCAGTGTCAAATACTTCATAAGCTTCAACGATTTGTTGTACCAATTGATGGCGTACCACATCTTTTGAATCGAATTTAGTGATATGAATCTCTTCGATACCGCTTAAAATTTCGAGCGCTTGCGTCAGTCCTGACTTGGTACCGCGTGGTAAATCGACCTGAGTAATGTCACCTGTGATGACTGCACGTGAGCCAAAGCCTAAGCGTGTCAAAAACATTTTCATCTGCTCAGGTGTGGTGTTCTGTGCTTCATCCAAAATAACAAACGAATTGTTCAAGGTACGACCACGCATATAAGCAAGTGGTGCAACTTCAATGATTTGCTTTTCAATCATTTTGCCGACTTTTTCAAAGCCAAGCATCTCGTATAACGCATCGTATAACGGGCGTAAGTAGGGATCGATTTTTTGTGACAAGTCACCCGGTAAAAATCCTAGCTTTTCGCCTGCTTCTACCGCAGGGCGTACCAATAAAATACGCTCAATCTCATTACGCTCTATCATATCGACCGCACAGGCAACAGCAAGATACGTCTTACCCGTACCCGCAGGCCCAATACCAAACGAGACATCAGAACTCAAAACGTTTTTCACATAACTTTGTTGATTGCCACCGCGCGGAATGATTTTACCTTTGCGCGTGCGCAAGCTGATCGGGGTGAACTCACTAGCGGTTTCTAAATTGTTCTCATTTTCTTCAGCAGTAGCTTGCTCATCTTCCTCGTTATCTTGATCGCGCGAGATGCTTGACTGGATAATGAGGTGCAGCTCTTCTGCGCTAATATCTTTTGAGTTTTGAGCTTCATCGACCATTTTGTAAATGATGCGTTCGCCACGCTCAACGCCAGTTATATCACCACTCAGGCAAAAGTCCCCTTGGCGTTGGCTGATTTTGATATCGAGGCGTTCTTGGATATATTTCATGTGGTTGTTATATTCACCAAGCACGGTTTTGAGCTGTGCTGGGGTCAATGATTCGAACTTTATACGGCGGCTCATGGAATCAGTCAATCGATTATCCTTATATTGGTAGCCCGATGCTATTCCTATTTATTGATAGAAGCATGGGTGTAATAGATAAAATAGTCAGTAATACTTTTAGAGAGTAGAGACAACAATGACGGTAAAATTATTATGTAATTTATCGATAGTAACAAGTGAATGGCCTTCCTTTATTATGGTAGATAGATTTTAAAATTCAAGCCATAGATGGCATGGACAGCCTTGTTTTTGTATGGCGATTGCAACCGCTGTACCAAGATTTTGGAAGCACTGCCGTTTAAGCTGATTAACTTTGTGCCTCAAGTAAGCTGGCGCTGTTATTTTAGATAGTCGATGCTTTTTGTACACGCTGTCTATACCGTCAAGAGCACAGAATGACGGACAATTTGTGGTAATCTATCAGCCATATCATCACTATTTACATCGCTGTCTAAATAGCAAACTTAATACTGAGCTTCACCTCTTAATAGAACGATGGCGTTTTTATATAAAGTAATATAACTTCTATAATAATAAAGTTTTTGCTGATGACTGATAGCCAGCCAGCATACCAAATAGATCACAATAGGAATAATCATGATGCAAAATACGGATTCAAATTTATCGAATGCCAAAAACAAATTTGGCAATTCAAGGGCAGTCACTGATCAGAATGTTCTTATCGTTGGCGGTGGGCACGTGGGTTTGTCTTTTGCGTTGCTACTAGCGCATCATGGTATCGCCAGTACTTTGCTCGAAAAGATGGGCTATCCAACCATCAGTCCAAATGATGACAGTAATCGAAGCCATTATTTAGACAGCCGCAATACGGCACTATCACGGCGTACGGTACAGATTTACCAAGAGATTGGTCTATGGGATGAGCTGCAAAGTCATGCTTGTCGCATTGATGCAGTTCAAATCAGTGAACAAGGTAGTTTTGGACGCGCGCAGCTGAATAAAGACGAAGAAAAAGTAGAGTCATTTGGTCAAGTCATGGAAAATGCTTGGCTGGGACGTAAGCTATTGCTTGCCGCTCAGCAAGAGCCGCTCATTGCCTTAATTGATCATGCGAATGTCACGGCAGTTGCTCAGAAAAACGACATGGTGACGTTGAGCTTTAGCTACTATGGTAAAGAGGAGTATGAGCAGCAGTTGCAAGCCAGCGTCTTGGTCGCTTGTGATGGTCGCGACTCTACGGTGCGTCAGCTATTAGGTATCGGCACGGCGACTTATGATTATCAGCAAACCGCTATCGTCGGCGTGGTAGAGACTGACAAACCACACGGGCATGTCGCGATTGAGCGTTTTAGCCCAGCAGGGCCACTGGCGGTATTACCATTGACAGATCCAGACGGCGATGGCAATGATGAGTATCAAACAGGTTATAGACGCTCGGTGGTTTGGGTCTGTCCAACGGGTGAAGAAAATAAATATTTAGAAGACGATGCGCATTTTTTAGCAACTTTGCAGAAAGCCTTTGGTGAGCGTGCTGGCACGTTTGTCACAGCTGGTCGTCGCGGTGCTTATCCACTAACACGAGTATTGGCAGACAAACAAGTCGATGGTCGCTGTGTGGTTATGGGCAATGCGGCGCATACCTTACATCCTGTCGCCGGTCAAGGATTTAATCTCTGTATGCGTGATGCTCATGTGCTGGCGCAGATGATGAGTACGCAAGTGCTAAAAGGCGCAGACATTGGCGATACGCAATTATTAAAACGCTATGAGAAGGCACGTCAAACCGATCAAAAACGCGTCATTCGCTTCTGTGATGCCGTGGTACATGGCTTTATGCATCCTAACCCCGCCATTAAGCTGGCACGGAATGTGGCCTTGGTTGCCTTTGATAAACTGCCAAATATTAAGCCACTAATCGCCAATTATGCGATGGGACTAAAGTCGTAGTTTATCACATTACGTTATATCAACGGTCTATACCAATGTTCTATACGATGGCATTTAAATGTAGGAATAACTTATGAAAAATAATCATACGCTGATTATCGGTAGTGGTATTGTTGGGGCGACATTGGCGTTAAAACTGGCGCAAGCAAAAATGCCCGTGACGTTAATTGATGCACGCCCTGAACGTGATGAGTCAGAGTGGCAAGACATATTGAAGCAACGCGACGCTCGCGTTTATGCACTGAGCGTGGCCAGTATTAACTTGCTCAACGATGTCGGCGCATGGCAAAAAATTGCTGCCTCTGAGCGTAAAGCGGACTACTCGCAAATGCAGGTGTGGCAACTGAACGGCATGGGTGAGCTATTATTTGGTGACAGTGGTGATAATCATTCTAATACTACGCTACCGCAAATGCTTGGCAGCATGGTTGAGCCCGCCGTCATTGAACATGCGTTATGGCAGCGTTTATCTGAGGATGATGTCAGTGACTATTTAACCGTCATCGCTGGACATAAAGTTATCAATATGGATTGGCTGGGTGCAGAGCAAGGCTACCGTGTGACTTTAGATGATGGTACTGTGATTGACGCTCAATTATTAGTGGGCGCGGATGGTCGCGGCTCATTTGTGCGCCAGCAAGCAGCCATTGGACTCGATACACTCGATTATAATCAAACGGCAATTTGCTGTGCGATTCACACTGAAAAACCACATCAAGCAACCGCACGCCAAGCGATGCTGCCCACAGGTACACTGGCACTATTGCCGTTAGCGGATATCACTGATGCAGATAAAGCCAATCCGCAACACTGGCAGTCGATCGTGTGGACACTACCACGCAATCAAGCATTGGCATTGATAGAGGAAGATGCGCACTTTGTCGCTGATAAATTGGCTGCTGCCAGTAACTATGAGCTAGGTGCTATCACTCAGATTGAGTCCATCGCCAGTTTTCCATTGACTGCGCAACAAGCGAAAAGTTATGTCGCAGATAATTTGGTCTTAATCGGTGATGCGGCGCATGGTGTCCATCCGCTAGCAGGTCAAGGGTTGAATTTAGGCATGCTCGATGTGCAGACTTTAAGCGAGCAATTGGCACACGACTTTGCCCGTAGCGGTGGAACCAGTTGGGGCGGTAATCAAACATTGCGTAGCTACGAGCGTTTGCGTCGTTCACATAACAGTTTAATGATGCACAGCTTTTCCGCGCTTAACTGGCTATTCGCAGGGTCGCTTGCACAGATGCGTCCTATTCAACAAATACGTAGCGAAGGTATGTATCGAGTGGGCAAAATTAAGCCATTGATGAGACTGTTTGCTAAGCAGGCGAGCGGGGTTTAAGGTTTTGACTTAGAGATATTGAGCACTTATCCATTATCTATCTTAAATGACTTATCCAAAGGCAAACCCCATGCTAATCCCTAAATACTGGGCGCAATACAAACAGCGCTTTGAGTTATCAGGAACGGCTGATAACACGTCTGATACTTTTAATTCTAAACAAGCCACTATTAAACGTTATGGTTGGTCAGATGTCAGTCAAGCAGAAGCGCTAAGCCATGCTAAATCTCGCGTGAGAGAGACGCATAACCGCTGGCTGGCAGGTGAAGATATCTTACGTCGTGAGCGCAAGGAAGAATATAACGCAAGCAACGGTATTCCCATTCGTGAAGAGATTATTTCTGAGCATGATTTTCCAGAAAATGAATTATCCAATAATAGTGCAGCAGTGACGAAGCTTATCGTTACGCGTAATAGTTACGGCGCACAAGTCGCTAACGTCGATAACATCGCAATCATTGATGTCGATAATAAAGATCTACTAGGTCATTTATATCCCGAACATTACAGCTCTAATGGTTTTATGCCTGCTATACCCACTTATCAAAGTAAACCATCAAGCAAATTAAAAATTTGGGTTTTTATCCTTGTGTTTATTCTTATCGCCAGTGTCATCGCTTGGCTAGGGTTATCATGGTTGTGGCTATTAGCAGTTATGTTTGGCGTGACTGCTTATTTATGGCAACAGGCCAGCCAAAGAGACAAAGCACACGCACAAAAATATACCGATGATATCGCCTCATTACTGCCTTACATGACGGATGTAATCAAAAAACGTGTTGCCAATCATCCTACCGAACGCTTTCGTTTATATCAAACGCCAGCAGGATTTCGCATTATTGCCACACACGATACTATCGCGCCAAGTGATGAGTTGGTCGCGGAGTGGTTTGAGTATTTCCATGCGGATGCCAATTATGTGCGTCTGAGTCAAATACAGCAGTGCTTTCGAGCGCGGCTCACTGCTAAGCCGTGGCGTATGGGTGAGGTTGAGGGTAAAAAACTGACTAAAGATATCCCTGCTAAAAACTTTTGGTTTGGCTCTAATAATATCGATGTAGATAGTAGCATTGAGCAACGTCAAGATGAGTTAAAAGCGCGTAAACAGTGGATTGTTGACTATGATCGTTTTGCCCAAGGCTATCGTACTTGTCATTATGTTGAGAGTTTTGCTGGCAAGGAAGCCAGTCATCAATTAGAGTCTGTAGCGATAAAGGCTTTTGTCGATTGGCATGATAGGGCTTGTCGAGTGGATAAAGCGTTACCGATGGCTTGATAATGAAAGGACTCTCACCCTATTTGAATCAAAATTTTTGCTATCATCCCAACGCCGAAAATACCACCATCAACACAGGCGAGACAATATTAATAATAAAGCCAAAACTAATCGCTAATGGCACAACTTTTAGACCGCCAGATTGTTGAATGATCGGTAAGGTAAAGTCCAAGCTCGTCGCGCCGCCAAGTCCTACCGCTGCTGATGGATATTTACGCATAAAGACGGGGATAAATATCAGCGCAAAAAACTCACGTACCAAGTCGTTAAAGAGTGCCACACTGCCCCAAACCGCGCCATAAGCATCGGTCATGACGATTGCAGATAGCGAGTACCAACCAAACCCTGATGCCAATGCCAAGCCCTTCGTCCACGATACCTCACTGAACATCAGCGCAAATAGTAAGCCACCAACCAATACCGCTAGCGTGAAAATAATGCTCATCTCAACGCCGCGTTTATTCAGCAGCACTTCTTTTAAAGTAATACCTGAGCCTTTCAATCCAATACCGACCAGCAAAATTAATATCATTAACATCACCGTCATGGTGTTTTCGGGTGGCATATAATTGTCTGGTAGGAAGTATCCAATCACCATACCAATGACTACACAAATCACCTGAGCGAGGCTGCCACGAATACTGACGCGATGTTCTTTAGATTTTACGCTGGGTTTTTTGGCGTGCCATGGGCGCAAATGATCGAACAACATCAGGGAAAATAAGCCCGTACCAATCGTCAGTATCGACAATATAGTGACATACAGCGCAATCTCACCTATCTGACTGCCAAGCCCTTCCACTTGTGACAGCTCAATACCAATCAGCGCCAAGATGATAAATACCAGATAAGACAAGCCTTTATCCGCAAGCTTGGTCATTTTAGGATTAGAAGGAATGGCAAAACCAATAAACATTGGCATTAATACCAGAACAAGGGTAATCAGGCTTTGCATGGTGGCAGGCTCGTAGCATTTTTGAAGGTGTTTTTGAGAAGGTATTTCTAAGAAGCTGAGGATTGTAGCATATCAAGCGATTAATACTGACATGAGCGACTAAGATTCCTTGTGAAAACTGACTGTTTAACCATTAAATGTTGACTGATAAGATAAGCACCTTTGTAGCGAGACGGTAGGATAGGGTTTTATGCATGATAATCCAGCTAACAACCATACTTAAGTATTTACCTAATCAACTTTTGTTGCTACATTAAAGGACTGAATATATTTGGCTCGCCTTATGTCGCTCTATCAGCTCAAGTCTCAGTTTCAAGATCAATTGCGCCCAATTAGCGATGCATTGGTCGAGCAAAAGGTTACTGCTAATCAAGTGACGGTGTCAGCCATCTTATTGAGCCTTGGTACGGCTTATGTGATTGCCAAGCCCGCAACTCAGAAGCAGGAATTATGGCTTCTATTGCCTTCATCATTGTTTGTACGCATGGCGCTCAATGCGATCGATGGCATGATGGCGCGCGAGCATGGGCAAGCATCAAGGATTGGTGAAGTGCTCAATGAAGTGGGCGATATCGTGGCTGATACGGCGCTTATCGCAAGTCTTGCTCCGCATGTTGCGAATGCTAATTGGCAAGATTCGGCAGTCAATTTACCAAACCGTATATCAATTCATCAGCCACATATTGTCGGTCTAATCGTGCTTAGTATCGGCACCGAGTTACTAGGTATCGCCAGTAATAGGATGTTAGACATTAGAGCGAATCAAGGGCCTTTGGGCAAAAGTGATCGTGCTTTTGTGCTCGGTGTGCTTGGCACTTTTATGGCAAGTAAAGTACCGCCCGCGTTATTTCATATCAGAGTAGGGCAATTATTTATACTCACAGAGGCGCTGCTACTAAAAACTTGTCTCAATCGACTGCGTTATATGGCAGACTTATATTTGATGCGTAAACCACCTGTGCTACGCTCAAACCGTTTAGACAGTCTTGAGTCAATACCAGACGCATCGTATCAATCTATATTATCTATCGATTGCCAAGCGATTATTGATCAACCTGATACGCTATCTCCCAATACCTTTGCATCGAACTCTCTCTTATTAAATGCCCCTCTATCAAACTCTGCTGCTAAAACGTCCCTTTTGGAGTCCCAGACAATGCCCGCTATTTCTAAAAATACCCAGTCTACCAATGCTAAAGCTGCCCCAAACAAGGTTAGTGATGACCTTAATTTATTATCGTCCGAAGTTGTTAGCGGTGAAAGTTGCTACAACGCGTATGATGGCACGGCAATCTATTATCGCTATTGGTTGACGATGTCTTTAGAGGGTATAAAAAAAGCCAGTCAGCAACACACACAACAGCGCCAAGTCATTCTGCTACACCGTGGTCACGAACATTCTGGACGCTTAGCAGAACTTGGGGAACAATTTGCAAAAGCTGGCTATCAAGTATTTGCTTGGGATGCGCGTGGTAATGGGCGCTCAGGTGGTATCAAGGATCATGCCGAAAGCGTCACCGAGCTGGAGCGCGATTTAGACGGTTTTGTGCAATTGGTTATCGGGCAAACGGGCATTGCTATTACCGATACGTTAATCGTCGCCAGTAGTATCGGCGCGGTACTCGCAGCAGCATGGGTACATGATTACGCGCCAAATATTCGTGGGATGATACTCGGCACGCCTGCGCTAAGTATTCGCTTGTATATGCCATTTGCCATACCGTCGTTAAAGGTGGCTCGCGCGCTTGGATTGATGTCACGCGTGAGCAGCTACGTCAAAGCGCAAGTCTTAACGCATGATAAAGACGCGCAGCAAGCTTATAATGCCGATCCGCTAATCTCAAACAGTATCTCGACCGACTTGCTCATCGATACGCACGCAACCGGTCAACGCTTGCTCGATGATGCGAGTGCTATCACCGTGCCAACCTTTATATTATGCGCAGGTAAAGATTACGTCGTTGATAAGCAGGCCGAACGCGATTTTTATGAGGCGATTAATACGACTGATAAACGCTGGCAGTTATATCCAGATAGCTATCATGCGATTTTTCATGAGACCAATAAGGCAGACGTCTTCGCCGATTGTATCGATTTCGCTGAGCAGGTATTCAGTAAGAACGTCAAAGCGCCTGATTTAAGCGCGGCTCATCTTAATAGTGCCAGTAAAGATAAGGTTGATCGTTTAGCGATTAAACCCTTTAATCCAAGCTTTGCCATTACCCGATTTGCCATGCAAAAATTTGGTCATGTCAGCGACGCCATTGCCACAGGACTAGAGCATGGATTTGATTCGGGGCATTCGCTCGATCATGTTTATTATAATCAGCCCAGTGGTCAGAATAAATTTGGTCAGGCGGTCGATAAGTTTTACTTGAGCAATATTGGTTGGCAAGGAATTCGTATTCGCCGTGAGCATATATTAGAGCTGGCACGTGAAGCTTTAGCAGATATAAAGTCTGGCAATCAAAACCAAGCTAGTCAAAACCAAGCTAAGCAAAACAGCACTGAGTCATTCCAGCCGAAACTACTCGATATCGCTAGTGGGCATGGCTTTTATGCCTTTGATTTATTGACAGAGTTTACCAACTTGCACGCTGAGCTACGCGATTATGAGCAGCACAATATCCAAGCCTTACAGGCAAAGGCGGAACAGTTAGAGATTGCTGATCGAGTCCTTACTTGTCAAAAAGATGCGTTTGACCCTGCCAGTTATTCTCATGTACAGAAGGGAAGTGGCGATGCTAAAGGTCTTGATGATAAAAAGTTCGATATCGCCATTGCCTCTGGCGTGTTTGAATTGTTTTCTGACAATACGCTACCAGCGACGGCATTGGCGGGTATTTATGACAGTTTAAAATCTGATGGTTATTTACTTTATACCAATCAGCCGTGGCATCCTGAGCAAGAATTTATTAGTAAAACCTTAAACAATCATCGCGGTAGCAGTTGGGTGATGCGCTGTCGCTCGCAAGCGGAAATGGATCAATTGGTTGAGAATGCTGGCTTTAAGAAAGTCGCCATGCGTATCGATCGCTTTGGTATCTTTACCGTGTCATTAGCAATTAAAACAGCACCAAATGCTGATAAGTAATAGATGAATAATAAAAGCGTTAAGCTCTTGAATAGAAAAAGCGCCAAGCCTTATGAGCGCGTGCAACTGTTTTCAGGGGGCGGCTCACGTTTTGCCTATTATTTAGGCAGTTATGCGGCATTGGTTGCCCATGATTTGACGCCAGATATCATCGTCGGCACCTGCGGTGGTAGTCTGTCGGCTTATTTAGTCAATTTAGCGCCTGACCCCAAAAATTTGCAGGAGCTGATGTGCAGCCGTGAGTTGTACCGCGTCATTACTGCAATCAGGCATATCGCGCCAGACGAAGCCAATAAGCGACTAAAAGTACGTTATATGACTCAGGCGCTTAAACGCTGGCGCTTGTCACGGCATACTTCCAACCGCCAAAAACAGCAGCAAGCAGATAACTACGAGCGACTATTAGATGAGTTGCAGCAGTTGGCAATGTTTCGGATAGATAACGAGGGGCAATGGCTCAATGAATTGTCTCGTTTTTCTCCCAAGCAGAATAATAATTCGTTTAATACCGCCGCGCCAGAGATAGCCATTATTGCTAGCCGACTGTATCAAGCGCCTACTGCTGATAAATCTGTCCACAATGAGTTTAAACTACAAGAGTTGTTATTTGCGCCACCGCGTTTGGCAGTATCAGAGCATTTTGATGAAATACTTAATTCACCTGCGCATACGTTTGCCGATAGGCGTATTCATCAGTCAGTAAATGTCGTAAAGCAGTGGGAATTTAATTCAGCGGTTCGCGCTTCCATGGCAGATATGTATTATCTACCGCCAACGCCTATAGACTATCTGGGGTGGTGCTTAGGCGGGGTGATTAATCTTACGCCGATCGAGCTAGCATGTCAGCTAGGGCAGACTGTATTTGCAGAGACCAAGGCAGGATACGATACTTATCTTGCTTCGCCAGCGATTCAGCGCGTTTTTGGTTTTGACCCCAATGAGCGTTTGGCACAGGTGCATGGTTATCAGCCAATGGAAACGTCATCACTTGTGAAGTCAGAAAGAAATAGCCGTCAATTGCATTGGTTACCCTTTGCGGATAATGGACAACAGTTGGCAGGACAGCATGTACAAAAGCGTTTTAATATCAGACAAATGACAGTTGAGCTTATTCACAGTGACTATGATGGCTTTGTGCAGCAAATGCAGGCGCAATGGCAATATGGCTATCAGCGTACAGCTGACTATATAAAGCAGCATGGTCTATGAACTCACAAATGAAAAATATTACACAGTCTACTTCAGCTCATAAGCCATCGCATCTTATCGTTTTTGGCGGTACGAGTGGTCTTGGCTTAGGTTTGGCGCTGCATCATCAAGCGCTTGGCTGGCAAGTGAGCGTGGTTGGTCATAGTATGGAGAAGATAGATAATATCAATAGTCAGTATCCTAATATTGTCACTTATTGCTGTGATTTGATGGATAGTGTGCAAACACAAAGTTTGTTAGAGAGCTTGTCAGATATCAGCTTTCAAAGAGTGATTTATAGCGCGGGTAGTTACACCAACGAGCGCGTCCACGATCTGAGTCAAGCGGATAGCGATCAAATGCTCGCGATTAATTTGCAAGCATTTGAGCAGGTTTTTAGGTGGGCAAGTGAGCAGTTAAAGCGCCAAAGTTATTTATCAGATTGCAAAGAAAATAGCAGACTCAGCTTGATTTGTATCGCGTCTATCGCTGGTACTATGCAGTATCCTTATGCCAGCCTTTATGCCAAAAGCAAACGCGCCATGATTGCGGCTGCTAGCGCTTATCGAGCAGCACTTACACCTTATGATATCCAAGTGAATTGTATTGCCTCAGGCTATATTGATACCCAAGCGTTGCATGATTTAAATGACGGCGATGCCAGTCATAAGCCCTTTATAATGACGACTCAAACAGCAATTGACCATATCATGCAAGCGATTGATGATGATATTGAGCTGGCAATCTTTCCACGCTCTATGCGCTATATTACTCGGGCGCTCAATCATTTACCTAAGCCTGTACTTAACTGGATATTGCGCAGTAGATTGGATAAACCTACTGGATATAGTTAGTCCTAAATAAAAGAAATACAACTATTATAACGTGCTACTGGTATCAATTTTTCTTGCTTGCTTGCTTGCTGTGCCTACGCCGACAGAGGCTGCGAATAACTAATCCCAGTAGCACTGTATCTTTTAAAAGTGGATCGACTATAGTCATTCCACTATAAAAGTATTACAGCGTTAACCTCGCTTGAAGTATCACATATACATCTACACTCGGTTGCCTTGTACTACTTTTAAATTGAATCGACTATATAATAACTTAGCCGAGCAGCCAATAAAACAAGGTAAATAACGGCACGCCAATCAGCAAGCTATCCACTCTATCTAATACGCCGCCATGTCCAGCGAGCATCGTACCCGTGTCTTTTACCCCGTGCTGACGCTTAAAGGCGGACTCTAATAAATCTCCAGCGATACCACTGACCGCTAAGCCATAAGCGGCTAATAAGCAAATCCACCAGCTAAAATGCGTCAGCCAAATGCCCAATAGCGTCGCCAATAGTGCCGCTAGCATACTGCCGAAAATAGCGCCTTCGATACTTTTATTAGGGCTAATGGTTGGGGCAAGACCACGCTTAAACAGCTTGTGACCAAGCAATCGTCCACATAAATACTGGGCAATATCATTAAATTGACTGGCAAATAAAACAAAAAATAAAACGCCATACTGTTCGCGCTGCCAGATTAATTGTTGTAAGGCAATAAGGCTGACAATCAGGGTGATAAAAGTAAAACTAAAGAATAGGTCTAACAGATTTAAACGTGTGTAAGCTTGAGGAGAATGAGGAAGGGTTTGGCTAAAAGGCTGAGTATTCGCTTGTAAACCGCGCGCTTGGAGCTTGTGAATCAGCACAGCTTTGTTGCGTATGCACCATAAGCGTTTGATCTCATAGCTACCACGCAAACCAATTAAGACGAAAAAAGCGATGAGCATCCACTGGTAGGGGTAGGTAGGAGGCTGTGAGGGTTGGCTATTATCCGTTATCTTAGCGATAACATAACACGCGCAAAGCGCCGCTAACATCAGCCACCACGAGCGTGCAATCAGATAAATTTTTGGCAGGCGCTTACGCAAGCGAGGTAGGGCAAGCAAGGCCCACGTCAAACTGACGACCATCATAAGTCCGATCACAAACAGCGTATCAGTAGCCATATTTTAAGCACTTTGGGGTCAATAAAGAACGGCAATTTATCGTTTTTCATGGCTAGAATAACAACCTTCAATCGCTGTTAGACGTTAGCAACTGTATGCTGTTCCAACCTCTGTGTCATCGATTATAGGCTGAACCAACCAATCAATGCTACCTTCTTTGTTACCTGTTTTGTCACTTTCTCTCAACTTCGATAAGGGCGCAATCACACTCGTTCGAGGTGTGGTTGCTAGATGTGGATAGTCTTGACGATAATGACCACCGCGACTCTCATAACGCTGATAAGCCGACTGAATAATCAATGTCGCTAATTGTAATTGTCGTGCTAATTGAAAGTATGCCAAGCCATCATAGGGAATGGTATTGCTCTGACTATTTATATCGAGAGAATTAGTTATATTGAGAGCGTTAGTTATCTTGAGAGGATCAGACTTGAGGCATCCAAGCTGCTGCTGCCAATTTTCTATTTGTAGCAATGCTTGTGCTAATTGCCCAGCGCTACGAGTGATACCCATATGAGCAGTCATCAGAACTTTTAGTTTGGCGGTTATCCCAGCTATGTCAGCATCTATATTGACGTTATGATGAGTATTGCTTTCATAGTCAGTAGACGGTGGCAGAGTAATGGGCTGAGTATCTTTAAGCGTTGGCGGCGTCCAAATGCCAATGGCTGATTGATTTACTTTATCAAAATATGTCGCTTGACTGAGCTCGGTCACGTCTTTTAAATAGCGCGGTAAGTCAGCAGCGATATTGCGCCCAACCACCACACATTCCAAAAGTGAATTACTCGCCAAGCGATTAGCACCATGCAAACCTGTATAGGCAACTTCGCCAGCGGCATAGAGACCTGCCACATCGGTCATACCATTGACAGATGTGACTACGCCGCCGCAGCTATAATGAGCGGTAGGTGCGACCGGAATTGGGTCAGTAGTCATATCGATGCCAAGCTCTAATAACGTTTGATAAATTTGCGGGAAGTGCTCTCGTAAAAACTGTTCTGGCAGATGACTGACATCAAGGTTTACGTAGCCAAGTCCATTCGTACTAATCTGCTCAGCAATGGCACGAGCGACGATATCGCGTGGTGCCAGTTCTGCACGCTCGTCAATGTCCAACATAAAGCGCGCACTGGTCTTTGGACAAGTCAGACGGCCACCTTCACCGCGTAGGGCTTCCGATATCAAAAAGCTACTGTCATCTAACGCCAAACCAGTCGGATGGAATTGGATGAATTCTAAGTTTGCTAAGCGGCAGCCTGCTTGCCATGCCATCATTACGCCATCACCGACACAGACGTTGGGCGCACTGGCACGCTTAAATAACTGACCCAAGCCACCACTAGCCAGTACGACTGCGCGACTATAAAAAGTTAGTTGTCGTTGACTAATATGATCAAAAACTTGCGCCCCTTGGCACTGATTATCACTGCTTGTTAAAAGGCTCAGCGCTTCATGATAAGGCAAAATAGTGATATTGGCAGCAGATTGAGCCTTTATGGTCAAGGCTTCCATAATGTGTCGACCAGTCGCATCATCTGCATGAGCCACACGGCGACAGCCATGACCACCTTCTTTGGTTAAATGTAAGCTAGCAGTCTGTAGTTCAGTGAAAGGTTTTGCATTATCATCTTGCTGTATCTGGGTAAAAGGCACACCTTGCTCACATAACCATTGCACAGCCTGCTGTCCGGCACTTAAAATGCTACTGGTATTGTCAGCTTCGCATAACCCTGCGCCAGCGATTAAGGTATCAGCTATGTGGTCAGCGACAGAGTCATTTTTATCTAGGCTGGCAGCAATACCACCTTGCGCATAATGGCTTGAGCAAACTTCCAAGTCGGCTTTGCTCAATACGGTAATATTCAGCAATGTTGGTAATGCTAGAGCCGTGCTTAAACCAGCCAGACCTGCACCGATAATTAGGACATCGGTTTGTACCGCTCCATCAAAATTATCAGCATTTAGTGCTTCCGCTGTAGACAGCGCATTCATATTAGGCTGCTCCGACATTGGCGAACAGCTCGCGGTCTTTAACGATGTCACCGCTCGCTACCACTCGCTGTTTTTGTGATTCGGCAAAATCAAGCATACGTTGCAAGGGCTTTTTAGCCGCAACTGCCAGATCAGGCGTCATCAAAACTTCACCGCTCTGATTGGTTAGGCATTGCTCGATACCTTTTAAGCCGTTCATCGCCATCCATGGACAAAAGGCACAGCTCTTACAGCTTGCGCTTTCACCAGCAGTAGGCGCTGCTAAGAAACGCTTATTTGGCGAGCGCTTTTGCATTTCATGCAAGATACCTAAGTCGGTGGCGACGATAAAGGTATCGGCATCCATCTCATAAGTCGATTGCAACAATTTGCTAGTAGAGCCGACCACATCGGCGAGCGCCACCACGCTATCAGGCGATTCAGGATGCACCAATACTTTAGCGTTTGGATGCTCCTCTTTTAATTGCAGCAGCTCGGTCGCTTTAAATTCATTATGTACGAGGCACGATCCTTGCCAAAGCAGCATATCTGCGCCCGTCTCTTTAGCGATATATTTACCTAAATGGCGATCAGGGCCCCAAATAATTTTTTCACCATTATTATGCAAATGGCGAATGATATCGATGCCAACGGATGACGTCACCACCCAGTCAGCACGGGCTTTGACGGCAGCGCTAGTATTGGCATAAACCACGACGGTACGCTCAGGATGGGCATCACAAAATGCGGAAAACTCATCAGCAGGGCAGCCCAAATCAAGCGAGCACTCAGCTTCTAAGTCTGGCATCAGTACCGTTTTTTCCATACTCAGTATCTTTGCAGACTCGCCCATAAAGCGTACACCTGCGACCACCAATGTCTGTGCACTGTGCGCTTGCCCAAAGCGTGCCATTTCTAGTGAATCGCCCACACAACCGCCCGTTGCCAATGCCAAATCCTGAATAAAGGGATCGACATAATAATGGGCGACCAATACCGCATTATGCTCTTTTAATAGCTTCTTGATGTTTTCTTCAACCACGATGCGTTCAGCGCGCGGCAAGTCTGCTGGCATTTTGGCTTTGGCATATTCGATGTTCATTTGAGTGGCGATGCGATTGTCCGTACTCATGATAGGTGCGTCGTAAGGATAAGTTTTCATAAAGGCAAACCTTTTATACAGTAGCGACAAGTAATATGCCGCTAAAAATAAGTCAATTGAATATTGCTAATGAATAAGATGTTTTAATTATGCTCATTTTGAGCATAAATACAAGTGTTTTTTTATAACTGCCTCAATGAAAATACTTATTTTTTAACTCATCAGACCGTAAAGTCGTTGAATAAGCCGCAGTTTTAGTTTTGCAGAATTACAACCGCAGGCTATGATAGTCTGGGATTCACGTTATACTGATCTACAGTATCAAAGCCGCATTTTATGAACTTATTATTCAATGACTACATTTAAAGGATTGTCGCCAAAACTATGACTTTGTCTTATTCACATGCGCATCAACAGGGAAGTGGTACCACTGAAGTGGTCGCAGTGCTAGTCGCCATCACTGACCACACAGCCCGTGTATTAACAGTAGATCAAGGCAAGCTGCTGCCCAATGGTCCTTTGATGCCGTTGCATCGCTCTTTGCAAGCAGGCGTGCGTCAATGGGTGGAGGAGCAGACGCAGCAACCGCTTGGTTATCTGGAGCAGTTATATACCTTTGTTGATACCAATAGACGTAATATCGATGGTCATGCGCTGGTTTATGTGAGCTATTTGGGTTTGGTGCAAGAGACGCAGATGCAAGAGCTACAAAGCGAGGCACTGTGGCGAGATTGGTATGATTATTTCCCGTGGGAAAATCACTTAGATGGTATGCCCAGTATCATCACAGACTTTATCGTACCTGTGTTATTAGAGTGGGCAAATACTGCCGAAGACTTGATTGTGCAACAGCGTCGACGCCAGCGTATTGGCTTATGCTGGGGACTGAGTGAGACGTTTTTAGCAGGTGGCGAACTGACAGACACAGAATTGGTTAGCGACCATGCTCATGAAAGTAGGGAGTGGATCGCAGAGCACGTACTGCTCCGCTATGAGATGCTGTATGAAGGGGGGCTGATACCCGAAGCGCCCAATTACCCGCCAACTTATCAAGCCGTTGTCTTGCCAGATGACTGGTCACAACGTATAGGCGTACCGATGTATTACGATCATCGCCGCGTGATTGCGACGGCTATTTCGAGGCTGCGTGCTAAGATTGAATACAGACCGCTTATTTTTGGTTTGATGCCAGATGTTTTTACCTTGTCACAGATGCAGCAAAGCGTCGAGGCCTTATCAGGAGTGCGTTTGCATAAGCAGAATTTTCGCCGTTTGCTTGATTCACAAAACTTAGTAATGGAGACAGGAGAGAGTAGTAGCGCTCAGCGCGGTCGACCTGCCAAGCTCTATCGCTTCCGCCACGATATTGAGCTGCAAAGCTTGCTAATGGACAGCAAATTGCCCAAACGAAACAAATAGTTGTCAGATTATTCCTACGATATTTCTGCCATATGCTGTGTTTATAAACGGTGACTAGGGCGTGTCCTCATTTTGAAAATGGTGATAAAAATGAGATAAATTGCAGCCAAACAAGAAAAATGGCACAGATAATATCATGATATTGACCAGCTATTTGACGCAGTTTGGCAAGATTTAGCCATTTTTAGCCCATTTAGGCGCTTTCGTTCAGATTGAGGGCACGCCCTAAACACATAAAATACCGACCTATCCTTGCGAGAAGGCTCACTTTGCGCTATATTTATGCTCATTTTGAGTTTAAATCAATCGAATTTATATTCATAGCATACTTATATAAGGGTTAAAGATGACAGTTGAACGAGAGCCAGCGTTGGATGAAGTATTGCTTAAGCCCTTGGTTGAGGCTGCCCTCACCGAAGACTTGGGTCGACGCGGAGATGTGACTTCGCAAGCCACCATTCCCGCCGATATGCAGGCGCAGCTCCAGATTAAGGCGCGCCAAGCAGGCGTGATCTGTGGTATGGATTTGGCGCGTCTGTCCTTTGCTTTGGTTGATGCGCAGATAGAGTTTATCGCTCAGGTCATCGATGGTGAGAAGGTTGATGCAGATACAATATTGGCTATCGTACGCGGTAATGCACGTCATCTATTAACGGCAGAGCGTACGGCACTGAATTTCATGACGCATTTGAGTGGTATTGCGACGGCGACACAGCAGATTGTCGATACTGTGGCGGATTATCCTGCGCAAATCACCTGTACGCGCAAGACCATTCCCGGTTTACGTATCGTGCAAAAATACGCGGTGCGCTGCGGCGGCGGTCGCAACCATCGTTTGGGTTTAGATGATGCAATTTTGATCAAAGACAATCATATTGCTATTGCAGGCGATATTAAAACAGCTATCAAGCAAGCACAAAATTTCGCGGGTCATCTCATTCCGATTGAAGTAGAAGTCGATACGCTAGCGCAATTAGAGCAAGCTTTGGACGCTGGTGTGAGCTTGGTACTATTAGACAACATGTCACCTGAAATATTGTCGCAAGCAGTGGCCATGTGTAAAGGTCGCGCCAAGACAGAAGCCTCTGGTGGTATCACCCCTGAGACCGTGCAAGCAGTCGCAAAAACGGGTGTTGATTTTATCGCGATGGGTTATTTGACGCATAGTACCACTGCGCTAGATATCGGTCTTGATTTTAGTGCGTAGTTTTCAACACGCCTGTCTTAATATACCTGTTTTAACGCTTAGTCTTCATCAGAGTATCTATCCACCAAATGACTGCTGAGCGGTCGATGGTCAGCCACTATGTTCACTGAGATACTCGTGTCACAAAGGTAAGCAAAGTTAATGATTTAATTAGCTTATCTGCCTATGCTACAATGTCACTGCTAACCGCCTATTGGTCATCGTTGCACTCGCACGATGGCCTTATCTTTTTGCCCAAGTTTTACCGATAGATAAGCGAGCGCTCAGTGGATACTGAAATTATTAAAATCATCTTGGCCTTTGTGGTTTTGATTAATCCTTTTGCAGCTTTGACGCTGTTCTTGGACTTGACGCGCGGCTACTCGATGATTGATCGACGTAAAGTAGCACGCATTGCCTGCTTGACTATTTTTATCACCATCAGCTTTTTCACCGTGGCAGGCGAGGTGCTTTTGAAGGCACTTGGTATCTCTATTGGCTCGTTCCAGCTGGCAGGCGGTATATTAGTATTTTTGATTTCTTTGAATATGATGAACGGCGATGGTAATCCAGCTAAGCCTGATCAAGAAAATTTCGATGTTGAATACGATAAACATGCACTACCAAGTACCGCCTCAGCAGTAGTACCACTGGCTATTCCTATGATGATTGGGCCGGGTGGTATTTCTACGGTCATTATTTATTCTTCTCAAGTTTCAGGCATATTGCGTGTTTCTGCGGTTATCGTTGCAGGCTTTTTAATCAGTCTTTTTTGCTATTTGGCATTGATGGCGGCAGGTCGTATTAGTCGTTTATTGGGTGATACTGGACTTAATATCATGAGCCGAATCATGGGTATGTTATTGGCTGCGGTTTCTATTGAAATTATCGTCAATGGATTGCGCACGTTATTTCCTAACTTAATATAGCTTTTGTTAATCCTAAAAAAACCCAAACACGTTTATAGAATGTGTTTGGGTTTTTTGATTTTGACTGTACATTTATATGAATTTGACTGTCGCTATTTTCTAACTTTGGTATAGATGCCAAGCCAAATAGAACATCAATATACCCACCAAGGCATCAAGTATATTCCACGCTTTTGGCTTGGCAAACAGAGGTCTGAGTAAGCGTGCGCTATAGCCTAATGCAAAGAAGAAAAAGAATGAGGCACTGACAGCCCCAACCGCAAAGGCCAGTTTACTACTAGCGCCAGTTGAAACCATGCCAACGAGCACCAAGGTATCTAGATAGACATGTGGGTTGAGCCAAGTAAAGCCAAAGCAGAGCAATAGCGCCTTTTTTAAACTGGTCACAACTTGTCCGTCGACAGTCAGCGCATGGGATAGGCGTATACTGGCATACAAGCTTTGAATGCCATAGCCCAGCAAAAATATGACGCCCGCAATTTTGGCAATGTTGACGACTTGCGGATACTGAGCGGTCACCGCGCCAAAGCCCGCAACACCTGCAGAGATTAAAAACGCATCGCTGACCGCACAAAAGAGACAGATAAAAAAGATGTGCTCGCGTTTGAGTCCTTGTTTAAGCACAAAGGCATTCTGTGAACCAATCGCGATAATGAGCGATAATCCCAGCAAAAAACCAGAAATATAATCGGGTGCATTCATAACCATTTACTCAATGTTAAAGACCAAAACGTTGACGTTTGCTTACTGGCAGCGTGACAAAAAACTGTTAAGATAAGGGATTGAGTGGTCGAATGCAATCAGTAAATGGGCAAGGGGCAGAGCAGAACATGGTCGTAAGTTTGACAAGAATGTTACAGTCATTTGGGCAAGCTCAAGATGATTTGCCAACGCGAGCTGCCAAACATGTTCAGCAAGGCGCTATCGCTCCTAATGCAGAAGATGATGCCAGCCCTGCTGATAATATTATTCACAATGAAGACAGTGCTGGTGATGAAAACGGCATTAGTAAACGCCAGCCATTGACTGCACCCGAGCGTGCCGATCGTATTTGTGAAGCGTTATCGCAAGTCAACGATATTCGGACGGCAACGCCACTGACCGATCGCTATTTGTCCAATCGTGCTGCGATGCGCCCGACCAATAGACCGCCTTTCGACCCCGATACCCTATGGTATCTCAAACATGGACGCTGTCCGATTATGACTGAGATTATTGATGTGGTTGATGAGGCCACCCTAAATGCTATGCCTATAGAAGCTGTTGCGATACTAGATCGAATTAACGGCAAGCTCAAGCGTTACCGTGAGTGGAGCAGTGAGCTCAACGAGCAGCAACAGCAGCAACATAACGAGCGCCAGTTTGTCATCGACAAGCTGGTGTCAGAGAGCATTCCAGAAGCACTACATCATTATGAGCAATTGCAACGTTTTAGTCCACATCGCACCAAAAACACGATGATGCAGGGAAAAATGACGGCAGGCGACATGCTGACTGATTTGTTTTTAGAAATTGATTATGAGCTTGATGAGTTATTGGACGAGTTGCATCAAACGGTTATGAATCGTCTGGCTTCAACGCACCGTTATGTCAAAAGCCGTACAAAAAGCTAATGTGTATTTATTTTAATGACTGCTATTAATTATCAGCTATGAGCAGTTAAATACATAACAATATGGGGCTTTAATAAAGCCTTATTTTTTTGTTTAATCTCATAGAGTTTAGAGTTTAGAGTTTAGAGTTTAGAGTTTAGAGTTTAGAGTTTAGAGTTTAGAGTTTAGAGTTTAGAGTTTAGAGTTTAGAGTTTAGAGTTTAGAGTTTTAAGGCTATCTAGAACAATAATAACTACGATGAATAATGAGGACAATCCTATGACCCAAGTAACGGCGATGTTAGTGATGTTTGTTTTATACGGGATGCTACCAGCAGCTGGGTTATATCTAGGATATCGTGGTATCAAAAAAGTGACCGCGCCAAAAATGCTTGAATATAAAGCGATGCCGCAGTTGGGTTATATTCCTGAAAAAAGCTTACCCGTTGAAGTTAAAACAGCCCTTGACCAAATCAATGAAAAAGGTGAGAAGCTACGTGTCATTTATGGCGATACCAATAATGATGGCAAGATAGATGATAAAGACACAGTCAACGAAACCTATATTATGATTCAAAACTTGATGGACAGACATATTCCGCTAGCGGTAGCTGACTATCGACGCTTGCATGACTTAGATGTGGGGGATGGGGCGCTTGCTGATACCACTAAGATTAAGCATTCTAATGTCACCGGAAAAGAGGCGTTGCTAGATGTACTGAGTACCATTAATACTCAGTTTGATGATTTGCTCAATGCCTCATATCACCAAGATGGACAAAAATTGCTCGCAACCAATCGCTATTTGCAAAAACGCTTTGACAATCCTGCTGATAATACAGAGTTTCAAAAGCTCGATAGTAGTGTCAGTAATGATGTGAATATTCAAGAAATTGACAGTCAAACTGGTGCAAATGTGAGTGCTGAGGATATTAAGCTGTAGATGTAGAGTCGTATTATCAAAGAATAGGGTAAAGAGTAAATATATATGAGCATATTAATCGGCGTTGGGGTTGTGACAACCGTCACGGTCGTTTATTTGGGTAAAAAAGGCTGGCAAGCTTTGCATAAAGCCGTTGGTATTACGCCAGGTATGCTTACTTATCAAGATTATGATGCGCCGCTATCACTATCCAAACTCAGTTGGCAGCAATTGAATTTGCATAAGAAACATCTGCAAAGTTTGTCAGAGCAGCAACTGCGCCAATTAAAACGTATCGATGAAAAAGTAAATCACTATCAACGCTATCAAAAGGCCCTGCAAGCACAACATAAAATGCTCGAACTCACAGAAGCGCAGTTTGTGTTGCATAAGCTGCTGCATACTCGTTTGCCCGAAATGCTTGCCAGTCATTACCACCTAGCGAATGTGAATATAAATGCTCACAATGTGAGTAATGACAAGAAAGCAGAAGCGAGTGCGTTATTACAACAGGTATTCAATAATATTGAGCAG
This sequence comes from Psychrobacter sp. K31L, assembly GCF_017942195.1. Taxonomy (NCBI): domain Bacteria; kingdom Pseudomonadati; phylum Pseudomonadota; class Gammaproteobacteria; order Moraxellales; family Moraxellaceae; genus Psychrobacter; species Psychrobacter sp. K31L. The sequence goes on along the minus strand of NZ_JAGKSC010000007.1, from coordinate 51,380 downwards.
CGTTTAGATAATCTGTTAGCGCAAATGGACACGCAGCAGTTGCAAGATTTACGAGTCATGAAAAACTATATTAATAGTCATGATAGCTAAATATTGGGTTAGTAAAATTATTATAAAAAACCCATAAAAAAGCTGCCCATAAATATTCATTATGGGCAGCTTTTTTATGGTCTAATTTAAATCTATTGCAGGTTTAAATTAACGCTTGTCGTTGCGGTCACGGGTATTGCGTGTACCACGACTGGCAGGGCTAGCACTGCTTTTAGGCTTCGCGCTGCTGTTGCGATTGTCGCTACCACTGCGGCTATCGCTACGACTGTCAGTAGTGCGACGTGCTTTAAGTGGTTTGTTTCTGATACGCTCTTGCTTCTCTTTCGCCGCGCCATGTAGACCCGTACCATAACGTGGACGTAAGCTCACTAGATCAGTCAAGGTATTGATGTCTTTTCTGTCGAGCTCTAAGAAACGACCAGTACGCAACTCTTTTGGTAATGCAATCGTGCCATAGCGCGTACGCAGTAGACGACTCACTTTTAGGCCTTGCGACTCAAATAAGCGACGTACTTCGCGGTTACGACCTTCTTTTAGCTGGACGTGATACCATTTATTGACGCCTTCACCGCCGCCTTCTTTGATATCTTCAAACTTTGCTATACCGTCTTCTAACATCACGCCAGCTGTTAACGCACGCGCGATATCAGACGTCACTTCACCCAATACACGTACTGCGTATTCACGAGTGACTTCACCAGAGGGATGCATCAAGCGATGCGCCATTTCACCATCATTGGTAAACAATAACAGACCTGTTGAGTTAATATCCAAGCGTCCGACCATGACCCAGCGGTCATGGGTCAGTTTTGGCAAACGCTCAAAAACCGTTGGACGACCTTCTGGATCATTGGCAGAGCACACTTCACCTTCAGGCTTATAGTAAGCCAATACGCGGCGACGCTTCTCATTTTCGGCGGTGTATTTAATCTGACGACCATCAACACGAATCTCATCGCCTGGTTCGACGCGATCACCGATGGTTGCTGGGCCGTTATTGACTGTTACGCGTCCAGATTTAATAACTTCTTCCATTTGACGACGTGAGCCAAGCCCCATGCGGGCGAGGGCTTTCTGTAATTTTTCATCTTTCATAATCATGTCCTTGAGTCGGTGGGTTTACATTTCTCAATGTAAAAAATTAGACTAACTATTCTACGCTATTTGTGATGGCTATACAGCCCCTAGTCGTTATTAATTATAATAGCTTCTAAATCGTGAGGCTTGTTAGTGATGAATGCTTCAAGTGTATTATTAGCAAAGCTATCCACTTGGGCATGCGTTAGGCAGCGATGCTGAGAGTATTGCGGCTGGTGTCGATTGTGGCTAGATGAGCGTATGACTGTCGACTGAATTGAGGACATGCCCCAATACAGGCTAGGATTTTTAGACGCAGGCAGGTACAATATCAGTATAAATCACACCTTGATTAAGGATAAGACAGGCATGCAAAGTATTTGCGCGCGCTGTCTTTATTTTTTTATATCGTACCCTCTATTGGAGTTACTATGTCTACCGCGTCTACTGCCCAAGAGTCCGCCACCGTTTTAGATGGCAAAGCACTTGCCAAACAAATAGAACAGCAACTACGCGTGCGCGTGGATACGATCAAGGATAAGACGGGACGCACCCCAAGCCTTGCGACGATATTGGTCGGTGATGATCCAGCTTCTGCCACTTATGTCCGTATGAAAGGTAATGCCTGTAAGCGTGTTGGTATGGACTCTATACGTGTTGAGATGCCGAGTATCACGACCACTGAGCAGCTCTTGGCTAAGATAGATGAGCTCAATAATAACCCTGACGTCCACGGCATCTTGCTACAACATCCTGTTCCTGAGCATATCGATGAGCGTGCTTGCTTTGAGCAGATTGACTTGGCAAAAGACGTCGATGGCGTGACTTGTCTGGGCTTTGGTCGGATGGCGATGCAGCAGTCTGCTTATGGCTCATGCACACCGCAGGGCATCATGCATTTATTAGAGCATCATGGTATCGAGCTGGCAGGTTTGGAGGCTGTGGTCGTAGGGCGTAGTGCTATCTTAGGTAAGCCAATGGCGATGATGCTATTAAATGCCAATTGTACCGTAACTATCTGTCATTCAAGAACTCAGGATTTAGCGGCACATATCAAGCGTGCAGATATCGTTGTTGGTGCTGTAGGTGTGCCTGAATTGATTAAAGCGGATTGGATCAAAGCTGGCGCGGTAGTTATTGATGCAGGTTTCCATCCAACAGCTGATGGCGGTGTCGGTGATGTTGAAATGCAAGGTGTGGAAAATCTTGCCAGTGCGTATACGCCAGTGCCAGGCGGCGTTGGCCCAATGACCATCAATACGCTGATTCGCCAAACGGTTGATGCAGCTGAAAAATCAGCCGGATTTAATGTTGGCTAAAAAGATAGTCATACGAATACTGATTGCCGATAGATAAGGGGTCTGAGTCTCCACAGTACAAAGACTCAGGCTAAATCAACCACATCTCAGTTGATAGGACTTAAACATGGCTAAAAAAAACGTAGGTATTCACGAGCGACTGCAAGGTATTGGTAGAGAGTTTGTCGATATCTGTCATTACGTTATTTTATTTTTAATCAGTGTGGTTGTCGTTTGGACCGCCGGTAAAGAGTTCGTTGGTATTATTCAAAAAGGCTCAGCAGATTTAAAAGATATCTTGATGCTATTCATTTATCTTGAGCTGCTCGCTATGATAGGTATTTATTTTAAAACCCATCGTCTGCCAGTACAGTTTTTGATATTTATTGCTATCACCGCTTTGTCACGGCACTTGGTCGTCGATGTGCAGGCGGTCTCAGACTATTTTCATTTATGGCTACTAGCGACGATTTCTGTGGCCATCATGCTATTGAGTGGCTCTATCGTGGTACTAACGTGGACGGCAAAAACATTCGGTCGTCCAGAAGACAACCTCGATAAACAGCATGCCAATCTAACGGTTAAAGCACTGTTGCCTGATAATGCCCAAGCGCCTGATAGTCATACTAAGCACCGCCGTGAATAATTAGATAGCAATATAAAAAAAGAGCGACCAGTGGTTGCTCTTTTTTTTACGGATGGCGTTTGGCATTACAGCCATTTAAGTCTCTTAAAGTTGTAGTACAAGTAACTACACAAAGCGATAATAACAGTCATGATAACAAGGTACGAGTACTTCCAATGCAGCTCGGGCATAAAGTCAAAGTTCATCCCATAAATACCAGCGATCGCTGTGGGTACGGCTAAAATACCCGCCCATGCCGCAAGCTTACGCACGACTTCGTTCTGCCCCATATTGACCATGGCCATATAGGTATTCATCACCACGCTGAGCATTTCATTGAGACCATTGATGGCATCTAGCGAGTGTAAAAGGTGATCGTTGACATCGCGAAAGTAAGGTTTTGCCGCTTGAGAAAACCCTGAGACCAGCTCACTTTTTTTGTGGTTAATAAAAAAGCTACAGATGTCTTGCACGGGCAAAATAATGGCGCGCATATGTACCAGTTGTGACTTAAGCTCGTAGAGATTTTTTAGCGTGCCTTTGTCAAACTCATAGGTAAAGACATAGCGCTCTTGCTCGCGCAAATATCGACCCAACCGATCGGTGATCGGCATATAATTATCCACGATAAAATCGAGTATGGCATGCAGTACAAATATCGGGCCCATACGCAGCTTTTCAGGGCGACGGTGACAATGTTCGCGGACAGGCGCGTAGGAGTTTGACGGACCATTACGGATGGTAATCAGGTAGTTTTTACCCATGAATATCGCGGTGGTGCCATAACGAATGACATTGTCCTCTAACTTCGCCGTACGCAGTACCACAAACACCATGTCATTGTCGTAGTTTTCAACTTTGGCACGTTGATGATCGGCAAAAGCATCTTCAATCGCCAATTCATGTAGACCAAAGGCTTCTTTTACCTTGACCATGGTCTCTAGACTGGGATCGTAGAGACCGAGCCAAATAAACTGACCATTATTGTTTAGCGCCCGACTGACATCATTGAGCGCTACTGTATCGAGATTTTCCCCAGTTTTACGCGAGTAGGCATAGCAGCTGACCACCTCATCCCCACTTGATGAGTCAATATCCTCATAGCGTTCAGAGTCGGGGTCATAGACCGTCATGGTCTCGATGGTGTCCTCAGTCGTGGCAGCGGCATCACCATAGATATAGCTATCATCATCGTCTAGATAGAGATGCTTGTCACTCATGCTGGCATAGATATGATCCATATTGGAGTCAGGTGCAATATGAGCCGTTTTTTTAATCAATTGATTATTATCATTTTCCATATACTTTCCTGTCATATAATAAAAAACTTCAATAATCCAAATCTGTCGTAAACGCTGCTATCGTTTGCTCACCTTAGCTATAGGGCATAGCTTTTTAGGGTTTCAATATCGACTAAGCTTAATAAGCTTTCGTGACAAGCTTCTAGCTTTATTTGTGGCGCGATATCGAAATCTAGGGCTTCGACCCAGCGCAGCGCACAGATACACCAGTAATCACCGGGCTGTAAACCAGCAAAATTGTATTCAGGCAGTGGGGTGATAAGATCGTTGCCACGGCTGGCTGAAAAGTTTAAAAACTCACTGGTCATCTTGGCACAAACGGTATGTTGACCGACGTCGTGATTGCCAGTGTGACAAAAGCCATTGCGATAAAAGCCGGTAATAGGATCAAAGCAACAGCTGGCAAGGGCAGTGCCTAAGACGTTGCTTTGGTTAATGGCTGGGTTTGGGTGGTAATCAGATGACATAAGGCTTCCGAGATAAAAATATAGGGTAGTGTACCATGAGTCTGAGTCGAAAACGTGGTTCTCACCATGCTGATGACAGTCTTCATTATACCAAGGCGATATTAACATTTTTAGTTGAACCACAACGTATCTAACACGATTATAATCGCCGTGTCTTTGACAGTAATGACCAGCAATTAGATAGTGATTGTGGCGAATTGTCACTAGGCGAACCTTAACTGCTATGCTAAACTAAAGCATAAAGTGCCTTGGTGATTTATTAAGGTTTACTAGCGCATAAAGATACTCGTCTTATCGTCCTAACTTATACTTATTACTCACCCTTTTGCGGTTACCTAGTTTGTTCATAAATAATTGGGTCAATGATGTTGCGCGTTAAAAATAAAAATGCACAGTGTCAATGCAATTGTAAAGATAACCTTTAAGTACTGCATAAGTACCGCATCAGTACCGCGTTTTTGGTAAGCGATACGCCAAACAAGGATTTATTGTGTCTGTCAGTTCTGATTCTGCAAAACTTGCCCAGTTAAATACGACAAATGAAGCGGTGGCTCAGCCTGCCGAAAACACGGCTACCTCCACTAGCATGCCATATTTGAATAACTTTGCCAGCGACGTTGCCAATAGTTGGTTGTTGCCTGATGGGGTGGTGGATGTGCTGTTTGAAGATGCCCAAAAGCAAGAAGTGCTCAGGCACAAGCTTACGCAGCAGCTGATTACTCACGGCTATCAGTTGGTCAATCCACCAATGATTGAATTCACCGAGTCGCTGCTGAGTGATGCCTCAGAAGATCTAAAGCGCCAAACTTTCAAGATTATCGATCAGCTAACTGGTCGCTTGATGGGCGTGCGTGCTGATATTACCCCGCAGATTTTACGTATCGATGCGCATCACGGTGGCACGGGTATTGCTCGTTATTGCTATGCAGGTGATGTGATTCATACCTTGCCATCAGGGCTTTTTGGCTCACGGACGCCATTGCAATTGGGTGCTGAGATTTTTGGTTGCGGCGAATTGGCTGCCGATATCGAACTGATAGATGTATTATTTAGCATGGTGAATAGCTTGGATATGAGCGCCACCTTGCACATCGACTTGGGTCACGTAGCGATATTTAAGCGTTTGGCTGAATTGGCTGAACTGCCAGCGCACGATACTCAGCAGTTGATGAACTTGTATGCCAATAAGAATTTGCCAGAACTAAAGCGGGTTTGCCAAACACTACCGATGGGTAATGATTTTTACGCATTGGCGCGCTTTGGTCATGATATGGCGCATTTATTGGCAAAATTGTCAGCGACAGCACAGCAGGATACGCAAATCGCAACGGCTGTTGATGAGTTGCAACGTCTCACTGCCCATCTACAAGAGCAATGGCAATGTCCGGTCAGTATCGATGTGACAGAGCTGTCAGGCTATCATTATCATACGGGTATTGTCTTTAACGGTTATATCAATAATGAAACCCAGCCGTTGGTACGGGGTGGACGTTTTGATGGTATGCAGAGCTATACCCAGCAGCCGCGTGAAGCCACCGGCTTTAGTATGGATGTCAGCCGTTTACTCGCGCATACGCAGCTTGATACGCCAAGCATTGTGCTGGTGGATTATAGCGCATTACACAATGCCGATAAGACCCAGAAGCAGACGCTGTTACAACAAGTGGAAAGTCTACGTCAGCAGGGCTATCGCGTTACCATGCCATTAGATACTCAAGACCATCCAGCAGATGTCACGCATCGCTTAAGTTTCGCAGACAATGAGTGGCAGTTACAGAGCGTGTAAACATAGCTTTATTAAGCCATACTTAACGTTGCTATTGCGACTGTTATTTTTTGACGTTATCAAAATCATTTTAGTTTTTTAAACCGTTATTGCACACACCTCAATACATAAAGGTAAGGATTGATCATGGGTAAGAATGTCGTAGTTTTGGGTAGCCAATGGGGCGATGAAGGTAAAGGTAAGATTGTTGATTTACTAACCGAAAAAGCCTCAGCAGTTGCTCGCTTTCAAGGCGGTCACAACGCAGGTCACACGTTAGTTGTCGATGGCAAAACCACCGTCTTGCATTTAATCCCATCAGGTATCCTGCGTGAAGGCGTCACCTGCTTCATCGGTAACGGCGTGGTGTTAGCACCTGACGCACTGTTAAAAGAAATGAAAGAGCTGGAAGACAATAACGTACCAGTACGTGAGCGTCTGCGCATTTCACCGAACTGCCCACTTATCATGCCTTACCATGTCGCACTTGACCAAGCACGCGAAGCCAAGCGCGGTACTGGTAAAATCGGTACGACGGGTCGCGGTATCGGTCCTGCGTACGAAGACAAAGTAGCGCGCCGTGCCATCAAGCTTGCTGATTTATTCCGTGATGATTTAGAAGAAAAATTGCGCAATCTAATCGAATATCATAACTTCCAACTGACTCAGTATTACAAAGTTGAAGCGATTGATTTTGATGAGACGTTGAAGCTTTGTAAAGAGTGGAAAGAAGAGATCAAAGGCATGGTTACTGATGTAACCGAAGACCTTAATCAATTGCGCCTTGCTGGCAAGAACCTGATGTTTGAAGGTGCTCAAGGTACATTACTTGATATCGATCATGGTACTTATCCGTTTGTGACCAGCTCAAGCGTCACTGCTGGTGGCGTATCGACTGGTACTGGTATCGGTCCATTGTATTTAGACTACGTACTGGGTATCACCAAAGCTTACACCACGCGTGTTGGTAGTGGCCCGTTCCCAACTGAATTGTTTGATGATGTTGGTGCACATTTAGCCAAAGTCGGTCATGAGTTTGGTGCCACCACTGGTCGTGCGCGTCGCTGTGGTTGGTTCGATGCCGAAGCCTTACGTCGTGCAGTGGTACTGAACTCCCTATCAGGTATTTGCTTGACTAAGCTTGACGTGTTGGATGGCTTAGAAGAGCTGCTTATCGGTGTGGGTTACGACTTGCCTGAGACTGAATGTAAAGGCGCGCACGATGCTGAATTCTATGAGTCAGTTACGCCAAAATACGAAACCTTACAAGGGTGGAGTGAATCAACCGTTGGTATCACCAATTATGACGACTTGCCAGAAAATGCGAAAAAATACATCAAGCGTATCGAAGCATTGATCGATTGCCCTATCGATATCATCTCAACTGGCCCTGACCGCGAAGAGACCATCGTATTGCGTGACCCATACGACGCGTAATTGCAGTAACATCTTTATATTTGTCCCACTATTAATAGTTGTATTGAATGATAAAACCCCAGTGCTTAGCATTGGGGTTTTTACTTTTATGCAAGGTACGGTCATAAATTAACCCTATCATTTATAGTCTTAATCATTATAATAGGCAGCAATCCTATGTTGGCGCTCATATTATCGTATTGATAGACAATGAGTTATTTAAGTTTGCCCAAGCCAGCATTGTGGCCAAAGATAAAACAAAGCATTGACCATTTTATTTTTATTGAATTTATCATTTATTAGGAGCTTTTCATGGCTAACGAACGTACTTTATCTATCATCAAACCTGACGCAGTTGCTGGCAACCACATCGGTGCTATCTATAGCCGCTTCGAGCAAGCTGGTCTAAAAATTGTTGCAGCAAAAATGATGCAACTTGATGACGAAAAAGCAGGCGGTTTTTACGCTGAGCACGCTGAGCGTCCATTCTACAACGATCTAAAATCTTTCATGATGTCAGGTCCAGTATTGGTATCAGTACTAGAAGGCGAAAATGCTATCGCTCAGCATCGTGAAATCATGGGCGCTACTAACCCAAAAGACGCTGCTGAAGGTACTATCCGTGCTGATTTCGCTAGCAGCATCGATGAAAACGCCGTTCATGGTTCAGATTCAGCTGAATCAGCTGCACGTGAAATCAGCTACTTCTTCAATGAAGATGAAGTTTGTGCACGTACGCGCTAGTAGCAGCAATTATTAATATCCGTTTATAGTGTTGGTTATTAATAATTAGTTTTGCAAGACGGCTTATATCTTATGGGTATAAGCCGTTTTAGCTATTATAATAATCCTATTATTCATTGAAATCTTTAACGACTTGCCTCATTATTGGTTTTACGTAGCGTTATCAATCCCTTATCAGTATGTTTTTATCAAATGCGCTCATAACGGATTGCTCATGCACTCATATATTATGTATGTATGACAACATCCATATAAACAATTGCACCGCTTATTTAAGCTTATGCAAAAAGGTTATCTATTATGTCCACTGTTCAATCACCGATCCAACATATCCCTACTAAGCTGACAGATAGTATCAAGCTAGTAGATGAAGCGCAGGCAAAAACCAATCTGCTAGGAATGACGCAAGCCCAACTTGCAGAGTATTTTAAGAGCATTGGCGAAAAGCCTTTTCGCTCAACGCAGGTGGTTAGGTGGATATACCAGCAGGGCGTGACAGATTTTGAGCAAATGACCAATTTAAGCAAATCATTGCGTGATAAATTATCAGCCAATGCTTGCGTCGTTCCGCCAAAAGTCATTCATCGCCAATACAGTGATGACGGCACGCGAAAATGGGTGTTCGAAGTGACTGGTGGCTCATTGGTTGAGACGGTACTGATTCCAGCAGATGACAGCAAGATAAATGGCCGTAAGACTTTATGCGTGTCTTCACAAGTTGGCTGTGCGCTGGATTGTAGTTTTTGTAGTACTGGCAAACAGGGCTTTGAGCGCGATTTAACGGCGGCTGAAATCATCGGACAATTATGGGTAGCTAATGCTTCTTATATGACTGACGAAAATGACAGCTTAGAAAACGTTGATCATAGCTTATGGGAAAATAACGTCACCAACGTCGTGATGATGGGCATGGGTGAGCCACTACTAAACTACAAGCCAGTGGTTGGTTCGATGGAGCTAATGCTTAGCGATCACGCCTATGGTTTGTCAAAACGTCGGGTGACATTATCAACCTCAGGTGTCGTGCCAAAAATGTATCAGTTGGCGCAAGATATCGATGTGGCGTTAGCGATTTCACTGCACGCACCCAATGATGAGCTGCGCAATGAGCTAGTGCCGATTAATAAAAAGTATCCGCTAGAAGAGTTGATGGCAGCCGCTCGCAATTATGTTTATGACGTCAATCCGCGCCATAAAAAGCATGTGACGATTGAATATGTGATGCTAGATGGTGTCAATGATAGCAATGAGCACGCTCATCAATTGGTGGCTTTATTAGGTGATTTGCCAAGCAAAATTAATCTGATACCGTTTAATCCATTCCCACATGCCAATTACGATAAATCAAGCAATAATCGTATCCACGCTTTTAGCAATATTTTAAGTGAAGCGGGGTTTGTCTGTACGATTCGCCAAACCCGTGGTGATGACATTGATGCGGCCTGCGGTCAATTGGTCGGACAAGTTGCTGATCGTACTAGACGTTCGGCAGCGTGGCAGCAAAGCATTAAAGACCGTGAAAACGTGTAGGGTAATATGGTTTGTGATATTGATGGTTTAGGGCAGCGTTGATAAAAGTGATAAACAACCTATAAAGGTTGGACAATTAGCTGTCTTTTATCCATCACAACGGTAATAAAATTGTAGTCATAACCGCTAATAACCATGAAGGCAGCAATTAATAGTAACTAAATTGTACTTATAGGGGCTAAATCTATTAAACTGATGCTTCTTTGATCCCCTGTACTGAACCACAGTTTTATGATGGCGGCTATGATGACTTCTAAAGATTCTTGTCAGTTCAAATATCAAAAACCATTTCTTTCAGCGTTCAAGCCGTTGATATCAGCGATTGAGTCATTGGCTACGCCAAAGCGTATGCTACTGGCAAGTGCATTGGCAGGCTTGCTATTGAGCGGCTGTCAAAGTACGACGACCAATGATCTAAAGGGTAGCACCCCTTATCAAACGTCCACGCGACCGACTAGCGATCGCAACTTGGATCAACAAGAGATTGCTCGTGTGCGCACCTCACTTGCCGCGCAATATATCCGCAAAAACGAGCTTGATACCGCGCAGCGTCAGCTAGAAAAAGCCTTTGCTGCGGATAGCCGTTACGCGCCAGCCTATGATATGATGGGCGTTTTGTTGCAGCAAGAAGGCAGCCGCATCAATCTTGAAAAAGCCGACCAGTATTTTAAAAAAGCCATCGCGCTTGATAAAGATTTTGAGCAGGCGCACAATAATTACGGCGTTTATTTGTCGCAGATGAAGCGTTACAAAGAAGCAGCGGCGCAGTTTGAAATCGCCGGTGCAGCATTAGGCTATGAAGGCCGTATTGGGGCGTTAGAAAACTTGGGTCGCACTTACCTGCAACTCGACGATCATCCGGCAGCCGCCAAAGCATTCTTGCGGGCGTTAGATGGCAATCGCAACAGTATTATTGCCCATATTGAATTGGTAGATTTATTGCTTGAGCAGCAGCGTGTGCAACAAGCACAGCGGCTCTATGATGAGACTTTGATACTGGTACAAGGGCAGGGCATTAGCCCGCGCTTGCTATTGCAAGGCATCAAAATTGCCGCTGCACAAAATAACAAAACAACGCGCCAGCAATTGGCACAGCAGCTTTTATCCGCTTATCCGTTAAGCGATGAGGCAAAACAACTTAAGACTTGGCTTAATAATCCAGAGGCACCATGGAAATGACCACCCCATCATCAAACACTCAATCTAACCAGCAGGGATCATTTGGTGCTGTATTGCAACAAGCCCGAAAAAATAAGCAAGTCAGCTTAGAAGAGGTGGCAGCTGAGCTATTTATTTTAAAACGACATCTACAAGCGCTAGAGAGTGAGAATTTCTCTGAGCTACCGCAAGCCGCTTTTGCTCGTGGTTTTGCGATTAATTATGCCAAATTTTTGGATTTAGATCCGGTAAAAATTGCAAGCAGCTTTGATGCCGCTTATCCCAAAGAGCTCAAAGCTCAATTGGCAAACAATACCGATACGCCTTTGCGCCCAATGGGTACATTGCAGCGTGATACGCATAACCGTATTCGTTTTAACCCTTTGTTAATCATAGGTGTTATCGGGCTAATCATCTTAGCGATATTTCTATTTCGTATGGTGAGCAATGCGAGCAAAGAAAATAACCAAGAACCAACCGTCGCTGTCGAGGACATATCAGCCGTCGAGCAAGCACAAGGTGCAGCGATTAATACGAATGCCAATGGGGTCGGCGCGTCTGGCTCTGCGCTCAATTTAGGCGGTGACACCAATACCAATGTGGCAGTTTTAGATGTCAAACTGAAAGATGACGCCATTATCAGCATTACTGACGCTTCTGGTAGCAACTTGATGAATGGTGCGCAGACCGCTGGTGACTATAAATTATCAGGCATGCCACCATTTAATGTACAGATTGATAATGTCGATAATGTTAGCTTAATGCTGAATCAAGAAGCCGTCGCTCTAGATACTTATGCAACGGATAAGCAGGCCAGTTTTGAGTTGGCTCCTTAGTCTTTTTTGTATTTGAGCCTATTGCTTTTTTAGTTTTAATTAAAGGATTTATGTATGTCAATGCCATCGCCTATTAACCGTCGTTTGACCAAAAAAATCTATGTCGGTGATGTCGCGATTGGTGGCGATGCACCGATAAGTGTGCAAAGCATGACCAACACGGACACCTGTGATGTGGCCGCGACCGTGGCTCAAATCGAACGCTGCGTCGAAGCTGGTGCCGATCTGATGCGCGTATCAACGCCAACGATGGACACGGTCAAAGCCTTTGGCGAGATTCGAAAGCTGGTCAGCGTACCATTGATTGCCGACGTACATTTTGACCATAAAATAGCGCTAGCGGTTGCCGAAGCGGGTGCAGATTGTCTACGTATCAATCCAGGTAATATCGGTAGCGATGCCAAAGTACGTGAAGTCGTCGCTTGTGCCAAATATCATAATATTCCTATTCGTATCGGTGTCAATGCTGGCTCATTAGAAAAAGACATTCAACGCAAATATACAGAGCCGAATGGCGCGGCGATGCTAGAATCGGCGATGCGTCATATCGATATTTTAGAACGTCTGAACTTTGATCAATACAAAGTCTCGGTCAAAGCCAGTAATGTGTTTTTGACTATGGATGCCTACCGTCTTATCTCTGCCCAAATCGACAATCCGCTGCATTTAGGTGTCACCGAAGCTGGCGTTTATCGTACCGGTTCGGTCAAGTCCGCCATTGCTCTCGGTGGCTTATTATTGGACGGCATTGGCGATACCATTCGTATCTCGTTGGCAGCAGAGCCAGAAGAAGAAATTAAAATTGGCTTTGATATTTTAAAATCGCTCAATATTCGTTCTAATGGCGTGAACTTTATTGCTTGTCCGAGCTGCTCTCGTCAAGAGTTTGATGTGATTAGAGTGATGACCGCATTAGAGTCACGCTTAGAAGATGTGCGCGAACCGATGAATTTGTCAGTGATTGGCTGTAAAGTGAACGGCCCAGGTGAGGCGAAGGAATCTGATATAGGTATCGTTGGCGCTGCACGTAAGTCATTGGTCTATCGTATGGGTGAAAAAAGCCATCTTATCGACACCAATAACTTGGTTGATGAAATAGAAAGTATGGTTCGCGCACATGCAGAAGAGCTGGCCAAAAAACGTGAGAATGAGATCATTCGGGTAAAATAAGCTGGGATAATTCCGATAGCGCTCATTGAAACGTCACAACAATAATAGAATACTTGTTAAAATTTTTAAGGATATGACCGTACCATGATTAAAGCTATTAAAGGGTTTAATGATATTTTGCCTGACCAATCCGCAAAATGGTTGCATCTAGAGGCGATATTGGCTGATGTGCTGGGTAGATACGGTTATGAACATATTCGTTTACCAATTGTAGAACAAACTGATTTGTTTGCCCGTGCTATTGGCGGAGCAACCGACATTGTCGAAAAAGAGATGTATAGCTTTACGGATAAGTCTGAGCCACCAACGCCCTTAGCATTGCGTCCTGAAGGCACAGCTGGCGCGGTACGGGCAGTGATTGAGCACAATCTACTGCGCGGTGACACACCAAAATTATGGTATATCGGCCCGATGTTCCGCTATGAGCGTCCACAAAAAGGTCGCTATCGTCAGTTTCATCAATTGGGTGTCGAAAGCTTTGGTAGTGCGCTACCGGATGCCGATGCTGAACTGATTGCCATGACGCATCTGATGTGGCAAGAGCTGGGTCTAAAAGATGAGATGCATTTGCAGCTGAATAGCTTGGGCGAGCTGGATGAGCGTCATGCTTATCGCGAGGCACTAGTTGCTTATTTAACCGACAAACAAGATCAGCTAGACGATGATAGCAAACGCCGCTTGACGACCAATCCATTGCGCATTTTAGACAGTAAAGAGGCGAGCACCCAAGCGGTATTGGCAGACGCGCCAAAGCTTGCTGACTTCTTAGGGGCAGAGAGCGTGGCGCATTTTGAACAAGTGCAAGCGTATTTGACCGACCTTGGCATCAGTTTTGAGATTAACCCGCATTTAGTGCGTGGTCTTGATTACTATAACAAAACCGTCTTTGAGTGGGTAACCGACAAGCTTGGTAGTCAAGCGACGGTTTGTGCTGGCGGGCGTTACGATGGTTTGATCGGGCAGCTAAAGTCTCTCGGCGGACGTGATGATAAAGACGACAAAAAACCAGTAAAGTCTGAGCCTGCGGTTGGTTTTGCTATGGGACTTGAGCGTTTATTATTGCTCATGGAAGCTGTCGCTCCGATTGCTGATGTGCCAGCTTGCGATGTCTTTGTCGTGGCTCACCCAGATGTTTATAGCGCGGGTATTGGTTATGCGCAAAACTTACGCTATAGCCGCGCAGACTTACAGATAAAAATGGCCAGTGCGACGAGTCTGAAAGCGCAAATGAAAAAAGCGGATAAATCTGGTGCAGCGCTGACAGTTATTATTGCGCAGCAAGAGCTGGACGATCATACCATTAGCATCAAAGACATGCAGACAGGCGAGCAAAAGACCGTCATGCAAGACTGGTTGTTAAGTAAAGATAATTTTTCTCGAAAATAATCAGTTTTGGCTTTTTTGGTTTTTAATATCAGTAATTTAATAACAATTATATCAGGTAACTACCTATGGCTCTGACACCCAATTCGCCGAATGCAGACAACTCAATGCAAGCCCTAAAGCAGTACGGCAGTTATATTGTCACTGCGATTCTGTTGGCACTGGCTGCCTATTTTGGCTGGACGTATTGGCAGGACAATCATGCCCGTGTGGATACGGTTGCTGCTGATCATTATGCGGACATCCAGCGGTTGAATGAAGAAGTCAGTCTGGCATCACAGAACCCAGATTTAGAAGCAGAGGCGAAAACGGCACTGGCAGAGAGCCGTACGCAGTTAGACAAAGATATTGATACTTTGGTGAGCACGCATGGTGAGTCAGTTTATGCGTGGCAAGCACTGATGATTAAAGCGCGCCAGCAAGTTGATAGTGATGACTTTACAGGGGCAAGCGAGACGCTAAAAAAAGCACTGGCAATCGATTTGGGTGATGCAGGTTTAACAGCAATTACCCGTCTGCGTTATGCCAAAACGCTATTGGCTGCTGGTGATGCAGATGCAGCCTTAGCCGAAGCCATCAACGATATGCCAAGCTCATTTGAAGCCAGTCAGCAAGAGTTATTGGGTGATGTGTATTTGGCACAAGACAATAAAGACTCAGCGATTAAGTCTTATAACAATGCTTGGGAATTATTACGCAGTCGTCAAGAAACACGTGCGGTATTGGCTTTAAAAATGGAAAGTCTGGGTATAGTGCCTGAGCCTATCGAGTCGCAAGCTAGCCTAATTCAAGAGTCTGCCACTGCTGAGCAGCCATTAGTGATTGAAAATACGACAGCTGCTACTGAGCAACCCTCTTAGTTTTAATGATTTATCTGATAACTCAATTATCGAATGACTAAAACCGTTCTACAAACTAAGTAGCGCAGCAAGTCAGCAGGGTAGTATTCAAAGTTAAGGTCAATATACCGAACTTTTTTATTACGGATCAATTGCTTATTTACTGATGGCTAATTTATTAATTGTTAATTTATTTGTAGTGAGAACTTATAATGACTCAATCTATTCGCTCTAGCAACACGTTAAAGGCTAAAACCATCAAGATGACGATCATGCATGTGGCTGTCATCGCAGCGATGGCAACAGCTGTCGCTGGCTGTAATCGCGGTATCAAACCTGTCGTCAACGATCCTGTTAAACTGGTACAAATTGCGCAGCCTATTAGTGTGCTACAGCCCGTGTTTAGCACTGATGTCGGTAACAAAAAAGCCAGCAAAAAAGATCCACTTGATTTGCAAGTGGGTTACGCCAACTCGCAAATTGTTACTGCTTCGCGCGGTGGTGATTTGACTGGTTTTAATAATGCCGGTCAAGAGCTGTGGTCAGTGAATGTAGGTGATCAAATCACAGGTGGTGTTGCAATAGATGCCTTGAGTCAAACTGCGATTGTCAGTACGCGTGGCGGTCAAATTATGGCCTTTGATAGCACTACTGGCGCAAAACGCTGGCAGCAGCAGTTATCAGGATCGGTATTGTCACCAGCACTTATTACTAATAATCGGGTGATTTTGTCAGCTAATGATGGTTTCTTGCATGGCTTATCACTACAGACTGGCCAGTCTGTATGGCAATTTGCTACCCAAGTACCCGCTATCAGCGTACGTGGTAGTGCGGCACCAACTTTGTTAGATGATAAAACAGCATTATTGGCCACGGCTGATGGGCGTTTACATGCTGTGACTACCGATAGCGGTTTACCGCAGTGGTCAAGACGTGTTGGTGTTGGTGCGGGCAGTAGCGAAGTTGAGCGTATGAGCGATGTCGATGGCAAGCCTGTCGTCAGTAACAATCAGCTGTTTGCCATTAGCTATAGTGGGCAATTATTAGGCATTGATTTAGCGTCACGTCAAGTCATGTTCATTAATGATCTTGCTAGCCTAAAAGCGCTTACAGTAAACAACCAGCAAGTCATTGCCACCAGCTTAGACGGAAAAGTGGTCGCTTATGATCGCAACAGTGGTGAGATGTTGTGGGAAAGTGAAGAGTTGGCTTATCGCCACTTAACCAACCCTGTTATGATTGGAAACTATATTGCAGTGGGTGATTACGATGGGGTCGTGCATTTATTTGACCCTGCCAGCGGAAAAATCGTCAGCCGTGTAGAGACCAAAGGCGCGCTCACCAACTTGCAAGCAGAAGGTAGCCGTTTGTTGACCCAAAGTACTTCTGGTCAAGTGGCTATTTGGCAATTGGCTCGCTAAGGTTTTATGAGCAGGCGCTTTATTAATAAGGTTTTTTTAAGCCTGTGATTAAGCGTACTGCTCAATGTCGATGCTATGATGAGGCTATGCCGACGTTACGAGGAATAAACGCTGCTTCGTCGGCGTTTCATGCCTTTTGCAAATGGCTTGTTTAACGCTGAGGTTTCGCGTACTCTATGCGACCGATGCGCTGCCAACATTATCTCTATATAATAGCGGTATGTAGTGCCTGTATATGATGTCTATTATATGACATCTATACCCAGTATTCGGTAATAATGCAGCCACTAGATATATCATCTATTATTGTAAAATAGCCAATAATTCACTTTTATTGCTATAGTCAGTTCAATATAATTTAGAGACAAGAAAGGCGAGTGAAAGTACTACAAATAGTAGACTAAACGAGCCTGACATCGTATTTTATTTATAGAGTATTGACTATATCGTTTTATATTTATCATTCATTTTAGTTTACGGTCAAGCGCAGTATATTTACTCATATTATTAAACGAGTAGCTGTCTTATCCGTCATTGTACCCTTCACTGAGAGTAACCCATGAGTATCAAGCCTGTGGTCGCCTTAATTGGTCGTCCAAACGTCGGTAAATCTACCTTATTTAATCAGTTCACTAAAAGTCGGCAGGCACTGGTTGCTGATTTGTCAGGGCTGACTCGTGACCGTCAATACGGCGATGCGGTATATGAAGGCAAAGCCTTTATTGTCGTCGATACGGGCGGTATTGGTGAGGCTGATGATGGTAGCGGCAACATCGATGATTATATGTCTGAGCAGTCGCATACTGCTATTCACGAAGCGGATATCATCGTATTTGTGGTTGATGCTCGTGCTGGTATGATTGGCGCTGATGCCGAAATCGGCAAATTCTTGCATACCCTTGGTAAACCCGTTTATGTGGTTGCCAATAAAGTCGATGGTGTACATGACTCCGCGCCTGCAGAGTTTTATGCCTTAGGCTTGGGCGAGCCGTATCCAATGGCTGCCAGTCATGGTCGCGGTGTCGGTAATTTGCTAGAAATACTAACCGCCGACATGCCTGAACAAGATGCGATGGTAGAACCAAGAGGCTTAAAGCTTGCCATCATTGGTCGTCCAAACGTTGGTAAATCTACCTTGGTAAACCGCTTATTGGGTGAAGATCGCGTCGTGGTGTTTGACATGCCTGGCACCACACGTGACAGCATTTATATCCCTTATAAGCGCGATGGCAAAGACTACGTATTGATTGATACCGCTGGTGTTCGTCGCCGCGGCAAAATCGATGAAAAAGTAGAGAAATTCTCGGTTATCAAAACCTTGCAAGCGATTGAAGACTCTAACGTCACGGTCATTGTCATTGATGCCCACGAAGGTATCGTTGACCAAGATCTGCATATGATAGGCTATGCACTCGATGCAGGTCGTGCCTTAGTGGTAGCGATCAATAAATGGGATGGTCTGACACAAGATCAAAGAGACTATATCAAAATTGAGATGGATCGCCGTTTCAACTTCATTCCGTATGTAAAAGTGCACTTAATCTCAGCATTACATGGTACTGGTGTGGGTAATTTATATCCATCTATCTTACGCGCTTACCAATCTTCTATGTTTGAAGTGTCAACCAACCGTTTGACCCAGATTTTACAAGATGCAGTGACCGCCAATCCGCCACCAACGGTTGCTGGTCGTCGTATCAAGCTACGTTATGCCCATATTGGTGGTCACAATCCACCCGTGATTGTCATCCATGGTAACCAAACTGGCTCGCTACCCAAAAGCTATCAGCGCTACCTAGAAAACCA
Organism: Psychrobacter sp. K31L; assembly: GCF_017942195.1. Classification (NCBI taxonomy): domain Bacteria; kingdom Pseudomonadati; phylum Pseudomonadota; class Gammaproteobacteria; order Moraxellales; family Moraxellaceae; genus Psychrobacter; species Psychrobacter sp. K31L. The sequence continues at coordinate 32,493 of NZ_JAGKSC010000007.1, read as the reverse complement.
ATTCCGTCAGGTGTTCAAGCTCGAAGGCACACCGCTTAACGTAGTCTTTAAGCTGAACGAAAACCCATACGCCAACAAAAGCGATACGCCGACCAAAGCGAAGGCGCAGCAGTTGCGTCAGCGTGAACGCAATCGAGCGCAAAAGTTCACCACCAAAGATAAAAAACCTCGTTAACGCGGTAGACTTATTACCTTTTAGCTCTTTATAAAGCCCCAAAGTATACTCTGTTGCAGCTTTGTTATAACAAGGCTGCAACAGAGTATACTTTGGGGTTGCTCTTATAATACCTCATAAATACTTGTGATATAAACACACAGTCGTCTTAACTCAGTTGAGTGACATGAACAACCAACCGTTGCAAATCCTTCCTAAGTTTATCTGGCGCTCTGTCGTGCAAGCCATCATTTTGGCTGTGCTGGTAGGTATTCTATTGTCTTTTGTCTATGGCTTTGTGCATCACTATCAGCAACAGCATCGCCATATTCAGCAGTTGGCTGCCTTATTGACGAGCAGTGCATCGACGATAGACGGTGCAGATACTGTTGCCAAGCAAGTTAGTATTGTGTTGGCAGCAGAACCCAATATCCAAAGTATTTTATTTTATTCAACACCGCAGCCTATTGCAGATATAGATAGGTTCACAGCCTACCAGTCACACGATGATTGGCAAAACGCTTTGTTCGCTGATACGGTCAGCTTCAATTATCCGGTTGTCAGTGACGATATCACTACCGATAGCGCTGCAACGATAGCCGCTACTGAGCAAACAGACAAGTCTTTATCAGATAACATGATCGATCCGCCAGACCTTGAGGCGTTAACTGATGATAGTACCTTGGTTGGCTATATTAATATAACTTTAGACGTAGATAAACTGCGTGCCAACTGGTTGCGCAGTAACTTACTATTATGGCTTATCACCACTATATTGGCTGTCATTTGGATGCTATATATTCTGCGCAAACTCAGCTGGCCTGTCAAAGATATTGCAGCGCTAACCGACGTATGTGAAATCGTTAGCAAGCACCCAGAGCTTGAACAGCTGCCCGTTATTTCGCAGCAGTTTGAGTTTCAAGAACTGCTGCAAATTAAGCAGACTTTTACGGTCTTGTTTGATCGCTTGCAAAAGGCACAACAAGACTATGAGTCACTTGCTGTTTTTGAGCAGCAGTTACATCATAAGGATTTGTCTTTAAATGTACAGTTGCATAATTTTCAAAGCATGATTACCCATGAGTTAAAAACCTCGCTGAATGCTATTGTGGGCGGCTTACAGATATTAGATGATGAGCGACTAAGTGATGAGCAAAAAGACGCGTTAGATATCATTCGTAATGGCAGTGAAAAATTGGTATTGTCACTTGACCAAATCATTCAGTTGAATCAAATACAAAAAGGTCAGATTAGCATCCATTCGAGCGAGTTTAATCCGCTTCAGTTAATTGCTGATCTGTTGGTGGATTTTGAGTCTATTGCTAAACAAAAAGGCTTGACGTTACTCAGCCATGTCTATCATATAGACTATACTCTTGAAGGCGATGTCGACAAAATAAAACAGGTACTATCGATACTCCTTAGTAATGCGATTAAGTTTACCCCAGTAGGGCAAGTGAGTATTACCTCGCAATTGACTCACTTTGACAACAGTAACCGTTGGCAAATCACTATTAAAGATACCGGTATTGGGATCGATAGTGATTATATCGAGGATATTTTCAACCCATTTTTTCAGGTGGATTCATCACAAACCCGTCAATATGAGGGGACGGGTATCGGCTTGCCAGTGGTCAAACAAATCGCTCAGCTAATGAGCGCGACTATCGAGGTTGAGAGTACCTTAGGCGTCGGTACACAGTTCATATTCACTATTCCTTTGCCCAATAAACACCAAGTTCATCAGCAAAACCTGTTGGCTGGTTTGGTTGTAGTTTACTATTATATTCATGAAACAGGGTTTTTGGTGGATGAGCTCCAGCGTTTGGGAGCGGTGGTCATCTGTCATCAGCAGGGGCATCTCGTTATCGATGAGCTAAATACGAGAAAAGTCGATATGGTGATGTTTGCAGAAGACGTGCCCTCGAGTAATGCTGAAGTCATAGCCAAGCGTATACGCCAGTTTGAAAGCTACCAGAGTGAGTACCGTGCTTTATTAGTGTATTGGTACGCCCCAGATCAGTCGCAATATTTAGACAGTTTTGAGCATGGGCTAAAAGCGGCTGGTGTCGATTATTGCCATAGCGCCGCCTATGATGATAAAGCCTTAAGTGATCTGCTAAAAAGTTGGCTAATATGGGCTTAACTCATTATAAAACTTTCTTATTTTAAAGGGATGGCTTTTAAATAAATTATTCTGAAAGTGATTAGCCTAGACAGACTAAGTTTAGAGATAACCTTACATCAAATGAACTGGTTTCAATATAAATTAGCGTAAACCTCAACACGCCTTAACATAGCAATAAAAAAGACGCCCATATTTAAGGCGTCTTTTTTATTAATTGATACTTTTAAAAAGTATTTGTGTTATTACTAAAGCACCAATTTAAAATAAGTTTTGTACCCAGCGTACCGCATGTTGCCACATACGACTCATAAAGCCTGATTGCTCGACATCATTGGTCGCGATGATAGGCACTGATGCGACTGCTTTACCATCAATGATAGCCATCAATTTGCCAACTTCTTGACCCTTTTTGATAGGTGCTTCTAGGCTTTCAGGGATATCAACCACGGTCGTGATTTTATTTTTCTGCGTTTTGCTGGTTAAAATTTGCAGATTGTCACCCGTGGTTAGCTCTACTTCCTCAGCTTCCCCAAACCATACAGGGATTTTGCTTACGAATTGGCCAGCAGGTGCTTTGGTTACGGTAGTAAAATGACCAAAGCCCCAGTTGAGCAGCTCACGTGATTGGTCGGCACGTGCTTGCTGGCTCTCTGTTCCCATAATCACAGAAATCAAGCGCATGCCATCACGATTGCTTGAGGCGACTAAGCAATAGCCCGCGGCATCGGTATGACCTGTTTTTAGACCGTCAACAGTAGAGTCGGTGCTTAGTAGGGCGTTACGGTTACCTTGCGTAATGCCATTGTAGGTAAACTCTTTTTCGGCATAAATACCATAATAGTCACCGCTATTTTTGACGATAGCGCGCGCCAACTTGGCCAAATCCAATGCAGAGGCTTCATGACCTTCATCAGGCATGCCGGTAGAGTTAACGAAGTGGGTGTTCTCCATACCAAGCTTTTGCGCTTGCTCATTCATTAAGATGGCAAATGAGTCTTCGCTACCAGCAATATGCTCCGCCATCGCTTTTGAGGCATCATTACCTGATTGAATGATAATACCGCGCAGCATATCGATAACGCTGGCCGTCTTGTTTACCGGCACATACATACAAGATTGACTGCTACTACCGCGACACCAAGCATTTTTGCTCATCAATACTTGTTCTTCTTCTTTGAGATCACCTGATGCTAAGCGCTGCTCAATGATGTAACTGGTCATCATTTTTGTTAGAGACGCTGGTGGAAGAGCTTGATTGGCATTTTTTTGTGCCAAAATTTCACCAGTATTGTAGTCCATTAGCACATAGGCTGTATTTTCCATTTCAGGTGGCTGAATGGCGGCGCTCGCCATCACTGCACTCATAGAAATACTCATGCCAACTACCAGCTGCACCAGCTGTTTTTTTACACGCTTTACTGTCATAGATTGTTACACCGCATCATGGAACCAAATGTATCTATCGCATCATAGCTGGTAATAAACCTCACACCTTCTATCAAACCGTATGTGTTAAATATAAGGGTTTAAAAGAGTATGTGAATGAGGAAAACCATGCCTGAGCGACGGACATAAAATTAACGCCTTATCTTAGCAAAATGCCAACCGATGGGGAATCGATAAATACAAAAAATAGGACCCGACTAAAAAAGAGAGACAATGCTTATAAAGCATTTCGATATATCAGGATTTATGCATATTTTTCACGTACCACAAAAAAGCTTGCCGCACCCACTGCAATTGAACAGTCGGGTGATAGCAAGCTTCTTCTAAGCGTAATGAGCTTATTTATTAAGCCCATTACGCTATCATTCCAGTTATTGAATTTGATAGGGCAAAAGCAGCAATATCTGTGCTTTTTATGGTTATTTATTGCTGCTTATATCCGATTGAATAATAGAGCTGGTTATATGGAGTAGTATTCTTAGGTTTAATAATGTCTACGTTTTAGCCATAAAACTAAAAGCATCGTAATTAATATTCAGCATTTGCCAAATCTTCACACAAGGCTTTGTTCTCTTGCTTGGAGAAGCCCATAGTCCAGCTACGGATGCCTTGTAATATTTGGCGATAATCCTGCTGTGTTGATAGATATTGAATCGCCGCTTTTGGATCTTCTAAAGACGGCATCAATTCATGCAACTGAACGGTATAAGACTTATAAAAACGCTGTTTCTGTTTGCCATTTAGCATCGGTGGACAAATCTCAGACAATACTTGCATCACGGCAATTTCATGCTTGGTGATATTCATGCCAGACATATCCAATGGGATAGTGGTTGCTGGATTGGGTGCAGCATTGGTCGCTTGAGACAGCATGGCAACAGACGTTATCAGTCCTGCAAAACCAATTTTTGAGGCGGTCTTTGCTATCACAGAAGCTATAGATAATATCGATTGATTATTCATTCAGTATCACACTCGCTTATCTTTATTTAATGGTCATATGTTAATGGGTAAAAAAACAAAAGTCACATAAAATATTGATTTATGTGTAGATATATTGTGAGCCAAAGGCATTTTGCAGCAACATATCAGTAGTATCAGCTTATAAGTTACGTCAGCATAAAAGTATAAGTTTATATTGTTGTGCGTTGTTGTCTATTGTAACGTGTTACCGACCAGTTTTACTTTCAAATTACGATTTGACTGCCGTGAAAGATCAAGGGTCGTGTCAAACAACAGGCAGATTCAGCGCAAAGAGTGGGTTCGTGTCTCTCCACGATTAAGGTATAATCGCCCACAATGTCGTTGCACCTAACACCGTTATAAGGGTAAGGTGCTACCTAATAATGACCATTGCTACGAGAAAACTGAGTGATAACAATCGTTTTTAGCCGTCCGTCAGTGTGAGTTGCGCTAAGCAATAAACCGTCAAATAACGGGCTGAGTATAACAATTCTATCCTTTTAAAGTAGACAAGCAGACAGACGGTCAAACCTAAATATATTGAGTACAAATGAAATTTTTAGTGAGTAATGATGATGGGGTACATGCGCCAGGATTGTTAGCATTGGCGCAAGCCTTATCAAAGGTTGGCGAGGTGATGGTCGTTGCACCAAACAATGAGCAGAGCGGCTGTGGTAGTGCCTTGAGCATCTCCCAGCCATTATATACTCATCAATTACCCTCGGGGTTTATCGCGGTTAATGGGTCGCCTGCGGACTGTGTTTATTTGGCGTTACACGAGCTATATCAAGACACACACTTTGACTGCGTGATTACCGGTATTAACTCAGGGGCTAACTTGGGGCAAGATGTATTGTTTTCGGGCACTTTTGGCGCGGCATTGACCGCGCAGCTCTTTGGATTGCCTGCAATTGCAACTTCTCTAGTCGGTGCAAGGATGACAGGCGATGGACAAGATCAAACGAGCCGCTATCAAATGGCCGCCGATGAAATCGTCAAACTGCTAACCGAAACATCTATAGTAGAGGCATTCAAAAGTTTGCCCTATCATGTATTAAACGTTAATATCCCCGATGTAAATGATGCCGATGACATCAAAGGTCGAAAAATTACTTGTCTGGGACATAGCCAAATAGCACGGCCTGTGCACCATGTGGTGGATCCGCGCGGGCGAGATGCCTATTGGCTATCGCTACGTAAGCAGCAATACAAGTCGCCATCAGAAATTGAAGACACTCAGTCATCGGCAACTAATATGACGGACGACCAAGCGGTGGCAGCGGGTTATATTAGTCTATCACCAGTACGCTTGCATCATACGCCAGCAGACACTCTCAATAGGCTGTCGGCGTTAATGCTATAATTTAGCGCTGCCAAAAATTAGAAAAATCATTTATTATCGAGTTGTTGACGATGGTATTTGACAAAAATTAAACGGTATAAAAGTTAGCAAAATGCTTGTGATTAGCACAAGGAGTTTGTGAGTAACATAAAGAATAGGAAATCTTGTATGAAGAAGCTTATTGCTGGATCGCGCTTGGCAACGGTAGTATTGATAGGGACGTTGACAGCAGCATCGTTAGCGATAGTCGGCTGTGCGACGAAGCCTACTTACCAATCAGCTAACCAAGCGGGACCTAAGATTATTACCAATGCTAAAGGCGTTCCTAACTATCATCGCGTGCAGCGTGGCGATACGGTCAGTCAAATCGCTGAGCGCTATCGCTTGAGCTATCGTCAAATTGGGGCGATGAACGGTTTGGATAGTAAATATACTATCTATAGCGGTCAATGGTTGAAGCTATGGGAAGGCGCGCCAGTAACGGCAACTAGCAACAATCGCTATAACACTTATAATGGTGCTAATACCTCTGCTCCGTCACAGCCGACTTATACCCCTCCTGTCACCAGCACGCCAACGCCAGCATATGAAGTAACGGCCAACGCGACATCGGGCTATGACTATCCAAGTCGCAACCAAGTGGTTCGCAACTTTGATGCGGCAGCGGGTAACATGGGCATGTGGTTTGCTGGTAACGAAGGTGATCCTGTGCTTGCCAGCCAATCTGGAACTGTGCTGTATTCGGGCAGTGGTCTACCAGAGTATGGCAACCTCATCATGATTCGCCACAGCGATAATTACATCACCGCCTACGCTCACAATAGTCAATTATTAGTCAAAGAAGGCGAGCAAGTACAACTTGGCCAGCGTATTGCCAGTATGGGTAGTAGTGGTCAAACCAACCAAGTCGGCCTAGAGTTTCAAGTGCGCTTGAATGGCAATCCTATCGATCCACGGGCTGTACTTGGACGTTAAATACCTTGACGTTAAATGCTTGGACGTTAAATGCTTAGACGTTAAATTTGATGAACTGCTGCTAATTGTTGCCGCTAATCGCTAAGTCACTTATTCATAATTGAGAGTTTTTATGATGTTAAAAAAACAGTATATTGCCCTTTTTCCTGCCTTAGTGATGGTAGGTTGTACCAGTCAACAGGCGATGCAGAAGCCTAGCAAGCCTGTGCGTCAAGGTAATGTACAGATTACCCAGACCCAAACCATTCAAGTAAAGCCAACACCAGCACCGGTTATCAAGCCGCAACCAGTGGCAAAACCAAGCTACAACAGCTTTTCTGATTGGAAGTCTGACTTCTCCATGCGTGCGCTGTCATCAGGCTATGATGCCTCAACGATTCGACGTCTGATGGATTCTGCTTACCTAAATCAGCAGGTCATCTCGCTTGATTCAGGACAGCCAGAGTTTTCAAAGATGCCGTGGGAATATGTTGATTCTGCGGTATCAGATGGGCGTGTGAGTACGGGTAAGCGTAAGTTTGCTGAGCAACGCGCATTTTTGTCACAACTGGAATCGCAGTATGGGGTAAGTGCAGAAACCATCGCCGCGATTTGGGGCATGGAGTCGTCATATGGTGTGGTGACTGGCAATAGTGACTTACCAAGCGCGCTCTCTAGCCTTGCTTATGATGGTCGTCGCCAAGAGTTCGCCGAAACGCAGTTGCTATCATTAGCGACGCTATTGCAGCGTGGTGATGTGTCTTGGTCGCAGTTAGAAGGCTCTTGGGCTGGCGGTATGGGACAGACACAGTTCATCCCAGGTACTTGGTTAGAGCATGGTGTCGATGGCGATAGTAATGGTCATCGCAACCCATGGTCAACGGGTGATGCCTTAGCTTCTACTGCCAATTATCTCAGCAATTCAGGCTGGGTTCGCGGTCTGGCGCCTTTTTATGAAGTAACGGTTCCGGCTTCATTTGATTACTCGGTTGTCGGTAGCAAGCAACCTGCGGCCAGATGGGCAGCGCTTGGCGTTGATACCATAGATGATATTTATCTTGATGCCAATACGCAAATGGAGCTATGGCTACCAGCGGGTAAAGATGGCCCAGTGCTATTGTTAAGCCCAAATTTTGATGTGATCAAAGTCTATAACAACTCATCGAGCTATGCGCTGGGTGTGAGCTTGCTCGGTAAAGCACTGGCTGGGCAAAGTGGTCTACGAAAATCATGGCCGCGCTACGAAAACCCATTATCGACTTCTCAAGTGACCAGATTGCAGCAGCGCTTAACCAGTGCAGGTTATGACACCAAAGGTACAGATGGTATTATCGGTACCAATACCCGCAAAGCATTCCAGCGCTGGCAAGCCGATAATAGCCAAACGCCAGACGGTTTTATCAGTCAGCGGAGTGCTTCTTCATTGACATCATGGTGAAGTTGGTTGCTGGCGTTATTATGTAATAATCAACGCCACCGTTTTTGACGACTGTGTTCAGGATTATAAATAATTATGAACACAAAAAGCACCTTAACCTAGGTGCTTTTTTATGCCCTATCTAAAGGCATTGATTTACAGGTGTCAGCTTACTTAAAAGGCTCGCATTGAAAATTAAGCAGTTAAAATTAAGTACTCACTATTCGGGCATGTCATCATTTTAAAAATGGCGATAAAAACGAGATAAATGGTAGCCAAACAAGAAAAATAGCGTAGATAATATCGAGATATTGACCAGCTATTTGATACAGTTTGGTAGTATTTAGCCTGTTTAGTCTCTTCCGTTCAGATTGAGGACATGCCCTGATGTCGATTATCTGTTAGTGTTTAACGAGAACGGTGCTATATAAACCTATTTGTATGATGCTATCAAAAACGTAAGTATGCCTACATTGACGTTATATAAAACCGGCTACAACAATATAGAAAGGATGCAATTGTAGAAGAGATGCAATTAACGCTGATAGCAAAAAATACGGGCTGCAAATGATAAACTGTCAGCAATGCCTCACTATAATGAATAATTATAATGTAATACTAATAACAACCGACAAACTGAGTGTGCTCTTATGATTACGATGGAAGCGTTACAGACAGCGATAAAGCTGCGCGTAGATACTTATAATAATAATGACTTTCCACTACCAACAAGGGTGCTCAACACCTGTGAGCTGCTAGCCAGTCGTAATCAAATACTGGCGCAAGATATCACCGCAACATTCGATATACCAAGGCAGAATCTATCAGCGATGGATGGTTATGCCATTGCTCATGGCAGTGATATATCAAACGACAGCAGCATTCAAATCATTGGCGAATCACAAGCGGGCAGTGCTTATACTGGCGAGCTAGCAGCGGGACAAGGTGTGCGTATCTTTACTGGCGCTGTCGTTCCATATAGCTGTGACACGGTCATCATGCAAGAGAATACTAACTTTGCCACTATTAGAGATACAATCGATAAATCAAAACCTTACACGGTGACGCTGTCGCAAACGGCTCAGATCGATAGCAATATTCGCAAACAAGGTGAAGAAATCGAATCGGGCGAGACCGTATTGAAGGTAGGTAAACGCCTTAATGCTACTGATATTAGCTTATTGGCTAATTTGGGAGTCAGCCAAGTCAAGGTATTTCAGCCGTTGATCGTAGGCTTGTTAGCAACTGGTGATGAGCTGGTTGCTATTGGCAATGAGCTGACAAGCTTGGCGCAAATATATAATTCCAATACGCCCACACTCAAAACCATGCTGGCTGATCTGCCGATGACCATTCGTGATTACGGCATTATCCCTGACAATCTAGAGCAGACGACTGCTGCTGTCCATAAAGCAATGCAAGACTGCGATGTTCTGATATCCACGGCTGGCGTCTCGGTTGGTGATTATGATTTTTTGACCACTGTGATTGAACAGCTGGGTCAGATTAACCACTATAAAGTCGCGATGAAGCCGGGTAAGCCGTTTGTGTTTGGTGAATTAAATAAAGATATAGCTAAACCCGTGTTATATTTTGGTCTGCCGGGTAATCCACTATCGACGGTCGTTGGGGCACTACAGTTTGTGATACCAGCATTGTGGCAAATGTCAGGCGCTGATCTAGCAGAGCGACCTATGCAACTGAGTGTCAAAGCGACACTCACAAACGATATCAGAAAATCAGCCGGTCGTAAGGACTTTCAGCGCGGCGTTCTCACACAAAACGATGCTGGCAGTTATCAAGTTGAGTGCTTCTCAGGTCAGCAATCACATAGAATCAAACAGCTTAGCCGAGCGAATTGCTTTGTTGTTTTGGACAAAGACAGTGGTAATGTGGCATCAGGTGATAGCGTCATTGTGCAGCCGTTCCCTTGGCTACATGCGTAGTGATAGTTTTCTAAATCTCTATAAGATGAATACAAAAAAGCTGAAAATAAATCATACAATGGTAGGCCAAACACGAATAATAAAGTAATGCTGCTCACAAGCACTACTGATGGTAGGAAAATATGAGTGATGACAACATTAAGATAGGCCATGCACAACTGTATTCGCCTAGTATGTCTACATTAACAGCCACTACGGCTTTTGATAAATATCAAGCCCCGTCTGTAGCAGCACCTACCGAGCAAGATATTGAGCACTCTCAACCGTTAACTGATGGTTTTGCTCGACGTCTCACTTATCTGCGTTTGTCTATTACTGACTTCTGTAATTTTCGCTGTGAATACTGTTTGCCGAACGGCTATCAAGGCAAACGCCCTGATGATGAGCTCAGTGTCCCTGAGATTGCCACACTGATACGCGGCTTTGCTCAAGTCGGCACCAAAAAAGTTAGAATCACTGGCGGTGAGCCCTCTATCCGTCGCGATGTCGTCGAGATTATTGAAACCATCAAACAAACTGATGGCATTGAAACGGTGGCGATGACCAGTAATGGTTATAAGCTCGGTAAGCATTTAGCCAGCTGGCAAGCCGCTGGACTCGACCAGTTAAATATCAGCATGGACAGCTTTGATGCTGCTACCTTTCATAAGATGACGGGCTTTGATAGCTTGCCACAACTACTTTCTGATATGGATACCTTACTCCAAACCACGGATATTAAGCTTAAAATTAATAGTGTGTTGATGGCAGAAACTGCCTTTGAAAATCTGATAGATGCCATTGATTACGTCAAAGATAGACAAGTGACTTATCGATTTATTGAGTTCATGCAGACGAGTGACAATAGCGACCTGTTTTTTGCCCAGCATGCCCAGTCCGATATTATCACCGATTATTTATTAAAGCATGGTTGGCAGCCACACGAGCGTGGCAGTAGCGATGGTCCTGCAGTAGAGTACAGCCATCCTGATTATCTGGGGCGCATTGGTATGATTGCCCCTTACGCGGCGCATTTCTGTGATACCTGTAATCGCTTGCGGGTGAGTAGTCAAGGCAAAGTGCATCTGTGCTTATTTGATCAAGGCAACTATGATATTCGTCAGCATTTACAGAACAATGATGTGCAGGGTTTGGTCAATGACCTACATAGTTTTATGCCGATCAAACCTGAGCATCATCATTTGCATGATGCCAATAGTGGCATTATGCACAACCTGTCAATCATTGGCGGTTAAATTAATAAGCACGTTACGCTTTTTTGAACATTAACATCACCTTCTCTAGGAAACGCTATGAGCAAACCCGCTGCAGCATTTACACCGCTTAATATTGCCGTATTAACCGTCTCTGACAGTCGCACAATCGCAGAAGATACTTCAGGACAATACTTGGCAGACAGCTTAACCGAAGCAGGGCATCACTTAGCAGATCGGCAGCTGATCTCTGATGATATCTATCAGATAAGAGCGGTTATCAGTGGCTGGATTGCAGATCCAAAGGTTCATGCGGTGATTACGACGGGCGGTACGGGATTTTTTATCAGAGATAGCATGCCAGAAGCGGTAAAAGTACTGTTTGATAAGTCGATCGATGGCTTTGGTGAAATGTTTCGTCTCATCTCAAAAGATGAAATTGGCATGTCTACGGTACAATCAAGAGCGGTTGCTGGCATGGCGAATGGTACAGGTATATTTTGCTTACCGGGCTCATCAGGCGCATGTCGTACTGGCTGGGAAAATATCTTAAAAGAGCAGTTTGATAGTCGTACTCGTCCGTGCAATTTTGTGCCGCACTTTTTGGCACAAAATCCTAGCCATGACTGATATTCAATGATGGCTAATACTGCACCACATCTAAATAGCTTAGCAGGCGTGGTCATCTTAGCGGGTGGCGCGTCCAAGCGTATGGGCGTGCCCAAAGCGGAACTCACCCTACCGACAGGTGAGCGGCTGTTAGATTATCATGTGCGTCATGCCCTTGAACTAACAGCGGCTGATTTAAATACCGCTGGTTTCAATATACCGATTATGATTGCAGACAATGAGCGTGGTTTTACGGTTGATTTAGATTTAAGTATTGGTAATCCACAATCTCCAATTATGCATATTGCTGATTATAATCCTATCGAAGGTAATGAGCAGAGCGATAACGGCGGGGCTTTGGTTGCTATTGAATCAGCTTTGCAGACATTAGCCAAGCTCACTGATGCAACGCCAAACCAAAAATCCGGCTCCTCATGGTTACTCGTTATTAGCTGCGATAGCTTAATACCTGCAACTGATTTATGGCAAAAATTACAACCAGTGATTAGTCAAGTGGCCGATAAAAAAGTGGTTTGTCTAACCGATGATAGCCATCTATATCCATTATTGGGACTCTATCAATTAAGTATTGAGGCTGATTTGAAGGCTTATATTGATAGTGGTCAACGCCGTGTCATATCATGTATTAAGCCTCTTACGCAAGCTGTGCCTTTGACAGAAAATTGGCAGCATCTGACCAACTTTAATACCCCTGAAGATTTCCAACGTGCCTGCGCAGCGTTAAGCGATTTATAAAAAATTATCAAGAGACATTATTAAGAGAAATTAGCAATGAATAGCAATAATCAGGAAAGCAAGCAATCTAGCTTATCGCATCTAGACGGCAACGGCGATATTACCATGGTCGATGTCAGTGGCAAGACGGCAACGACGCGAGAAGCCAACGCGGTTGGACAAGTGCGTTTTCCAAGCGAGATTTATGCACAAATCAAAGCTGCTGATGGCATGACCAAAAAGGGTAGCATCACTCAGACGGCGCATATCGCCGGTATCATGGCCGCCAAGCGCACGCACGACTTGATTCCACTGTGTCATCCATTGCCGCTAGACAAGATTGGTCTAGCCTTTGCCTACGATGATGCGCTGCATGCCATTATCGTCAGCGGCACTGTCAAAGTCACGCATAAAACTGGGGTCGAGATGGAAGCCTTAACCGCCGTTAGTATTGCTTGTCTGACCATCTATGATATGACCAAAGCACTATCGCATGATATCGTTATTAATAATATTCATTTGGTGACAAAAACAGGCGGCAAATCAGACTATAGTCATGCTTAAAATCAGGCTTAGATTGATGGAATTTTTTCACGATGAGCAGTACCAGATGAGCAATAATATCAGTATAACGCTCGATAGCTTACACAGAATGGAAGGTTTTTATGAGTACTATTGACGTAGCATCAAACACTGAAGCAACGATGATTATCAACGTGCTATATTTCGCCAGCTTAGCGGATGAAGCCAACTGCCAACAAGAAACGGTCAGCGTTGAGCAGTCGACCTCGTTGACTGAGCTGTATGAACAACTCAGTCAAAAGCATCGCTTTAGTCACCCGCAGGCAGAGCTACGCGTGGCGGTAAATGATTACTTTGCCAAATGGACAGACCAGATCCATGACGGTGACAGTGTGGTATTTATCACGCCAGTCGCGGGTGGTTAAATTTTAGTAGACCGCTTCCTATTTAAAAAGACAGCAAATAGAGATATCACATGACAGATAACGTCCATAGCCACTCAATGACCATCAAGCGTAGCATCGACGAGGCCTACCTAATCGCTGAGCGTGATGGCTTTGCGTTATTGGATGTGGCGATTGATGAAAACCGACTTAAAAACACCCTCGATGATGATAGCTGCGGTGCTTTCGTTTGCTTTGAGGGTAGAGTACGCAATCACAATAATGCCGCCAGCGTTGAGCGCTTAACCTATTATGGCTATGAAGACTTGGCACTGAATCAAGGTCGCGCAATTATCGAAGAAGCCAAAAAGCGTTTTGAAATCACTCATGCTATTGCCATCCATCGTATCGGTGCTTTAGAGATAGGCGATGTCGCTGTCTGGGTGGGCGTGGTTTCTGCCCATCGTTATCCCGCTTTTGATGCTTGCCGCTGGATACTAGATACGATTAAGGCAGACATTCCGGTGTGGAAACAAGAGTATTACGACAATGATGTTTCGAAGTGGCTTAGCAATAACGGTTAAGAACGAGGATGGTTAGTAATGGCTAAGTTGATGGCAGTGACACCTATCTTTGCATTTTTACTAGTAGCGTTAAGCGCTTGTACAGCAGAAAATACGGTTGACACGGATTCTGCTAGCCAGACACCTGAGCAAACCCAAACCCTGCGTATCGCTGCTGCTGCCAATTTATCGGATGTGTTGCCTCAAATTATTGACGGTTATAAAACAGATGAAAACTTAGCGGCACAGGATATTGACGTCACTTATGCCTCGTCAGGCAAGTTATACGCGCAAATAAAAGCAGGCGCACCTTACGATATATTCTTATCTGCCAATCAAGAATTTCCTGCCAAACTGGCGGCTGAAAGAGTCGTGGATAACGCTAAAAATGATGAGAGCTATACACCATTTACTTATACGCAAGGTCAGTTGGCACTATATAGCGTCACTAAGTCATTGCATGGGCTTGAGCAAGCAGCGGTGAGTGACTTATTAGTGAAAGACGCTAATGGCAAGATAGCCATCGCCAATCCTGAGCTTGCCCCTTATGGCGCATCGGCACAAACCTATCTAAAATCGCAAAATTTATATAACACTTTAAATAAGCAAAAACGCCTGATACAAGCAGAAAATATCGGCCAAGCATTTCAATACGCACATACGGGCAGTGTGGACTATGGCTTTGTTGCACAGTCGCAAATCATCGCTATCAAAGCCAAACCCGAACAATTTATCACGTTAGCACCAACCTCTTATCCAGCGATTTTGCAAGATGGAATCGTCATTAGTGATGCACTCATTGCCACAGATTTTACAGATTATTTACGTTCAAAAGCAGGACAACACTATTTCTCACAAGCGGGCTATTTAATGGTTAAATAACCAAGCATTATCCTTATACCAAACCCAAAAATACGATTAGCTGTGTCAAAATTGCTTGGCCTACAATGCGTATTACTTGTACTCTTTTTCCTTGCTACTCTAATTTTTGTGAATGATATAGTGAGTGAAAAGTAATATTGAACCATCAGGCACTGCTGATATTAATTTTCCTTGCTTGCTGTGCTTACACAGACAGAGGCGACAAAAAATTGATATCAGCAAGACCGTCGCGTTTTTAGTATATTTTGACTATATTACTTGTTACGATCATTAATGGCTAGCAACGACCAAGAAAGAGCAATGACGTTATGATAGCCCAATCTTTTATGGCAGACATGCTCAGTCCATTGTGGGTGAGCATTAAGCTCGCTAGTGTTACGACCTTATGCTTATTACTGTTTGCCACGCCTGTCGCTTATTGGCTCGCCAAACCGAGCCGTGGCCGAGTACTTAGTCGTTTTAAAGTCTTACTAATGGGCGTTATCGCGTTGCCGTTAGTATTACCGCCTACCGTGATTGGCTTTTATTTATTACTGCTATTAAGCCCCAACGTGGGTATCGGTAGATGGCTCGCTGAGCATGATATCAGCCCATTCATCTTTACCTTTGAAGGGCTTGTCATCGGCTCTATTATTTACTCGTTGCCCTTTTATATTCAGCCTGTCTACGCTCAGTTTTTGCGCATTCCAGCCAGCGTCATCGAAGTGGCGCATTTATTGGAGCCAAGTCGTCTGAGGCGCTTTATGAAAGTAGCATTGCCACAAGCGCGCGTTGGTATTATTCTTGGCAGCTTAATTAGCTTTGCCCATACCATTGGCGAGTTTGGAGTGGTATTGATGATAGGTGGGAGTATCTCAGGTGAGACCAAAGTCGTCTCGATTGCTATCTATGAGCAAGTTGAGGCGCTGAATTATGAAGCGGCACATATGATGTCCGGCATTCTTATTATCATTGGTATGATCATGGTCGCCTTGATTGCCACTGTCAATAAGCTAAATCAACGCTGATGCTCAATTAACGTCGATAGAAGCGACGCAGACAGCCTTTTTAACATACTCTAATTTCTAGCGGTTCTCGTTTGAGCGCTTAATACTGTCTGGGCTTGCTTGATAAACAGCATCCAGCTCATCCTCTGTTAGATACTTTTCCACAATGGGATACAGTTCGCGCTCCTCAAAACGAATATGGTCGTATAGTAACGTGGCAAGCTCTCTGACTTGTACTCTCGTTAGAGACCGACTTGCCGTTTTTTGTCCCGCATCTATCAGAGTCTGCAAGCGTTTATGCTGACCAGCAAGCGCCGCTAATACCGATGCCACCTCAGCTTGAGATGCTCGATAAGGCTCTAACGCATTAGCAATTAAGCTGTCTTCAATCTGAAAATGATCTTCAATCTGAAAGTGATAATGCATATCGTCGATATAAGCGGTGAGATTATGCCAGTGCTGGGCAATCTCTGTAGCCGTGTCAGTGCATTCTTTCGCATGACGAGACAAGTTGAGACCAAGGTGATGCTGGCGAGATAATGGCTGTAATTGATTGGCACGTTTCATATTTAAATACCTTGATGAGTCAGGGCGTGTCCTCAATCTGAACGAAAGTGACTAAATGGGTTAAAAACGGCTAAATCTTGCCAAACAGCTAGTTAATATTCTCTGCGCTGTCTCTTTCTCTTTCTCTTTCTCTGTCTTGTATTAACCTGATTATAGTCATGCTCTAACCACCAAGCATACTTTTTGACACCCCACTCACTTTTTTAATGTGGGGGTCAAAGTATCAAAATATATAAGCCTTATTTATGGCCTTTTCTATTGATTGGTTTAGACGTCAGGATGGCTATCAAATTCAGCCAGCATAGCGCTAATACGCTGATCTTTTTGATGCCACATTTCCTCTATCCAAGCAAACATTTGCGCCTTGATGGCCTCATCATTCTCATAACCACCGTTTTTGACCGCATCAAAAAGCGCATCAGGTATCTCGACATGTCGCACGTCGACACCCAGACGCTTAATGTTGCCCTTCCACAGATCACTATACGTCGGCACCCCGTCAGGATAAACGATGGTCATATCTAAGATGCCATCCATCTCTTCACCCAACGCATTGATCGCCAATGAGAGACCACCCGCGCGAGGCTTGAGCAGATGCTTATAAGGTGACTGCTGTTTGTCATGCTTGTCTTGGGTAAAGCGCGTCCCTTCTAAATAGTTCAATAGGGTAAAGGGTTTGTCTTTGAGGAGTGCACACGCGCGTTTTGCTTCTTCGATATCTTTACCTTGTAAGGCTGGGTTTTTAGCAATCGCTTCTTTAGAGTGCCGACGCATCATAGGAAAGTCTAAAAAGTAAAAAGCTTGACCAATAACAGGAATATATATCAGCTCAAACTTGGTGAAAAAGCGCGTTAATGGTAAGCGATTTTCACTAATATATTGCACGATACTGGTATCTACCCATGATTGATGATTGCTCATCAGTAGGTATTTGCCCTGCATATTGACGTCATCGGGTAGGCTGATACGCCAGTCTTTCTCTGGCAAGATATTATCGATTAAAGTGTTATTACTGTTTATCCAATAATTGGTCACTTTGATCATCGTGTCATCAGCGATCGCTGCACCAGTCACGACTTTGGTGGCACCCATCAGCCATACGGGTAGCGCAACAATTAAGCTATTACCAGCAAGCACACCTGTGGCCGTTGCAAGCGAGGCGACTTTGCCCAGTTTAGGGTTGCGTTTGTGCATTTTTTGCATGAATGATGACAGTCGCATGTTAAATCCTTTTATTCTACTAACTGATAATGACTCCAGTTCACTGAACGCTCGTTAACCATAGTCGGTTCAATATAATTTGGATACAAGGAAGGCAAGGGAAAGTACTACAAATAGTAGACTAAGCGAGCCTGACACCGTATCTGATTTATAGAGGACTGACCATATTTGGTTTTTATGAGCGTATAAACTGGAATTGAGAAGATTCGACCTATCATTATCCACTTGTTGGCGGTGTTTTCTAGCGTTTTTGAGTAATTTCTAACGTCATTGACTCAGTAAATAAAATGGGAACACCATTTGTGTACCAAAATAAGCTATAAATTTTTGTTGACCCGCTATTTAACACTGTTTGGCAAGATTTATCTATGTTTGGCTCATGTAGTCGTTTCCGTTTAGATTGAGTACACGTCCTAACGCGCCCCGAATTGTCACAGTAGGCATCATCAATGACTCGAATGCATCTACTGACGCCTGCAATAATCTTGTTAGATTTAAGATGTTAATAGATAACATACTTGATAAGGATATCACGATGATAAACAGGATCACTCATGCTTAATCTAAAAAGACTAACGTTAACCACCGCTATCATTATCCGTTTTCAATCAAGCCGTTCAAAACACTAAAATGCCATAAGATGCTGCTGGCGTACTAGGGGACTTCTTACCCACACTTCCATACTTTACTAAGGCTGAATTTTAGGCGTTAAGTTGGAATGCCTATACGTCGCAGGCTATCTTTAGTTCTAGAAATTTCAGCACAGACCCCTAATATATTTCGGTATAACTCTATACCGTGAGAACAATGGCGATGCGATATGGTTAATTTAGTGACCATCTCTAAAGGTATTCAATCGCCATCGAATTGATATAAATCAATGGCTTGCATAATGACTTTAGGAGTGTCGTGAGAGCGGTCAATCTTAAATAAGTAGAGAGCCAAGGTTTTTCTATTAGAGAGAATCATACTTTTATGATGGCTAAATTTGCTATTTACCATGCTAATTTTTGCTCATAGTCAAAACACCCTAAAAACGCTACGGCACTGCTGATATCAATTTTTTTGGCTTGCTGTGCCTATACCGACAGAGGCTGCAAAACCAACATTAAAAACTAAGCATCTCAGTCCTGCTGTATCTTTTTCATATTGGACTGACTATATATCGGTATGAAATTGATGTAAATTCATATTCAATTTGTAATTGGGCATTGCCATTTGGCAGTGTTTTCGGCCTCTACTCTGTCCATAATATCTTAGATGATAGTTAGCGGGGCTATCCTAGATAAGTAAAATAATCTAGGATAGCCTCTTATGTTGTTAGCTATGACACTGACATTAGATTGTAAGTTGTTTTAGATCATATATGAGTCAGGACAATGTTTAAGACATCTTTCAGTCAGCTACCATTTAGAGCTCCGGCGCTAGTGCTTACGTCCTATAAAGCACTTTAACCACGTGCCAGCCAAATTTGGTTTTCACTAAATGTGGGGTGAAGAGTTCGCCGCTGAAGCAGACTTTGTCAAATGGCGGTACCATGTCACCTTTTTCAAACTCACCTAAGCTGCCACCTTTTTTACCTGATGGGCAGGTTGAGTGTTTTTTAGCCAGTACATCAAACTTGGCGCCTTTTTTAAGCTTGGCAATAATGTCTTCAGCCTGCTCTTTGTGTTTTACTAAAATATGTAATGCGCTAGCTGTACGAGCCATAATGTAAACCTTTCATAAAATATCGATAATTGAGGCATTATATCACTACTTACCTTGGTTGCTAACTGCACTTGTATGCCTTGCATCATCAAAAATCATTGCCTACACAGGCGTGACTATTTGGATGAGAATCGGTGCCTCTTGAATATCGCTGTCAGTACATCACTGTATTGTTTTTATTGAGTGGCAGTGGTCAGATAAAAAACTGCTGCCATTGGTCAGGCGTGTGCCGATGTTACAAGACCGTTTGATTGGAAAATTACTAACACTAGGGCTTGATCTTAACGTTGGGGCGCAATTGGATGTCGTACTTTAAAAATCGTTGAAGCCTCTGAGATAGAAGGTGAGGCATTAAATACTGAGCCAGTACGTTCCTCAATTGCGTGGCATTTAGAGTTAGATGACTAAGGTATACCAACTGCTACTCATGAGATTAATGCAGGGATGGAGATGATGTTAAATGCTACCTACCATTATCAACAACCATAAGCGCTGGACGATTTACTTAGATGGCATAGAGCATTATTTCCGAACGGATATAGTGGACGTCATCGTATTAAAGCGAGCAGCATACGTGATGACAGTTAAGGACCTATGCAAGTAGTTTTTGATAGTTATGGTTGTGAGCAGGTTTATTTTGTTGCCCCGAGTGCGGATAGGTTGCCAGCTGAGGTAGATGTCGTCATCAAAGCGGGTATTGCTCATTTATGGTTCATAACGATCCATCCATTTGATAATGGAAATGGGCGGTTGACCCATGCAATTACAGAGAGTGCTGGCGCAAAGAGATGATAGCGCCCAGCGCTTTTACAGTATATCAGCGCAGATTCTGAAGGAGCGCAACGACTACTACAAAATACTAGAGCGAACGCAAAAAGGTGGTAAAGATATCACTGATTGGCTAGTCTGGTTCTTACAACCGCTAAGAGCAGGCATTGATTGCGGCTCAAACGACCACCAATAAAATTATTAATAAATCAAATTTTTGGCAGACACATCGACAGCATGCTCTGAACACTAGGCAAGTGACTATGCTGAATACTTTACTAACTGATTTTTATGGGAAGCTAACTATGACTAAGTGTTCCATAGATACAGCACTACGGGATATCAATAATTTAGTAGAGAAGGGCATGCTGAAAAAATCTGAGGCTTCAGGGCGTAGTACGAGCTATGAGTTGGTTCCGTATAATCAAATCTATATAAATCTGCTACATCCTCCTCCTCGCTAACCTTAGTAATGTATAGCTTACACTTGGCTTCCTTCTTGTATCGAAATCATTTGCATTCAATTATAGTAAGTGCTGCATAGTCTAAAGGATATTGAAATAGCTATTCTTTTTATCAAGTACGAATGGTTAAAGAAGGTCGATAAAAGTATTATATATTAAGGTTAAAATATTGAATATAACCTAACCAGTATTTTAACCTTGGATACATTAACGAAAACCATAAAAAATAATTTTCGCAAAAAAATGTAGCTAAATTTACTACTCCTAACACTGTTATATATATTGAATTGATCTAACATTTCATCTTGCCCTCCGATCTTATTGATTGAAAGGCTTATTTAAGCGATCTTATTTCATAATAAGTGACAGCTTTCTTATAGCTTAAATCTCTTTATCACCAGCCATTTAATCCATTTTGGGTAGATATTGAGCATTTCACTTTTCACATCTTAGCATTAACGCCTCAATTATAACAACAATTGTTAATATAGTTTTTTCAAAAAAACATACTCGTATAGAATAAATATATATATCTAGTTGAAATAGTTAAAATAGTTGTTGATATAACAATTGTTATGTTTTAATATCGCGTCAATAAAGCAGACAAAAATTTACATTTAATTGACCAACCGGAGATTTTACATGCAACTATCGAACATGCGTAAACAGTTAGGTCAGGGTATGACTGAATACATTATTATCGTAGCATTGATAGCTATTGCAGCTATTGGATCATTTCAGTTTTTTGGTCAGACGGCTCGTAGCCAAGCCGCTGCCGCCGCACAAGAATTAGCAGGGGAAAGTGGCGCAACTGATACAGCAAATGCTAAAAAAGCTGCTGATGAATCGAGAAAACAAGGTAGTGCTAAGAAAAGTATGAAAAATTTTAATGATAACGGTCAGTAGAATTAACACTAAATTCTAATTAATTTCTCTATTCATTCTATCTCATTCTAGTTTAACTATGTAGTAAGTATACTATCCATGAGTTCAACACCTATAAATGTCTCATCTCAAAAAGGACAAGCACTGATATTCATGCTTGCCTTCACGTTAGTATTGTCTGTATCGATGATTTATTTGTTTAATACTTCTCAGCTTTTGGCTGAGCGTACACAAGCAAAAGTACTCGCTGATCATGCTGCGTATAATACAGCAATCAAGCAAGCACAGCTTCTCAATGCCAATGCCTATATGAATAAGGCCAAAATTGCGAACCAACTGGCTACTGCGCAGGCAGTAAGTGTCGCTAGCTGGGCCAAGCATTTTGAGCCTATGCCACGAAACACTGGTACTATTCGATACATACCATATGTTGGTCCATATGTTCAAGAAGCTATTACTGAATATTCAAGAGCAGTACAGCCACTCGCTGATCTAGCTGCTCCAACTATCTTAATCAATAACCAAGCAACTGAAGTTATATCTTTTCAACAGAATTTGCTAAACAGCACTTCTCTCATACCTATTCAACAAGTTCACAAAGATACTATAGATAAGTCTTCTATAGGTGCAGGATTCACCTCTCGACCCCTGATGACGGCTTCAAAGTATGCGGTCAATCCTTTAGGTGGAAGTTTTATAAAGCGTTACAGTGGTAACAGTACAAACCCTTCCATAGGTCGTGCTCGCTTAAAAGATGTTGTTTTAGCATCACGAGATGATTTTACTCGCGAGCGTCGGGAAAAGAGTGTTGATGATTACTCAATCCCTTTGTTTAAAAATCGACTTGAAGCCAGAGGCGGCACTGAGCTTAGTAACGATCTTAATCAATGGAAAGGTGTAGATACCTTCTCTCATCACTATCGCTTCTGGAAAACCAGAAGATGGAGACTACCCAAACTGACATGGCGAGAAGATCAGATGGGCTATGGTAGTGCAGTGGTAAGAAATAGTGGTACAGGAGACAATGACAGGAGAAATAATGCAGGTTACAACAACGCCAATAGGAATAAAGATGCTTTAAGAAGAAGTAATCAGTTTATACCTCGTTGGGACTCCCGACGTAATCGTACCATGAATGTAGGAGAATCTGGAGTACCGCAATTTTGGGATCTCGAAACTCAAATGTTGGCGCAAGATGAACCGACTCTACCTACTTCAATTCGAGTATCAAAAAGAGCAAATGGACTTGATACGACCAGCGGTGCTTCTAGCTTAAAAGTGGGGGATGAGTTAAATATTATCTCAAAGGATGATGTGACCGCAGTATCTACTGCTGAAGTCTACTTTGAGCGCCCATTTACGGATATGCTCGGTAGACCTAATTATTTTAATAAAAATAGATTGGAAAAAGCGAGTCTTCTTAACCCCTATTGGCAAGTTAGATTGACGAACAATAGTGGAAGAGCACTAGCGGAGTCTAATGTATTATGAAAACTAGAGAATTAGGTCAGGCAGCAGTTGAATTTGCAGTATCTTTTAGTGTTCTCATAGCGCTAGTGTTATCGATACCTATTTTAGCCAAAATTGCAAATGCAAATATCATGAGTATTCAAGCTTTGGATTATGCAGCTTGGCGAGTACGCGAAGGCAATACAAATGACCAAGAGCTTAGTCGAGAAGTAAGTGACAGATACTTTGGAGAAACAGCACTGATCGTGGATGATGAAAGAATAAATGACCAAGGTGCCAATCTTGGAACTGGTCGTAGTAATCAGCAAATCTATCAAAATGATTCAGTGACCATTGAGTATAATGCAGATAGCTCTAACATGAGTGGCACTCAAGGAGTAGTCTGGAATAATCTAAATAGAGTAACTAATTTAGGTATGTATGATAAAAAGGGCACAGTAAGTATCAACGTACCGTTAGAAAACTTAGATGTTATTCCAGAGATTGCAAGTTCTATGGTGATAAGTAAAAGTCTATATGTGGATAATCAGGCGCTAACTGCTAGAGACCAGGCACAGATCCAAAATTCAATGAATAATTTTGATAATGTAGTCATTCCAAATAATGGAAGTAGTCAAAAGTTATTTGTTGAACCTGCGAATTTTGCTATAGAAGGCCTTAAATTAATTAGCGATTCTGCACTAGGATTACTTGATGTATTAGACCACCACAAGATAAAAGATGTGAAGGTAGATCATGATGCTGTTCCTGAAGATCGTCTCGCTACGTTTAATCCGTAATGAATAAATTACTAATAGCCTTTTCTATCAGTTTTTTTTCTGTCACTGCTAACAGCGCAGTATGCAATCAAATTAAAAATATTGAGGGTTTTTCTTCAGAAGCACTTTTTGATAATGCGATAATCAATGGAAAACCTCTTAATTACTATTCCTTTGTAAGCGAATGCAATACCAGTTGTCTATTGAAAAATTTGAAAAAAAAAGGAATATCACATTCATTAAATAATAACAATATATCTATCTTCGATAAATATAGCGTAGCGACCATCATAATAGATAGCAGTTACCGACAATCAATATCTGGATATATGACTTGCTCAAGCACAGCAAAGAGAAAGTATGTATCTAATCCTATAATTTTAAATAATAGAAAAATAACACTTGATCTGCAAACAACGGACTATAAGAATACAACTCGTACTATTAATCTTGAAAAATATAGTAAAAGCGGTTATTCAAAAATATTAGGTCAACTTAATAGATTAACTAAAAATAGAGAGTCTACCATTGGATTTGTAAACTACAAACTTACATCAAAAGGTGATAAAAGAGTGATAAAAGTATCCAAATTGACTCCTCGTGGAGAATTTATATTTATTATTGAAGAAAGTAGATGATTATGAAAAGTCAAAAAGGAAACATCTCTACTGAGTATTTACTCGCTACCGCAATGGTCGTAGCGGTTATATTTGGAGTGCAAGTAAATGACAAAAACCTTTGGGATATGTTCCAAGACTCTTTTCAAACTCGTCACGACAACTATTCACAATCTATCAAGAACCTAGATAACGTAGATTTACTAATACAACAGAGTCAAAATGAAGAAAATTAAGATTAATAAAAACGTTTTAGCCTTGATAGTATCAGTCGTCTTGGCATTATTGTGCGCTTTACTACTAAAAGTTGTCGTTGATAAAAAGATAGCGACTTCTTTAGATACTGACAAAGTTAGTTATATTGTCGCCAATAATGATCTACCTGAAGGAACAATAATAGATCCTTTTGATGACACACAATTTGCAGTAAGAAGTGATATTCCAGCTGAATTTGCCCAGTCTACAGGTATAACACCTGAACAAGCAGAAAATGTTGATGGTGCTATGCTATTAACAGATATCAAAAGAGGGGATATTCTAACGTGGCAATCTGTTGACACCGATGAAAGAAGACAGCTTTCAAGTAGATTGTTGTCAGGTAGACGCGCTCTTACTATCCCTGTAGATGATCAAAGTTCTATATCTTCAATGCTCAATCCTAATGACCACATCGACCTTATACTAACTTATCAGAAACTTGGGAATGTTATAGCAGCTCCTCTAATGCAAAACGTTAGAGTGCTCGCTACTGGTGATTCTGTAAGCGTTGATAGCAGTTATGGAGAAAGTTCTGATTATGGAGACGGATATTCAACGATAACTCTAGATCTTAGTATAGATGACGTTTCCAGAGTGACAACAGCATTGGAGCTTGGAAGACTATCTGCTGTACTACGTAATCCTAATGATATGTCTTACACAACGAACGTTGTTAGTCTTGAAACTTTGCAAAGAGAATTAAACCTCAAAACTTTTTCTGAGCAACCAAATATCGAGAACGAACGCCTTCCTGAGTCTGATTTCAATAGCTATCTTGATCAAATAGAAAGTATGCAAGATCGCAATGAAGCAAGAATAGAACCCCCTGTTCAAAATGTAGCACCTCCACCAAAAAAGCCTTCGATTGATGTGATATATGGCAATAGAAGTAGCAGTAGTACTAATAACTAATTAAGAGTAACTTATGTTTAAAAGATCATTATGTTTAATTCTAATAAGCGCTTCTACTTACGCTGCTGCTAATATCAATAATGGAGTTATGACTTTATATGTGGGTCAATCTGAATTTGTAAAAGATAGTAGCATTACGAATGTATCTGTTGGTAGTGATGAAATAGTCAATGCTCTACCCATTGATAAAAAAGGTATTCTGTTAACAGGCGTAAAGAATGGTGATACCACTATAAAAGTTTGGAGAAACAATTCAGTTCAAAGCATAAATACTCATATCTACCCAGCAAATTTACCAAGAATGCTTAATGAGATTCAGTTTTTTCTTATGAAATACCCTGGTTTGGAAGCTAATATCGTTGGTGATACTATCATAGTAGAGGGTTCAAATTTAAGTGACGATGATAAAGGAAAGGTAGATAGCTTCTTAGCTCAGTATAAGTATATAACAAATTTAACTAGTCCTAACAGTCAGGCTGCTGATAAGAACGACACTAGGATGATTTATTTCGACGTAAAAATCGTAGAAGTTACTAGGAGTGCAAGCCAGAACCTTGGAATTCAATGGTCATCACAAGTGAATGGTCCACGTGTAGGAGTCATTGGAGAGTTTAAAAAAAGCAATGCCTTTAAATCACCAGATGTGTCAGATCTGGGGTTTGATAATATCCCTGTCGGTAGTGCGATTCGTCCATTTCAAACCTATGCAGGACTTATATCATCTATTACTAGTAGTATCAACTTAATGGAGAGTGAGGGAGTTGCCAACCTTATTGCACATCCAGTACTTTCGTGTCGAAATGGTGGTAATGCAGAGTTCTTATCGGGAGGTGAAGTTCCTTATTCTTCGTCAGGCCCAACAGGGACGCCTTCAGTTGATTTTAAAGAATATGGTATTAAGCTAAATGTTTCACCAATTATCCAAAGCGATGGAAGTATTCTTGCAAATATACAGTCTGAGATAAGTGAGATTGACCCAGCTGTACAGATAGACAATGTACCCGGTCTGCTAACCAGAAAAACAACTACAGACTTTAGTCTCCAAAATGGAGAAACTTTAGTATTAAGCGGTCTGAACTATAATAGAAATTCTGATACTAGCTCCAAGGTTCCAGGATTACACAAAGCACCTTTGATAGGTAGGTTCTTTAAAAATAATAGTGAAGTGAACTCTCAGACAGAACTTTTATTTATAGTTACTCCATTCATTTATAGCGAAAAAGACGACCCTTCTAAAAATTTAGCAGCTAAAGCGAATGAAGTGGTTGATACTATCAATGCAAACAACAAGATTTTACCTAAAGATTTTTTTAATAGCGATAGTAATAGAATTTACTTCCAAGAAGGAATTAAATGAATGTTACAAATTAAAGTTGTTTATAAGGATAATGAATCAGTAGTTAGTTTCAATAATACTAACATAATAATTGGTAAAGGTTCTGATGCTGAGTTACAGATAAAAGGATGGCTAATATCTCAAAACCATGCGGTAATAAAAAAACTACCAGCGGGTTATGTTATTGAAGATTTAGATCGAGGTGCAAATGGAACTTATGTTAATGGAGAAAAAATAGACCTATATGGACCCTTGATTGAAGAAGACGTAATATCAATTGGAAAGTATCTCTTTATTATTGATTCAATAGATTTTGAGGAAAATAATAAAGAGATAGAAAGTATTCAAGCTAAAAACAAACAGAAAGAAAGTTTTCAAGACGAAGAATCGCATATAAAATTAAAGAAACATGAGCAAGTTTTCAATTCAGAATTAAGTAATGCAGAAACTATCGAAACAGGTATGACACTGTTTCGAGACAACAAAGCACAGTTAGAAAAAGATATGAAGCTTATGAAAGAGCTACATAAAAAACTCGTTGAGACTATGGATCTTCAAAGAAATGATATCTCTAAGATGTCGGACAAAGAACTATATGAAACAGCTTCTACATGTCTTAATAAGATTGTAGAGAATGATTTAAATATTAGTCGATCAAATATTGAGCGAATAAAAAAGCTAGTCCTTAATGAGGCTGTAGGACTTGGACCTTTAGAGTGTTTTTTGGCTGATAAAGATGTTTCAGAGATAATGGTTAATTCTGCGAATGAGATATACATAGAAAAAAAAGGAAAAATATACTTAAGTGGCGCAGCTTTCAGTAGTGATCAAGCCGTTCTCGATATTATTGAAAGAATTGTATCACCTATTGGTAGAAGGATTGATGAGTCCTCTCCTATGGTAGATGCACGTTTAAAAGATGGCTCTAGAGTCAATGCTATTATACCGCCACTGGCATTAAAAGGTCCGACTATCACTATCCGTAAGTTCCCTGAAAAAAGATTGATAGTAAAAGATTTAGTTGATATGAATAGTGTATCTGCAGACATGGCAGACTTTCTAGAATCTTGTGTTTTGCACAAACGTAATATCATCATATCAGGTGGTACTGGCTCTGGTAAAACAACACTGTTAAATGTGTTATCTAACTTTATTCCAAACGGTGAGCGTATTATCACTATTGAAGATGCAGCAGAGCTAAAATTGGATCACGATCATCTAATATCACTGGAATCAAGACCCGCTAACGCTGAGGGAAAAGGCTCGGTAACTATTCGTGATCTCGTAAAAAACTCACTAAGGATGCGTCCAGATAGAATTGTTGTAGGAGAGTGTAGGGGTGCTGAATCATTGGATATGTTGCAGGCTATGAATACAGGTCATGAAGGATCCTTGACTACGCTACATGCAAACACACCTCGAGATGCGCTATCTAGGTTAGAGACCCTAGTATTGATGGCTGGTATGGATCTGCCACTACAAGCAATACGTGAGCAGATTGTATCTGCCATAGATATTATTGTTCAACAAACTCGTTTTGCCTGTGGTTCTCGTAAAATAACTCATATTACTGAGGTTACTGGTATTGAAGGAAATACTATTCAACTTCAAGATATCTTTAAGTATTCAAAGTCAGGTTATGGTAGTGATGGTTCTGTTCAAGGGGTATTTCAGTCAACTGAGACTATACCCTCTTTTTATCAGGAACTGATAGATAGTGGTAGTGAAGTAAAAACTGATTACTTTAATTTATAAGCGAAAAACATATGTTTATATTTACAGCCATATTTTTCATGCTAGTAATTGTGTTTTATATACTATATACATTGTTCTTAAAAGCACCCTCTAATTTTTCTGAAGTAGATAAATTGGCTGGTGTTAAAAAAGTTCTTGAAAATAGTATGAATGAAAGTACCTTTAACAAGTATTTTTTTGGCTACATTATATTTTCCTTTACATTATTGCTATTTATATTATTTTTTATAGACAATTACATAATAACCTTTGGTTTGATCTCAGCTTTAATTGCTTTTCCATATGTAGTCGTAAGACATATCAAGAAGAAACGTATAAGTTTGTTTGAAAAACAACTACCGGACGCTATTGATTTAATGGGTGGCTCATTACTAGCTGGTAACAGTCTAAGTGGTGCCTTTGCCTTAATTGCTGAGGAGTATCCTGCGCCTTTGTCACAAGAGGTAGGTATGGTGGTTCGAGAGCAAAAGCTTGGCGTTTCTGTCGATCAATCCCTACAAAATTTTATAACGAGAATGCCTCTTAACTCAGTCATTCTTACCGTATCTGTCATCAGAACCTCAGTTGAGACAGGTGGCGAGCTTTCTTATGCATTAAAGAATGTTGCTCGCACCTTGAGAAGCATAGATCAGGCAGAGGGTAAAATTAGAGCCTTGACTGCTCAAGGAAAAATGCAAGCTTGGGTAGTAGGTTCGATGCCAATATTTTTGATTATGGTTTTGGCTAAAATGGAGCCTGAAGCTATGTCACAGCTTTGGACGACGAAGGAAGGTTATCTTGCTCTGGGCGCGCTAATAATCTTTGAGATATTAGGTATCGTCTTTATTCGAAAAATCGTCAATATAGATATTTAGGTTACTTATGCTTGATTCTTCTTTACAAATCTATGCGCTTATTGGATTTATAGCTATCGTAGTCTTTGTTTTATGCTGGTATTTACTTTTTATCATGCTTCGTGTTCCAGATGATAATAGAGAATATTTTGATGATCCACCGTTATTTTATAAGATTTTTGGTTTTTTTATCAACGTAATAGCTTTTTATCTCTCTCCATTTATAAACAAAAATACTTACGATAATTATGAGAAAAAAATCGTTTATGCAGGAGTAGAGTATCAGTTCAAGCCAGAACACATTATTGCCAGTAAAATAATAAGCGCTTTTGTTTTTACAGTCTTTGTTTTTATATTGTTGGTATTAGCTGAGCAAAAATTGATATTCGTTTTGCTAGCTACCCTTTTTGGATATATATATCCAGATCTATGGCTAAAAGAAGCTAAGAAAAAAAGAAACAATAGTATCTCTAAGAATCTACCTTTTTTCTTAGATATGATTACTCTTAGCGTTGAGTCAGGGCTAAACCTGAACGGTGCTATTAGACAGGCGGTAGATAAGAGTCCGCATGGCCCTGTTAGGCAAGAGTTTGAAAAAGTGGTAAGAGATGTCAAAACTGGTGTGAGCAGGGCAGACGCATTTCGAAAAATGAGTCTAAGAATAGATGATCAATCTATAAAAAGTCTAGTTTCTTCTATCATTCAAGCTGAAAAGATGGGTATGAACTTGGGGCCGATACTCAGAAGTCAAGCTGATCAACGCCGTATAGAGCGATTTCAAAAGGCTGAAAAGATGGCAATGGAGGCGCCTGTAAAACTATTGTTTCCATTAGTTGCCTTTATTTTCCCTGGTACTTTTATAGTGATAGGCTTTCCAGTATATGTAATGATCAAGGATGCTTTTTTATGAAAGCTATTCAAAGAAAAACTATATTAGGCGAACTTAATATATACACAGCGGATAAATTTTTATCGCGTCTAAAGGGCCTGCTGTTCATAAAACAATTAAATACCTCAGATTGCATCTTGATTGAGCCTTGTGGGTCTATACATACTATAGGCATGCGCTACAGTATCCATGTCATTTTTTTATCGGATGATTTTACGATTTTAAGGGTCAAAAATAACTTGAAACCTAATCGATTTTGTCTAGGTTCTCCAAAGGCGTCCAAGGTAGTAGAGTTTTCAGCAGAGTTCGAAGAAATACCCTCGACAGTTATCGGTAAGAAATTCATTGGGAGTAGGCTATGAAATCAAATCAACTTGGGGCAACGCTAATAGAGTTCATCACTATTGGACCAATGATATTTTTCTTGGGGATGACGGGTGTGCAATATACGCTTATGTATAATGCAAAGACTAATCTAACTTACGCCTCATACGAAGCGGCTAGAGCGGGTGCTATTGAAAACGCCAGCCCTGAGCAGATTGAAATGGGATTATTTAAAGGTTTTTTGCCTTATTTGAGCGCTTCTAAGGGTAGTAGTGGTAGTCCTGCAGATGTTGCAAAGCTGTTAGTACAAACTCGGTTAGAAGAAGCACCCTTCACAAAGATCGAAATCATTAACCCTACTGCTGAAGCCTTTAATGATTTTAATAATCCCACATTACAGAAAACTTTAGGAACTCAACAAAAAGTTATTCCTAATAAACTCACTGACATAGAAAACTCTAAACATTCTAAAGGAAAAGGATCAAGTTCTGGTATGAGTGTGTCGGAGGCAAATGTATTAAAACTTCGAATAACTTACGGATACGAGCCTGCGATTCCATTAGTGGGTCACGTAGTCGCTAGTGTGGCCAGTTTTTTGTCTGGGCCTAAAGACGCCTTTAGAACTATGTTATTCGCAGCAGGTAAAATACCTATTGTGGTTGATGTATCATCACAAATGTTGAGTCCAGCCGTACAGAATGGGTTGAAAACAGTGGCATACAATCCAGAAGGTGCTGGAGGTACTATAGACGGAAACCACGAGTTACCTGATTTATCGACTATTAAGCTGCCTGAAGGTTATGAGGGCATGAGTCGTGAAGAGATTCTTGAAGATATCATGGTTAGTGGTGGCAAACGTGATAAGAGTATGAGCAATATAGATTGGTTAAAGCTCTTAGCAGCAGTCGGTATCGTAGGTTATGGTGCTTCTCAACTGGATAGTTTAGGAAGCTCCTTTACTACAGGTTCTAACGGTAATGTAGTTACTGATCTTAGCTCGTTAAGAGATTTTGGGGCACAAGGTAATTTTTGTCCAGTTCCCACTACATCTTCTAATTTACTTATCCCTAAAAGCGATGGTAATCAAAATTACTAATGTACTTTTTTTTGAATTTAGAAAGATCTCAGTCAATCTTGATATTATATTGGAATTTAAAAACTAAAAAACAGTAGTTCATGCAAGCTTCTTTACATTACTTTATGTCATATTTCCATTCTTGAGATCATTCCTTATGCACTTCAAACCCTTTGCTGCGAGCTTCATCATTTTATTACCTATATCTGTAGTGGCTGACTATAGAACTGAGGAAACAAGAAGTACCACCACCGCAGCTATTGCTTGTAATGTCACAGGTACTAATGGAAGGCCTACTTGTTCTACAACGTCAAGCGTAACCAACGTAGAACAAAGCGAGACATGGTTAGTCGCCGGCAACCCCATCAACGTCTTAACGGGCAACAAGTTTGAATCAGCGAATGACATACAGAGTACGACTAGTGAAT
>NZ_JAGKSC010000006.1:0-185053 GCF_017942195.1 Psychrobacter sp. K31L | reverse complement strand
GAGTTTGATCATGGCTCAGATTGAACGCTGGCGGCAGGCTTAACACATGCAAGTCGAGCGGAAACGATGATAGCTTGCTATCAGGCGTCGAGCGGCGGACGGGTGAGTAATACTTAGGAATCTACCTAGTAGTGGGGGATAGCACGGGGAAACTCGTATTAATACCGCATACGACCTACGGGAGAAAGGGGGCAGTTTACTGCTCTCGCTATTAGATGAGCCTAAGTCGGATTAGCTAGATGGTGGGGTAAAGGCCTACCATGGCGACGATCTGTAGCTGGTCTGAGAGGATGATCAGCCACACCGGGACTGAGACACGGCCCGGACTCCTACGGGAGGCAGCAGTGGGGAATATTGGACAATGGGGGAAACCCTGATCCAGCCATGCCGCGTGTGTGAAGAAGGCCTTTTGGTTGTAAAGCACTTTAAGCAGTGAAGAAGACTCCGTGGTTAATACCCACGGACGATGACATTAGCTGCAGAATAAGCACCGGCTAACTCTGTGCCAGCAGCCGCGGTAATACAGAGGGTGCAAGCGTTAATCGGAATTACTGGGCGTAAAGGGAGCGTAGGTGGCTCGATAAGTCAGATGTGAAATCCCCGGGCTCAACCTGGGAACTGCATCTGATACTGTTGAGCTAGAGTATGTGAGAGGAAGGTAGAATTCCAGGTGTAGCGGTGAAATGCGTAGAGATCTGGAGGAATACCGATGGCGAAGGCAGCCTTCTGGCATAATACTGACACTGAGGCTCGAAAGCGTGGGTAGCAAACAGGATTAGATACCCTGGTAGTCCACGCCGTAAACGATGTCTACTAGTCGTTGGGTCCCTTGAGGACTTAGTGACGCAGCTAACGCAATAAGTAGACCGCCTGGGGAGTACGGCCGCAAGGTTAAAACTCAAATGAATTGACGGGGGCCCGCACAAGCGGTGGAGCATGTGGTTTAATTCGATGCAACGCGAAGAACCTTACCTGGTCTTGACATATCTAGAATCCTGCAGAGATGCGGGAGTGCCTTCGGGAATTAGAATACAGGTGCTGCATGGCTGTCGTCAGCTCGTGTCGTGAGATGTTGGGTTAAGTCCCGCAACGAGCGCAACCCTTGTCCTTAGTTACCAGCGGGTTAAGCCGGGAACTCTAAGGATACTGCCAGTGACAAACTGGAGGAAGGCGGGGACGACGTCAAGTCATCATGGCCCTTACGACCAGGGCTACACACGTGCTACAATGGTAGGTACAGAGGGCAGCTACACAGCGATGTGATGCGAATCTCAAAAAGCCTATCGTAGTCCAGATTGGAGTCTGCAACTCGACTCCATGAAGTAGGAATCGCTAGTAATCGCGGATCAGAATGCCGCGGTGAATACGTTCCCGGGCCTTGTACACACCGCCCGTCACACCATGGGAGTTGATTGCACCAGAAGTGGATAGCTTAACCTTCGGGGAGGCGTTCACCACGGTGTGGTTGATGACTGGGGTGAAGTCGTAACAAGGTAGCCGTAGGGGAACCTGCGGCTGGATCACCTCCTTATAGATGGCATTCGGTCAGCAAGAATTCACAACAAGTTGTTCTTTAGTTTAGCTAGTATTTATTATTAGCGCTTTGCCTTTACAGGCAGACACAGGCCTGTAGCTCAGCTGGTTAGAGCACCGTGTTGATAACGCGGGGGTCGGCAGTTCAAGTCTGCCCAGGCCTACCATTTATTTACGGGGCCATAGCTCAGTTGGTAGAGCGCCTGCCTTGCACGCAGGAGGTCAACGGTTCGACTCCGTTTGGCTCCACCATAATAAATACGATAGTAAATATATTAAACAAGCATAAACAGAAAGAAATAATTCAGATATTACATCATACGATTATTTCTTTCTGTTTTATACAGAACTTATGACTCGACGAGAGCGTAAGAACTATTTAAAAACATAGATATGAGTCTGGGTTAGGAGCACGTGTTCACGCGTTGTTCCTAACCTTAATGACTCACTACTTAACGACATCAGTTGTTATCCCAGTAGTGAGTTATTAAAAAAGTAAAGAGAACTGAATCAAGCGTATAAAATTAGGTGATATCGTTATCATAATTAGACTTTATGACACTTTGAAGTTAAAACTTATTTATAAGTTAAGACTACTTGGGGTTGTATGGTCAAGTAATGAAGCGCACATGGTGGATGCCTTGGCAGTCAGAGGCGATGAAAGACGTGACAGCCTGCGATAAGCTTCGGGGAGGCGGCAATATCCTGTGATCCGGAGATTTCTGAATGGGGAAACCCACTTACCATAAGGTAGGTATCTCGTACTTGTACGAGAAGCGAACGAGGGGAAGTGAAACATCTCAGTACCCTTAGGAATAGACATCAAATGAGATTCCCCAAGTAGCGGCGAGCGAACGGGGAGAAGCCGATTAGTGCTAATGTAGAAGAACAGCGTGGGAAAGCTGACCGTAGTAGGTGATAGTCCTGTATTCGAAACATTAGCGTTAACATATTAAGTAGAGCGGGGCACGAGAAATCCTGTTTGAAGATGGGGGGACCATCCTCCAAGGCTAAATACTCCTGACTGACCGATAGTGAACCAGTACCGTGAGGGAAAGGCGAAAAGAACCCCTGTGAGGGGAGTGAAATAGAACCTGAAACCGTGTGCGTACAAGCAGTGGGAGCCTTAATTTATTAGGGTGACCGCGTACCTTTTGTATAATGGGTCAGCGACTTATGTTCTGTAGCAAGGTTAACCGTTTAGGGGAGCCGTAGGGAAACCGAGTCTTAATAGGGCGTTTAGTTGCAGGGCATAGACCCGAAACCGAGTGATCTATCCATGAGCAGGTTGAAAGTTGAGTAACATCAACCGGAGGACCGAACCCACTGTCGTTGAAAAGCCAGGGGATGACTTGTGGATAGGGGTGAAAGGCTAATCAAACTCGGTGATAGCTGGTTCTCCCCGAAAGCTATTTAGGTAGCGCCTCGGACGAACACCATTGGGGGTAGAGCACTGTTTCGGCTAGGGGGTCATACCGACTTACCAAACCGATGCAAACTCCGAATACCGATGAGTGATATCCGGGAGACACACAGTGGGTGCTAACGTCCATTGTGGAGAGGGAAACAACCCAGACCGCCAGCTAAGGCCCCAAATTCCTAGTTAAGTGGGAAACGAGGTGGGAAGGCATAGACAGCTAGGAGGTTGGCTTAGAAGCAGCCATCCTTTAAAGAAAGCGTAATAGCTCACTAGTCGAGTCGGCCCGCGCGGAAGATGTAACGGGGCTCAAACTAGGAGCCGAAGCTGCGGATTTGAATTTGTTTTCAAGTGGTAGGGGAGCGTTGTGTAAGCCTGTGAAGGTGTGTCGTAAGGCATGCTGGAGGTATCACAAGAGCGAATGCTGACGTGAGTAACGATAATGCGAGTGAAAAGCTCGCACGCCGGAAGATCAAGGGTTCCAGTCCAACGTTAATCGGGGCTGGGTGAGTCGACCCCTAAGGCGAGGCCGAAAGGCGTAGTCGATGGGAAATCAGTTAATATTCTGATACTTGTTTATAATGCGATGGAGGGACGGAGAAGGTTATGTCAGCCTGGCGTTGGTTGTCCAGGTGAAAGGATGTAGGCTTGTGGCTTAGGTAAATCCGGGCTACTACATGGCTGAGATCTGATAGCAAGCTGTACTTGTACAGCGAAGTGGCAAATACCATGCTTCCAGGAAAAGCTTCTAAGCAATAGTTATAAACGAATCGTACCCTAAACCGACACAGGTGATCAGGTAGAGAATACCAAGGCGCTTGAGAGAACTCTGCTGAAGGAACTAGGCAAAATGGTACCGTAACTTCGGGAGAAGGTACGCTGTTGATGGTGATAGGACTTGCTCCTTGAGCTGTTGACAGTCGCAGATACCAGGCTGCTGCAACTGTTTATTAAAAACACAGCACTCTGCAAACACGAAAGTGGACGTATAGGGTGTGATGCCTGCCCGGTGCTGGAAGGTTAATTGATGGGGTTAGCGTAAGCGAAGCTCTTGATCGAAGCCCCAGTAAACGGCGGCCGTAACTATAACGGTCCTAAGGTAGCGAAATTCCTTGTCGGGTAAGTTCCGACCTGCACGAATGGCATAATGATGGCAGCGCTGTCTCCAGCAGAGACTCAGTGAAATCGAAATCGCAGTGAAGATGCTGTGTACCCGCGGCTAGACGGAAAGACCCCGTGAACCTTTACTACAGCTTTACATTGAACTTTGACCTGACTTGTGCAGGATAGGTGGGAGGCTTTGAAGCAGACACGCTAGTGTTTGTGGAGCCAATCTTGAAATACCACCCTGGTCATGTTGGGGTTCTAACTCAGGTATAACAATACCGAGGACAATGTATGGTGGGTAGTTTGACTGGGGCGGTCTCCTCCTAAAGAGTAACGGAGGAGTACGAAGGTGCGCTCAGACCGGTCGGAAATCGGTCGTAGAGTATAAAGGCAAAAGCGCGCTTAACTGCGAGACCCACAAGTCGAGCAGGTACGAAAGTAGGTCTTAGTGATCCGGTGGTTCTGTATGGAAGGGCCATCGCTCAACGGATAAAAGGTACTCTGGGGATAACAGGCTGATACCGCCCAAGAGTTCATATCGACGGCGGTGTTTGGCACCTCGATGTCGGCTCATCTCATCCTAGGGCTGAAGCAGGTCCTAAGGGTATGGCTGTTCGCCATTTAAAGAGGTACGCGAGCTGGGTTTAGAACGTCGTGAG
Organism: Psychrobacter sp. K31L; assembly: GCF_017942195.1. Taxonomy (NCBI): domain Bacteria; kingdom Pseudomonadati; phylum Pseudomonadota; class Gammaproteobacteria; order Moraxellales; family Moraxellaceae; genus Psychrobacter; species Psychrobacter sp. K31L. Next base: position 180,337 of record NZ_JAGKSC010000006.1, on the reverse strand, counting down.
ACAGTTCGGTCCCTATCTACCGTGGGCGTTGGAAATTTGAGAGGATCTGCTCCTAGTACGAGAGGACCAGAGTGGACGAACCTCTGGTGTTCGGGTTGTCACGCCAGTGGCATTGCCCGGTAGCTACGTTCGGATGGGATAACCGCTGAAAGCATCTAAGCGGGAAGCCCACCTCAAGATTAGATTTCCCTAAAGAGCCGTTGAAGACTACGACGTTGATAGGCAGGGTGTGGAAGCACAGCGATGTGTGTAGCTAACCTGTACTAATTGCTCGTTTGGCTTGACCATACAACACCCAAGTGGTTTGTATCAAAGCTCTAATTAATCTATCTTGTATAGCCTAGGCTATAGAATAAAAGAAAGAATATTTCGATATCACCTTTAACCTTGATTCAGTTAGGTTACAAGTTGGTCGACCAATAGATAATATCTTGACGTCAATAATAACAACATCAGACTCATATCTAACCCCCTTTGCTGACGACAATAGCGCGATGGCCCCACCTGATCCCTTCCCGAACTCAGAAGTGAAACATCGTAGCGCCAATGGTAGTGTGGATTCGTCCATGTGAGAGTAGGTCATCGTCAGCTCTCTATTCAAAAGCTAAACCCCCTGTGACATAAGTCACAGGGGGTTTTCTTTGGTTTAGATTTTGGTAATCTGGTCGATTATCATTGTTGATTTAATTTTTTAGTGCTAAGTTTGCAGGCAAAAAACTTTTATATTTCATATATGCCATTATTAAAAACTATGCGAGTGCTTAACTTTCGAAATTCAACACTAAGGTAAATAGTAATGTTAGTATCATTTTATACAGTTTTAGACTTCGTATGCTTAGCTGAACCAAATCAACTTAGACAAAAAGAAATAATTGAAATTAATAAAAGTAAACCTTTTACTCACTATCAAGTATGCGAATTTAATCGATTAAGAATAAGAACTGAGTCTGTCATAAATAAACACGAGTATATTAAATTTGTTGTTTCTAAACAGTTGAATGAATTCGATTGGGAAGAAAATGAAATGATAATGCAAGCTTTTGACCAAGGAATAACGGCGTCAATGGAAATACGTGGAAAATCCGTCGTAATTCATTACAGTGATGGCTTTGAAATTGGATTTGAGACTGTTTTCATGTTTCTTGAGAAAACTGGATCTGATATGGGATGGCATGAGCATATTGGACATTTGCTTAACCTCAAAGTTATGTATATAGGACAAACAGAAATTACAGATGGTACTTATTTGAGATTTGAAGGTCATGAAAAAATTAATAAGGTTGCTAATGATGTAATATCGAATAGGCCAGAAAAGGAAGTTATTGTTAAGTTAATGTCTTTTCAGTCTCCGTCTACTAGAACTATAATGTTACCTGAGATAGATAGTAATGACTCAGCAATTGATTTAATGCCAAAAGGCGAACTGTCAAAAAACATACCTAAAGATGATTGGAAAACAGTAATTGAAGGAACACTTATAAAGTATTTTTCTCCCGAGTTTAACGTACATTATCGTGACAACTTTCCTTCCGAAAAGCATACTAAATATAATTATTTTTATGATAATAATATTCGTTCAGTTTGCGTTGAACTCCATTAAGAATATAGAGCATATATTACTGGTAGTAATAAAGTCTTACCTAAAAGAGTTCGTTTAATTGAATATGCATTTCAAAAAAACGACTCTGGAATAATGTTGATAAATAATGATCATCAAATTTCTGATGCTACTTATGAAGCGCTTGTATCAAAAAGGTAATTATATTTAAAAAATTATTTGGTGCGATTTCAACTTTACAGTGAGATATAATTAACCTAGTTATTATTTTTTAATTTAGTTACTAACTTTGTAATCAGGGAAATAATCATACAATGACTTTTAATCAAATTTTTATAGATTGGAAATTTTGGTCTGCTTTGATTGCTCTTTTGGCTTTGATACTTTCTCAACTTCCGCCTATTCATGTTTTTATACGTAGAGCTAAACTTGATTTAGAGGTGTATTCTAGAATATTTATTACTCATAAAATTGGCAACCCTAACTTACAAATACATCTTATATTACGTAATGTTGGCGGACGAGTTATCCGCGTAAAGAAAATGAAGGCGATAATTTTTAGAGATAATAAAAGAGTTATGGAGTTGCCTGCTCAAAACTATATTGCTAATCCAAAAGACAATCAATTGGTATTGCTAACAAGTTTTGATTTAAAGCCTCAAACTGAATGGAGTCATTTGGTAAGCTTTCTTAATTATTTTGATAGAGACGAAGAAAAATTATATCGGGAAGCAGAGATTAATCTTAAAAATGAAATATTACGTCAACGAGACGAATTTGGGGAAAAGCATTTCGCAATAGCTCCTCACAAAATAGTTGAACCTTTTAATAGCTTATTAGAAAGTAATTTTAAATGGTTTGCAGGTGAGTACCTTTTGGAGATTGCTATAGAAACAAATAATCTTAGAGCCAATGTATCTAGAAAATATCGATTTACTATATTTGAATCACAAACTGAAAGTCTTATGAATCATAAGAAAGGTTATCCTAGCGGCGATGCTATTTTTTGGGAATCTGCATACTATGTTGGACAATCCATAGAGGTCGAAGAAAAGAATAGCTAAAAAGATCTATCTGTTTTAAACGTCCTAAAACAACTTACCCATCTCAAACTCTTCTTTAAAATCAAACCCCAACTGCTCACCTTTACGCTGTTTCATTTGTTCGATACGTTGCCTGCGTCCAGAGACTAGCCGTAGCACCTCACGGCGCTGCTCGTTAGTCATGTTCAGCCATAGCTGACGCTCAGGACGACTGCGCAGGCAACCAAAGCAATAGCCCTTTTTATTGCTCGTGCACACACCAATACACGGATTGGCAATCTCGAACAGTTCAAACTGCTGATTCATGGCGGCTCCATCGCGCTTATCGTTATTCCTTTAACTTGCCTCATCTTATTTTAAAACACTATTATGTCGTAAATAATGAATAATAGTGTGCCGCTTTATTGTTACTGTTTTTGGCGACGCAATGCTATGCTTAGCTTTTATAGTATATATAAAGTCATCATAACAAAATTAATAAGTGAGATTGTACGTGAACATTATTTATATTCATGGATTGGATAGTGATGCCAACTCGACCAAAGGCATATTATTAGAAAGCTATTGCCAGCAGCATCATGCTGATATTAACGTATATCGCCCAGACCTTAATAGCGCACCTGCGCAAGTCTTTGAGCAATTAGTTAGATTGGTAACTGAACTCAATAGAGAAGACAAAACTGTACTGATTGGCAGCTCGTTAGGTGGCTATTTTTCTACCTTGGTGAGCAATCATACAGGTTGCCTCTCACTATTGCTAAACCCTAGCACTCAGCCTCATGTTACTCTACAGCGTTTTTCTGACACCTCAGTATCAAATCAAGAAAGCAGTGATGAGTTATCTCATAGTGACGTTCTACATACGACTGCGGGTGGTTGGGAAATCACCCCTGCGGATTTACAATGGTTTGCAGATCATCAATTGGTATCCATTAATTATCCGCATAAAATCGCTGTCTTGCTAAAAGAAGCTGACGAGCTGCTAAATGCTGAACTATCAAAAGATTTTTATCAAACGCAGGGAGCGACGGTAACTGTGCAAGCGGGTGGTGATCATAGATTTACGGATTTTGGTGAACAGCTACCGATGGTCATTAGTACACTACAGCGTTTGTTATCGGCTTAAAGAGACGACATTATCTGACGTGAGCGACTGACAATTAGCGTTACCGTCGTTATTTTTGGTTATAATGGTTCAATAGAATGAATGATCTGTAAATATTAAGGGAAGCATTTGTGAGTGAATATAATGCGCAATCGTTAGAAGTTTTAGAAGGACTTGAGCCGGTACGTCGTCGGCCGGGCATGTATACGGACACCACCCGTCCGAACCACTTGGCACAAGAGGTGATTGATAACTCCGTCGATGAGGCGTTGGCGGGCTATGCTAAAACCATCAAAGTTCAATTGCATAGTGATGGCTCGTTGTCAGTTGAGGATGACGGGCGCGGTATGCCGACTGATATTCATCCTGAGTTTAAACAGTCAGGGATTGAGCTGATTTTGACCCGCTTACATGCTGGCGGTAAGTTTTCGACCGCTAACTATGAAGTTTCGGGTGGTCTGCATGGTGTTGGTATCTCTGTCGTCAATGCGCTGTCCACCCGCGTTGAAGTCACCGTATGGCGTGATAGTACACAGTTTGAAATGGCGTTTGAAAATGGTGCGCCAGTTACGCCTTTGACGGAAACGATCAGCTCAAACAAGCGCAAGCGCGGTACTAAAGTACATTTTTGGGCGGATGGTAGCTTCTTTGATACGCCAAAATTTAATGTTAAACAGCTAAAGCATAATCTAAAAGCCAAAGCGGTGTTGGCCGCGGGTTTGACGATTGAGTTCGTCGATGATATTAACAATGAAAAAATCGTTTGGCAGTTTGCCGATGGCGTTGTTGAATATTTAAACGAACAGTTAGATGGTCTTGAGACGTTGCCTGAGGCACCTTTCTATTATAATTACGATGCGAAAGCGGGCGAACGTGCAGCTATTACCTTTGCACTGTCTTGGTTGCCAGATGGTGGTACGCCCATTCAAGAAAGCTATGTCAATCTTATCCCGACTGCGCAAGGCGGCACGCACGTTAATGGTCTGCGCACCGGTATTCTAGAAGCCTTACGCGAGTTTTGTGATATTCATAACCTATTGCCGCGTAGTGTGAAGTTAACGGCAGAAGATGTATGGGATGGGGTCAATTATATCTTGTCGCTTAAGTTTTCTGAGCCGCAATTTTCAGGGCAAACCAAAGAGCGTTTATCGAGTCGTGAAGCTGCCGGAGCCGTACAGACATTGGCAAAAGATGCCTTTAGTCTGTGGTTAAATCAGCATGCCGATATGGGTGCTCAAATTGCCGAGTTAGCGATTAATAAAGCGGGACGTCGCCTAAAATCTGCCAAAAAAGTCGCGCGTAAAAAGATTACTCAAGGTCCTGCCTTACCGGGTAAATTGGCTGATTGCCGTGGTGATTTGCGCGATGGTGCAGAGCTGTTTTTGGTAGAGGGTGACTCTGCTGGCGGTAGTGCTAAACAAGCACGAGATCGTCATTATCAGGCCATATTGCCACTGCGCGGTAAGATTCTAAATACATGGGAAGTATCCTCAGATACCGTGCTGTCGAGCCAAGAAATCCATGATATCGCCATCGCTATCGGTGTCGATCCGGCGTCAGACGATTTGTCCGAATTACGCTATGACAAAGTATGTATTTTAGCGGATGCGGATTCTGATGGTCTGCATATTGCCACCTTGATTTGCGCATTATTCGTTAAGCATTTTCCTGCCTTGGTCGATGCAGGACATTTATTTGTCGCCATGCCGCCGTTATATCGCGTGGATGTCGGTAAAGACGTGCATTACGCGTTGGATGAGCCTGAGCTTGCCCACATTTTGGCCAATGTACCGGGCAATAAAAAAGCGCAAATTACGCGCTTTAAAGGGCTGGGTGAGATGAGTGCAGAGCAGCTGCGTGAGACAACTATGAATCGTGATACTCGTCGTTTGGTGCAGTTAGATATGGACGACATGGTGCTCACCAATAGTGTCATGGATATGCTACTCGCCAAAAAGCGCTCTGCTGACCGTAAGACTTGGCTTGAGGATAAAGGCAACTTGGCTGATATTTCATAAAGTATAGTTAAGCTTATATAAGTCGGATACGGTGTCAGGCTCGCTTAGTCTAATATTTATAGTGCTTTCACTTGCCTTTCTTGTCTCCAAATTATACTAAAGCGACTCTACAGTTAGCATTAGATATAGGAATGCTCACTGTAGAGTTGAGTAAGAGATAGCACAATAAAAGGCTGTAAAAGGCAATTTAGTGGCATAAACTTAATGGTATTATGTAGCTATCTTTTATAATCTGGTGCCGTTATGACATCGAAGTTTACCCATCGCTCTAAGTTGCCAACTGCTGCTAATTCTGCACGCTCTAAAATATTGCCAAAGCTTAGCAAAAAGGATTTAGGGCATTTAATTCCCAAACGGGGCGGCACAATTGCTCCAGTGATAGCTTCTTTCCTGTTAAAAACCTCAGGATGGCGAATCGTTGGTGAAATTCCAGATATCTCGCAAGCGGTGGTATTGGCATTACCGCACACGTCAAACGTTGATGGCGTCTATGCATTACCCAGCTTGTTTGCCTTAGATTTAAAAATCAGCATTATGGGTAAACACACGTTATTCAAAGTCCCAGTATTGGCGCAACTATTACGTTGGATGGGTATTATTCCCATCGATCGTGGTAATAAAGGCTCTGTGCTACAAGCGAGTATTGATAAGTTTAAGACCGGTGAGCCACTGTTTTTGGGATTATCTCCAGAAGGCACGCGGGAATATACCAAAGACTGGAAGACAGGATTTTATTACTTAGCAGTGGGTGCTGGTATCCCTATTTTGCCAGTGGCGTTAGATTATAATACCAAAGAAGTGCGTTTTTTATCTGCTGTGTATCCTACTGGAGATATCGAGGCTGACTTGCCAAAAATCTATGCTCAATATAAAGGGGTGATACCAAGACATCCTGAGCGCTTATCGCAGCCACTACAGGATGTTAATAATTCAGCCGATTAGGTCTATCTTGCGAATATGAGCGTTCGAACCTCTTATGAATGGTTAGTAAAACGCTCATATTCAAATACAAAGATAGCAATGTTTAGAATTGAGGCTGACCGTTAGAAGCATTAACTCCACCATCTACCGGTAAATTAACACCGGTAATCATCGACGCATCATCACTCGCTAAAAAAGTAATCGCGGCGGCAATATCCTCTGGCGTGGCCAGACGACCAAGTGGACAACGATCTAAGAATTTATCAGTCTTGGCATCATTATTCTGAATGGCACTGGTCATGTTTGTCTTAGTCACGCTTGGATTAACTGCGTTGACACGCACGCCATCAGGACCATGATCTAAGGCGAGGGTACGTGTTAAATTGCTAACGCCAGCTTTGGCAGCATTGTAAGCGGCCATATTCCAATCACCACCGACCCCTGATAATGAGGAAACATTGACGATATTACCTTTGGTCGCTATCAAATGTGGCATGGCTGCCTGACAGACATAAAAAGTACCGTTTAAATTCACATCAATCGCTGATTTCCAGTCTTCAGCCGTTAGCTCCGTAATTTTACCTTTGGTGGCTTTACCTGCATTGTTCACCAAGATATCAATTTTTTCAAACTGATCAATGGCTCTTTTAATCATTTCTTGCACTTGGCTCTGCACACTAATGTCGCAAGTGATGGTCATATAATTATCGGTATGAATCCACGTACGGTCTTGCGGGAATTCTTTGGCGGTTTCTGCCAACGTATCGGCAGTCCGTCCCACTAAAACAACACTGGCACCTTCCTGAGCAAAGCGAATGGCCGTCGCACGACCAATACCTGAGCCTGCTCCTGTTACGATAACGGTTTTTTCTTTAAAACGTTTCATAGTATTCAGTCCTTGTTCTTATATGCAAATAATAATAGTCACTACATAAAAAATGAATGAGCAGACCCTAACGTAATGGCTGCACTATAAATCAATGCGTCAGCTGTGCTACTTTTATGTCATCATAACAAGTCATTGCTTGGAAAGCGACTTTGTATAATTGCACTTATGTAGTTTACTTTTTCTTTATTGAATTATGCCTATCATCTTCACAAAAATGGCATGATCTTTGTAAGTTGCCGTGTAGGGTACGTTATATTTCATTGATAATAGAAGGTTGAGACTGTGTTCAATTCGATTACTGGCACATCTGATGGGGGTTATCTGGTCAATGAGTTGGCCTGCTACCTACAGACAGATGCTTTAGACATTGCTTTACCTAACATGCAAACCATAGAGATTCGTTATGAGGCTCATTATACAGCTCGACAGTATCACTATCATTTACCACTAGGTAAGCTTCAACTATTAGCACTCATCTTATATCTGCCTTCTGAGACCAGCTTGGCTAATATCGAAACAGTACGTATGGCAGCGGTCAAAGCGGTGCTAGCATGGCAAAAGACTAAGACTGACTCTTCTCAAGATAAAGACAATCAGGCGCTCGTTTATGACGTATTGGTCGTCGACATCCAGTTCAGTGAGGACGCTAATAGTAGCAACAATAATAACAGTGACAATAATGATGAACACAACAATGACAATAATATTGAACATAACCGTCAGCGCAATCAGTTACCGAAGCGCTTAAAGCACGAATTTGCAGCACGCTATTTTATGGAAAATTTGGTCGTCGATATGAGTGACCATGCACAGCGACTGCAAGTATTTAGCTGGCATGACTGGTGTTCGATAACGCTCGCATTACAGACGCCATGCGAGCTATGGCGATTCTTAGGATATCATCTTGACCAGCTCCAGCGCTCGGTCTCCAGCCATGTCGCGAGTTTTGAATCTGAAGACATGCTTGTCACGCAGTTTTTAAGCAGTGCGCTCTTATTTGACCATGCTATCACGATCGATAATGCCCTGATCAAATATGGTATTCAGCAAGCACCAAATTCTGCCTTGGTAGCCATGACCTTAGCCCAAAAAAATAAGAGCCAAACTGCCCAGATGTATCAACAACATAGGCAACAAGCAGCAACACTCTGGTCGCAACTTAGTACGCAGATGATCCAAACAGTCAGTGCAGAGCTGACAGCTCAAGCAAACACCGAGTCGCTAAAGCCACAGTTCTCTCTTTGGCAGCAGCAATTATTAGACGAATCCGCGTTTTCGCGGCATGAACTGATTCGCACTTTATATAGACACCCAAAACAAGAGCTGGCGTTGCAAAAAACTGGCTATGTGGTACATCAGCATTCATATGAAAATCTTGGTCGGCATTATGTGCTGATATTTTATGGGCAAGATTTGGCGGGGCAGAACAGTAAAGCGGCTATTCAGCCAAACTTACAGCACATTGCGCAAGATGTTGCCACGCGTCTGCCGATGGCTGAGCTACACCATGTCATCATACTTGGTATAGATTTTATCTCTGATGCCGGCGAGACTTTCATGGACATCGATCTGTGGATTCAACCCGTGAATAATATGACTCAGCGCGAGCGTCAACTTACCAAGCAAATACAGCGTCTCAAACAGCAAGGTGCTGAGCAGCAAGATATTCAGCAGCCAGTGGCTAAGAAGCAAGCGGCTAAGAAGCCAAACGAGCCAGTAAATGATTTGCCTCAGATCCGTCTCAACCTTTCTATTCCAGCCCGTAAAGATAAGCTATAAATCGATACTATAGTCAGTGAAAAGTAATATCAGTCAGTGAAAAATAATATCGATACATCATGCACTGCTGATATCAATTTTTCTTGCTTGCTGTGCCTGTGCAGACAGAGGCTACAAAAAGTTTATATCAGCAGTATCGTAGCGTTTTGGGGTATTTTGACTATGGATAAATTTGTCGTCGTTTAACTTAAAGAAATCATCTATCATACAAACACCCATAAAAAAAGACAGCCTAAGCTGTCTTTTTTTTTAGAAATTATACTTTCATAAAGGTTTATTTATTGGTGTCGTCGATAAGACCGCTACCAGGTAATAAATCGTTATTAGTCGTAGTTCCAGTAGTTCCAACATCAGTAGTATCTACAGGGTCAGTACCAAGTTTTGTGGTATCGACCGTATCTGTACGTAAGTTGGTAGTCGAGGTAGTTGGTGCACTCGGCGTATTCTCACGAACTGAATCAGCAACTTTGTCTTGCGTTGATGAATTAGGCGTCAAAGCAGACTTCGCTTTTGCTTCAGTACGCTCTTTGTCCATTTTGTCCTGCATCTTGCGTAGGAAACGTGCTGCTGCTTCTTGACCGCCAAGACCGAATGATAGAGCAAAGGCAACCGCAACGGCACCTAACGTTAGACCAAATGCTAAGTTAACGATAGAGTCAGCAATACCCATCGCTTTTAGACCCATGGCTAGTACCAAGCCCATGATTAGTACACGTACGATGTTTGCTAAGAACTGTGAGCCTTGCTCAGAGCGCTCAACGACACCAGCAATGATATTGGCAAGCCAGAAACCGATGAATAGAATGATCGCGCCCAAAATGATGTTGGCACCGAAAGCGATAAACATCGTGATAATAGCTGAGATAGGCTCAAAACCTAATAAATCAGCGGCTGCGATAGCGGCAAACAACATGGCAAAAAAGATGATCGCATAACCAACAAGGTCAGAGACTCTTTTATCACCCATGGTTTCTTGTAAGCCAACTTTCGCAGGCAACTGGTTGATCTGAGTGTTTTCGATCAAGCCTTTAATAATATTAGCGACCATACGTACCACGTAGAAAGTCACTACTAGGATAGCCACTGCCATAAAGATGTTTGGCAAAGCTTCCATGATTTTGTTCAGCATATTCGTCGCAGGACGAGCAATCACTTCGATTTTTAACGCATTTAATGCGGCAATAATCGTTGGGATAATCACAACTAAAAACGCTAATGAACCCGCGATATTAGGTAGGCTGTTTTGCTCGTTCAAACCTGCTTTTGACGCCAACTCTTGCACGTTAAAAGTAGAAACAAGGTTGGTCACAATGCCGCGTACAACTTTAGCAATGATATAACCAACGACAAACACCACACCAGCAATTAGGATGTTAGGAATAAAGCTGAAGATTTTGTCTACCATATTAGTCAATGGGGCAAATAAACCGTCAAGCTCTAATTGGCCCAATACCATGGTTAGAACAACCAATAAGATGAACCAGTAAACCATATCAGCAATCGTGCTACTCATTGGTTTTACGCCAGCTTTAGCGCTTAAACGCTCATCCATTGATGTTTTGGCTAGTGCTGCGTTGATCGCTGTGCGGGCAACAGTTGCCACAACCCAACCAATCACACCAAGAGCAATAGCACCGATCAGATTAGGAATGAACGCCAATACTTGGTTAACCATATTTGCAAACGGTGCTGAGATAGAGTTCAAGTTCAACTGACTAAGCGCTCCTGAGATGGCAATGATAAAGATAAACCAAAAAATAATCTTAGAGATAATACCCTCTAGATCATAGGTTTTGCCAGTAGAAGAATTCATACGTTGATTAAGATTCACTTTAGACAGCACACCGCGTACCAGTGCCGCGATGCCTAAAGCTACGAGCCAGCCAATAATAAATATTAAGATAGCACCAATAATGGAGCCGATCGGCCCACCAAGATAACCATTAAAAGATGTAAATGTTGGATTCATCTTATCCTCCTTGAAGCATCATATATGAGCTGTGAAATAACAAAGGTAACCATCACAAATAGTAGGTAATCAGAACCTTAGTTATTGAGCAAAATCATATAGATGGTAATTATAAATAGTGTTTTTAATTTAAGTTATACAGGGACATTATAGTGACTGGAAAAGTAATACTGCTATAGAAAAATGTGGATCTGCGATGGCCATACATCTCTATTACGCAATGTGGCTACCGATATCCCAATATATAGAAGTAAAACTGACGTCCAGTTACTTATCACCTTAACTAATTTAGCTTAGCTGATGTATTGATAGATTTAAAGACAGAAAGCTTAACCTGTTACTATATTTGTGTGATAACTTGTTATTTTTGCGAGAAATGTTAACACAGACTGTACATTGGCCCGATAATTTCATCCTAAACATGGCTCCTAAAACTAAGATTTGTTATTATAGAAATATGTGACATCTCGCCACTATACTTACAATTTGAGAGTACTCTATGAAAAAAATCACTACTTTAAGCGTTAGTGCACTTGTTAGTGCTATGTTATTAGTTACCGGTTGTAGTACTAATAATGGTAATCAAGAAACCTCTAGTCAAAGCGTTTCAGTGACTGAAAAAAGCCCAGCCAATGAAAAAGTGGGTTATAGCTTGGGCTATATGATGGCAGAAGGTAACAAAGAAGCGGTCGGCGATCTCAATCTTGATACCTTTGAAAAAGGCTTTCGTGATGGTTATGAAGGCAATGATTCCGCACTGACACAAGAGCAAATGCAAGAAGTATTGATGACCTATCAAAAAGAGCAAGAAGAGAAGTTTGTCAAAGATATGGAAAGCAAAGCGACTGACAACAAAGCCGCTGGTGAAGCATTCTTAGTTGCAAATGCGAAAAAAGAAGGCGTAAAAGAGACTGCCTCTGGTCTACAATACAAAGTAATTGCTCCAGGTACTGGTAAATCACCAAAAGCGACTGACGTGGTTGAAGTAAACTACGAAGGTAAATTGATCGATGGTACGGTATTTGACAGCTCTTATGAGCGTGGTGAGCCGATTGAATTCCCATTAAATCAAGTTATCGCTGGCTGGACGGAAGGTCTACAGTTGATGAAAGAGGGCGGCAAATATGAGTTTTATATCCCATCAGACATCGCTTATGGCGAGGCAGGTAACTCAGGTATCGAGCCTAATAGCACTTTAATCTTTACGGTTGAGCTGTTAAAAGTAAAATAATTCTGAAATAAAATCTAATACTCTATCTCGTCCTAAAACAGAAAAAGCCCTCATAAATATTATGAGGGCTTTTTGTTTGGACATGATTTAGTTCACTGTTTACTCATCAATTGAGTCACTCGTTAAAGTGTCTTTTGGAAGACTTTAGAGTTACGTCCGTTATGATACTTTTCTTGTCGTGCTTCTGGTAAGGCACTTGCTTCAACTTCTGCAAAGCCTTGTTCGACGAACCAATGGGCGGTACGAGTCGTCAACACAAATAATTTGTGCAAACCATGGCTGCGCGCTTGCTGCTCTAAAAACGCTAGCAAATCCGCACCTCGGCTGCCGCTACGATATTCGGGATGAACAGCGACACAAGCGACTTCTGCCGCATCTGCATCTAATGGATAAAGCGCGGCACAGCCCAGAATCATACCATCACGCTCAATCACACTATAGTGATCAATCTCTTGCTCCAAGCATTCGCGCGAACGACTGACCAAGATGCCTTGTTCTTCTAACGGTAATAACAGTTCAATAAGTCCCACGACATCGTCGATATCTGCTCGGCGAATTTCTTCATAAGGGTCGTGGCTAATGAGCGTACCAGAGCCATCACGAGTGAATAGCTCTTCTAATAATGCACCATCTTTGGCATAAGAGATAATATGGGTGCGATGAACGCCTTGACGGCAAGCATTACTGGCGCAATTTAAAAAGTAGTTGATCTCACAATTTAGATCACGGCCACGTAAGAAACGATCGACTTCATTTGGAATCATTTCGCGTAGCAAGCGATCATCGTCATTGATACCCGTTTCTTCACCTAAGAATATCAGCTTATCCGCGCCAAGTGCGACGGCAGCACTCAATGCCACATCTTCAGCGAGTAGATTGAAAACTTCGCCAGTCGCTGAATAACCCATCGAGCCTAAAATCACGATATGATCGTGGAGTAGGTTGTTTTTGATGGCCTCAACGTCGATAGAGCGCACTTCACCCGTCATTTGATAATCGACACCATTACGAATGCCATAAGGGCGGGCGGTGACAAAATTGCCTGACACGGCATCGATGCGCGAGCCGTACATGGGTGAATTGGCCAGTCCCATCGATAGCTGTGCTTCAATCTGTAAGCGAATGGCACCAACGGCTTGCAAGATAGACGGCATCGCTACACGCGGCGTCACTCGAATGTCTTCATGCAACGGCGAGGTGATATCAGTGCCTTGCAGGTTGTTTTCGATTTGCGGTCGGGCCCCATGTACCAACACCAGCTTGATGCCCAAGCTATGTAACAAGGCGAAGTCATGGATAAGCGTACTAAAATTCGGGTGATTGACCGCTTCACCGCCAAACATGATCACAAAAGTCTTACCGCGATGGGTATTAATGTAGGGGGCAGAATTACGGAACCAATGAACGTATTCGGGATTAATCTGTGGCATGGCGCTAGTAGTCATAATGGGAGCAGTAGTAGTCAGAATAAGAAAAAAGGACGTGACAAAAAATGCCAGTCGCTAAAGAATTACCATAGCAAAAAACGCCGTTGTGAGCTATCTTTTATTTCAGTAGCGTTCATCAATCTTTGTAGTAAATTGACAATATACACAACCTCAACACGGGGTTAGTGTACCTACAAACGCTTTTTGCTATGCTAAGCGCTATTGCTTTATAGACAGCTAACGCAGATAATCAATAAAAATGAACGTTACTAGCATGGAGCGTATATGATGATAGCCTGCTCATAATCCGAGATGTCGTCATTAAGTGTATTGCTCATATAAAGTCTCGTCTATCCAAACCGCGAGAAACTTAAAAAGTTAAAGCGATAAGTGTCAGAGTTTAAAAAGCATTGAAAATGCATTAACCAGATAGTCAGGTTTTGCCAGCTGCGTTTTACCGATATATTAACTAGGGATAATGAAAGTCATGAAAAAAAGTAACCATTTTGCCAATCCTTTTAGCGCTTTTAGCGGACACCGTCTGTTTCACGTGATCGCTGGTACGCTCGTCGGCGTCATGGCTGTGACCCAAGCCTCAGCGATGCTGCCGACCCCAGAGCAAGCAGTAGATAATTTAGCTACCATGCAGTCAAGTACCAATCAAGCAAGCACCCGTAGCGGTAATTCTAGTGTGCAAGCCGTTAATACCAAAATTACTGCCTCGCTGATCAGTGTTGATGCCAATGGTCAGGAGGTCTTGGTACCTGTTAATGCCAACACGCGCTTGCAAGCAGGCAACGTCTTAGAGTATCAAGGGTATTTTACCAATACCAATGCTGATCGAGTACGCAAAATGACGGTCACCATGAGTATCCCTGAGCAAGTAGAACTATTGCGCGCGGTCTCGCCTGACTTCCCATATGGCAGCACCGATGGCGATACTTTCGCCCGTATGCCGCTACGTGGCAAGGTGGACAATCAATTACAAGAAATCCCATTCAAATACTACAAAGCAGTACGCTGGGATATCGAAGGTGTTGGCCTCAATGACACCGTAGCATTGAAATACCGCGCCCGCGTTAAATAGATTTGCTTATTAATTGATACATGCTGTTTAAGCAAAATTGATTTAGCTAATAGTGAAAAGCACCACAGTTTATGACTGCGGTGCTTTTTTAATGGCTGAAATCCTAATGTTTGAGGTTAGCTTGTCGAGGATTTGATTAACTATAAGTTAATATTGAATAAAATGGATACGTTATTTAATAATGCGAAACTGGTATACATTTTTCTGGCTTGCTGTGTCTATGCCGACAGAGGTTGCAAAACCAATATTAAAAACTAAGCATCCCAGTCCCGCTGTATTTTTTTAATAGTGGACTAACTATATCGTTATAAAGTCGCATATTTACTCTGTGATTTTTCTTTAACTAATTGTTTAATCGCATTGATTTGTGGTGTGGTTGCTTGTGTGCCAGCAGCAATAAGGGCGCTACGTTGACTGGTATCTAATGAGCTGATATGACCGACATCAGGGGTAATCACAATATCAGCACGCGCGCGTTCATTGCGCATTGATGCGCTGTGCTTGGTATTTGAATGAGCAGTGCTGGCGGTTAAATTGTTTTCAAGTAAGCTCCAAAAGCTACTCAATGAGGTGATAGCGGGTAAGAGATTGCTTGTTATGTTCTTTTTATTCGAGGTAGGCACCGTCACATCGACGGCGATGATGATATCTGCCCCCAAATCATGGGCGCTATCGACAGGCACTAAGCTGACCACGCCGCCATCGATATATTTTTTGCCAACTTTTTCAGGAATACGCGGGGCAATAAAAATATTAGGTACGCTACAAGATGCTTGAACGGCAAGCCCAGCATCTCCGGTGGTAAAGATGACCTTTTTTAGCGTGTGCTTTTCAGCCGCGACAGCAGCGAAGTGAATGGGAAACGATTCTATAGGGCGACCACCAACTTTTGCATTAATAAAGTTTTTGAGTTTGATACCTTCTATAAATCCTTGGTTGGATAAGGTGAAGTCCGTCAATTCGCTGTCAGTGGTGGTCAATGCCAAGCGCTCAAGCTGTGCTGGCGTGTAGCCGCTAGCGTATAGACTACCAACCAAGCTGCCGATGCTCGTGCCAACGACCAAGGTTGGTTTGATACCGTTTTCCTCTAAAGCCTTAATCACGCCAACATGCGCAAAACCTTTGGCACCGCCGCCGCCCAACACTAACGCAACTCTGAGTTCATCTGCTATAGGCGTTAATGGTGCCGGTGCTGGTGTCAGTGTGCTACAAGCGTTAGTGCCTAGAGCCAATACAGCAAGCACACTGATACGCAGGAGTATCAAATGATGATAAGATTGAGGCAATAGAGCAGGAGCAAACATAAAAAAGACCTTATAAAATCATCGTAAATTAGGGCGTGTTATCAATTAGCACATTTATATATTTAGTGGTCTTAAAATGGCTAAATTTTGCTAAACATCGTTAGAAATTTTGCCAAATCGACAAAGCTACTTATCGATAAAGTTGCTTATCCATAAAATAGACTGGATGTATTTCTCTACAAAGTGTCTAAACGCAGTATTACTAAATAGCTTAGCATAATCAATCATGTTGTCAGTTATAATGAGACTGATTCAGTATTTTGATAGTTGGTTGATTGCTATCACCTTTGCAGCTCGTTACTAGCAGTAGAATGCTTAGGACACGCTCTAATAAAACATTTTGCGCTTACGGAATTTAAAACCAATATCGTTAGGATTTTTGATGCCCATGTCGGTCAGTCACGCTTCAGCTCCTTCCTCAGCCCAGTCAACCGCTCATGGGATATCTGAGCAACCTCTATCGGCACTCGATATGCCAGTGACTGCGTTGGCAGGCGTCGGCTCTAAGGTTGCTGAGCAACTCGCGCAGTTGGGTATCATACGAATATTTGATTTGCTGCTGCATCTGCCACGAGATTATGAAGATCGTAGCCGACTGGTATCGATAGCAGACGTGGGGCATGGACAAGCAGCATTAATCACTGGGCGTGTGGTACACGTCGATGTCAAGCGCAGTGGCATGACCGTAATTGTAGACGATGACACCGATACGATATCATTGCGGTTCTTTAAGGTCTATCGTGGTCTGGCGCAGACCATGAGTTTGGGTACACAATTGCAATTGTTCGGCGAAGTAAAAGTCAGCCGTTATGGCAAGCAGATGCACCATCCCGAATATCAAATTATCACTGATAGCAGTGTGATGACTAATACTGGGTTGCAGCCCATTTATCCCAGTGTCAAAGGCTTGCATCAGAATAAATTGCGTACCTTGATTAAGTTGGCACTGCAAACGGTGCGTAGTCAGGGTCTACCGATGACGCTGTTTACCAATGAAGATTTTGCCGTCGTTGCGGATTTACCATTGGTACCTTTTGAACCACCAAAAAAATCGGTAATAGAGGCGTATGAGTCTGAAGATATTTTTTCGACGCTCGCCCGCAGTGTGCCCGACAATGCTACCAGTAATAGTGTCAATAAAGCCCATCCCGCTGATTATGATGCAACGTATGACGCGATGAATCATAATCTCGATACGATGGCCGCTAATAATGTCTATACCCTGACGATATTTGAAGCCTTGGTACTGTTGCACACTCCACCAACTTATACCGATGCTGGGCGGCAGTATCAGCTATTGACCCAACTAAGTGCTCGCACCCATGCTGCTTGTCAGCGCTTGATCATTGAAGAGTTGACCGCGCATCAACTCAGTCTATTGTACCGTCGTCAGCAATTGCATCAGCATAAAGCCCCTAAATGTGCCACTAAAAGCCCATTGGCTGATCAATTATTTGCCGCGTTGCCGTTTGATTTAACGGGCGCGCAGCAACGAGTGATGAAAGACATCACGGCCGATATGGCGACTTCTATTCCGATGCTACGACTGGTACAAGGGGACGTAGGCGCTGGCAAAACGTTGGTGGCGGCAGGTGCCGCAGGATATGCGCTTGATAGTGGCTGGCAAGTGGCTGTTATGGCACCGACTGAGATTTTAGCAGAGCAGCATTTGGTTAATTTTAAACAATGGTTTGAGCCCTTAGGTGTTGGGGTCGGTTGGCTGGCGGGTAAACAAACCGCAAAGCAGCGCCGTGAAGCGTTGGTAGCTGTGGCTGAAAACACCGTGCAAGTGGTCGTCGGCACCCATGCGTTATTTCAAGAGCAAGTACAGTTTGCTAAATTGGGCTTGGTTATTATCGATGAGCAGCACCGTTTCGGTGTCGAGCAGCGCATGGCTTTGACCAGTAAAGGCGTGGCCAATAGCACACCACATCAGCTAATAATGACGGCAACACCTATTCCGCGTACGCTAGCGATGAGTGTCTACGGCGATATGGATACCTCCATCATTGATGAGCTGCCACCGGGTCGCACGCCAATTACGACGGTGACGATTGATCGTAACCGCCGTGATGAGGTGATCGAACGTATTGCGATTAATTGTGAGGCGGGCAGGCAAGCGTATTGGGTTTGCTCGCTGGTGGAAGAGTCTAGCGTGCTGGATGCACAAGCCGCTGAAGCCACTTACGAGGACTTAAATGAGCGCTTAAATATTCGTATTGGTCTTGTCCATGGCAAGATGAAATCCGTTGATAAACAAGCCATCATGCAAGCATTCAAATCCGGAAGTCTTGACTTGCTCATTGCCACAACGGTCATCGAGGTTGGCGTCGATGTACCAAATGCGTCGCTAATGGTTATCGAGAACGCCGAGCGTTTGGGTCTATCGCAACTACATCAATTGCGCGGACGTGTAGGTCGTGGTTCGACCAAAAGTTACTGCGTTCTACTATACCAAAAGCCATTGTCGGAGACAGGCACTGAGCGTCTAAATGTATTGCGCGACAGCACCGATGGTTTTGTTATTGCCCAAAAAGATTTGGAACTGCGCGGGCCTGGTGAGCTGTTAGGCAAACGTCAAACGGGCAATGTCGGTTATTATTTGGCGGATTTGATCCGTGATGAGCAATTATTTGCGATTGCCCAGCGTCTCGCCAAACACTTAATTGCAGATCCTGCACGTAAAGCAGATGTCAGCCAGCTGATCCATCGCTGGATGCCAGAAGCCAGCCGTTACACCAATGCATAGCAGAGTTTTTTTCTCTGCATTCTTACCGAATAATTCGGGATGCTATTTATCCTTGTTAGTCATGCTCATTATTTAATGCTAGGGCGTGTCCTCAATTCAATTGATCATATCTAAATGGGCTAAAAATGGCTAAATTTTGCCAAACATCGTTAAACAGCTGGTTAATATCCCGATATTATCTGCGCTATTTTCTTCGTTTGACGGCAATTTATCTCATCTTTATCACCATTTTTAAAATGAGGACACGCCCTAAACAATGAATATAAAGAGCGAGCGAAATCAATGATTTATGCATCATTTTTTCTGCCATCGCTTTAGTTGATGAAAATAGCTCTTTGGTAGTTTTTATTTATTAATACTAACTCATGTGTTCGCTGATTGTCATTGATATGCATCGAGTAGTGTGGCAATTTATGAGGTTGCATCATTATCGTGTTATTTGTACCACTACTTTTCAACTGTCTGAATATTTATACAAGGATGTATTATGAAACAGACGTCTACGCCTGCTTGTGCCACTGTTATCCCATTTTCATTTAGCCAATCTGCCTTTGCTCTTTTACTACTGACCCCATCGTTAGTGGGATAGGCTCGGTATTGCCAGAGTGTGCGATCAAAAAACACATTCCAATGACCGACTATCTTAATTTTTATTATTGCCCGTATTTATAGAGACCTATCATGAGCGATCTTGAAGAAACCAATCCTAAACCATCTTCTCAATCTGAGTTGCCACCATATCGTCAACCTGACACGCTGGCTAATGCTAATAAGTCTTCGTCGAAATTGCCGCTATGGTTGTTGCCAGTATTGGGCATTGTGCTGGTCATGGGTGTTCTGCTTGGAAAATACTGGGGTGCTGGTGATAAAGCGATGAATGACGAGGCACTAGCATCTGCCAGTACACAAAATGATGGCCCCCCTACTAGCGACGCTAGCACAGAACAATCTGTATTATCGGTAGAAACGGTGATGCCAAGCCAAGATACGATTGGCAATACGTTGAGTGCTGACGGCACCATCAATGCCAAAGACGTGGCTAATGTCAGCGCTAAAGTCAATGGCGTGGCTATTGAGCGCGTACTGGTTGAGGAAGGTGAGCGGGTCAAAGCAGGTCAAGTATTGGCGATATTTGATACCGATGCCATGGAGCAGCAAGTTTTGCAAGCAGAGGCCGATGTGGCAGAAGCTGAAGCAACGCTTGCCAATGCCAGCGCTGATGCCGCACGTGTCTTGCCATTGGTAGATATTGATGCCATTAGCAAACAAGAGGCCGATCGCTATCGTACCTCTGAGATGCGTGCTAGAGCGTCTTTGCAGGCCTCCAAAGCTCGCTTAAATAATCAGCGCTTGACGCTAGACAATTCAAAGGTTGTGGCGCCTGTCAGCGGTATTATCAGTGAAAAAATGGTGGAAGTTGGAATGGTGGCTGGCGGTGAGCCATTGTTCACGATTATCAAAGGTGGTGTTTTGGAGTGGCGGGCAGATATAGATCCTAAGCTTATCGGTGACATCAATGTCGGTACATCGGTGCGAGTAGGATTGCCAAATGGTGATTCAGTGATGGGGCAAGTGAGCCGTATCGCACCGACGGCGGAAAATAACCGTCAAATCACTATTTATGCGAGTCTAGCGGCCAACTCAAAAGTACGCGCAGGCATGTATCAGACTGGCGAATTTCTATTAGGAAGTGCCAGCACCCAAACGATTCCTAACAGCGCCATCGTCAGCAATGACGGTTATGATTATGTGATGCTAGTGACCAGTCTTACAAACCAAGACGGTAAGTCCATGGGTCGTATCAAGCAACAACGAGTGACTTTGGGCGCGCGACTTGGCGAGAACGTAGCAGTGCTAGAGCCTCTGCCAAGCGATAGTCGTATCGTGAAGCAAGGCGGTAGCTTTTTGAACGATGGCGACCTAGTGCGTATAGTTAATGGCGTGAGCCAAACGAGTACAGCAACGCAGGCACAACCATGAGCTTAAACGTCTCCGCTTACTCGATAAAAAATCCGCTCGTGGCTATTCTGCTATTTGTGCTCCTAACCTTAGGCGGCATCTATGGCTTTATGAAAATGAAGGTACAACAGTTTCCGGATATAGACTTGCCAGCGGTGGTCGTCACGGTGACCCTACCTGGGGCTGCGCCTTCGCAGCTCGAAAACGATATCGCAAAGAAAATTGAAAACAAACTAACCAGTATCGAAGGTGTGAGTCATATTCGTACTACCCTACAGACGGGTGCGGCGACTATTGCCACCGAGTTTACGTTAGAAAAAGACATTCAAGAAGCGGTCGACGATGTACGTTCGGCGGTTGGCGAAGTGCGTGGTGATCTGCCAGCCGCCGCCAACGATCCAATCATTACCAAGGTATCTACCGCAGGATTTCCAGTCGTTACTTACTCTGTCGCTGCTAACAATATGAGTGTAGAGGATCTCTCGTGGTTTGTAGATGACACGGTCACCAAACGGCTCTCTGATATACCAGGTGTCAGTACAGTCGGTCGTATCGGCGGGCTTCAGCGTGAGATTACGGTCGCAGCTGATCCTATCACTTTGAGTGGTTTAAAGTTTTCGATTACTCAGCTGTCACAGCAAATAGCAGGTATTCAACAAGACAGCTCAGGGGGTGAAGCAGAAGTGGGTAAAACCACCCAAACCATTCGCGTTTTGGGCGCGGTCGAGCGTGCAGGCGAGCTTAATGACCTACAAGTGGCTGTCCCTACAGGTGGCACTCAAGCGCTTGGGCGTATGGCGCAAATCACTGATGGTGCGGCTGATCCCAGCTCTATCGCTAAGCTCGATGGTCAAACGGTGGTTGCATTTAATATCACTCGCTCGCGTGGTGCCAGTGAAGTTGAGGTGATGGAACTGGTCGATGACGAGCTTGCCAAGTTGACTGCCGATGTGGGCAATATCAGTATCGAAAAGGTCTACGATCGAGCGACGCCTATTGCGGAAGATTACCAAGCTTCATTACGCATGCTGATCGAAGGTGGTTTGCTTGCCGTGGTGGTGGTATTTCTGTTTTTACGCAATATTCGGGCGACTATTGTTGCCGCTGTGGCGTTGCCGCTGTCAGTGATTCCTACCTTCTTAGGTATGTACTTATTTGGCTTTAGTCTCAATATTATCTCACTATTGGCATTGTCATTGGTCATTGGGGTACTGGTCGATGATGCAATCGTCGAGGTCGAAAACATCATTAGGCATTTAAGGATGGGCAAGACACCTTATGAAGCGGCGATGGAAGCCGCTGATGAAATTGGTTTGGCTGTTGTCGCCACTACCTTTACCTTGATTGCTGTGTTTTTACCGACAGCCTTTATGGGTGGTATTGTTGGGCAGTTTTTCCGTCAATTCGGTTGGACGGCTGCGTTATCGATTTTTGCCTCGCTTATGGTGGCGCGTCTGATCACACCTATGATGGCTGCATACATTTTACGACCCGAGAAAAAGCATGTCGAAAAGCAAAGTGCATTGATGACGTGGTATCTCAAAATTGTCTCATGGACGCTTCATTATCGCTGGCTGACTATGGGTGCAACGTTGGTGTTGTTTGTGGCTTCGTTGGCATTAGTGAAACTACTACCGACTTCTTTTATTCCAGACAACGATATTGACCAAACCCGTGTGGCTATTGAGCTAACCCCTGATGTGTCGCTCGCAGATACGGAGCGCGTGTCAGCGCTTGCCAGTGCGCGCATTTTAGCCATGCCTGAGGTGACGAATATCTTTACGTCAGTGGGAGAAGCACAAGCATCCCTGAGCTCAGAGTCTGGTGGTAGCAAAGCGGAGAATATTGCCAGTTTGGATATTGTGCTTGCACCGCGTGCAGAGCGGGGCACTAAGCAAGAAATAGAACGTAAAATCAGTAAGTTGATGACAGAAGTACCCGGTGCTCGCTTTACCGTTGGACTATCAAGTGGTGGTGAGAGTGGCTATAATTTTTCGTTAACCAGTACCAGTCCACAGCTGCTTGAGCAGACTGTTCAGCAGATCATGACTGAAATTCGAGGTTTGCCAAGCGTAGGTGCTGTGACCAGTGATCGCAGTTTGCCACGTCAAGAGCTCACCGTCACGCCTGATAGACTGGCGATGGCTGATAAAGGCGTGACCACGCAAGATATCGCTACGACTTTACGTGTGGCGACTGTCGGCGACTATGAGCAGCGTTTGTCTAAGCTCAATCTTGATACTCGTCAGATTCCTATCGTGGTACGCCTACCAGATGTTGCCAAGCAAAACGTCAGTCAGTTAGAGGGCTTGTACGTACCAAACTCACTACCAGCAGGTCAAGGGGTACGTGTGGGCGAAGTCGCTGCGTTAGATTTTGGCACAGGTCCTGCTCAGATAAGTAGGTTGGATCGAGAGCGCGCCATCAGTATTACGGTGCAACCGGCAGATGGCGAGCTAGGCGATTTGGTACAAGCGGTCAAGTCAGTGCCGACCATGCAACAATTGCCGCCTTCGATTACTATCATCGATCAAGGTCAAGCCGAAAATATGGCTGACCTCTTTAGTGGCTTTATCATTGCGATGTCAGTGGGTGTAGTTTGTATATTAGGCGTGCTTATCTTACTATTTGGTCGTTTGTTGCAGCCATTTACCATTTTGATGGCATTACCTCTATCGATAGGCGGTGCGTTCGTCGGCTTGGTTATTACCAACAGTAGCCTGTCGATGCCCTCGATGATTGGTTTTATTATGCTCATGGGCATTGCGACCAAAAACTCGATTCTGTTGGTTGATTATGCCTTGATTGCCCAACGTCGCGGGCTGGCACGTTTTGAGGCGATTATTGATGCCTGTCATAAGCGCGCGCGTCCTATCATCATGACCACCATTGCAATGGGGGCGGGCATGTTGCCATTGGTATTTGGTTGGGGTGATGCTGACCCTACTTTTAGGCGACCGATGGCAGCAGCGGTATTGGGTGGTCTAGTGACTTCAACGCTACTGAGTTTGGTGGTCATCCCAGTCGTCTATACGTTGATGGATGATCTGTCAGGATGGTTTGCTAAATGGCTTGTGCCAAATGGCAAAGAGCAGAAAACAACGGACAGTAAAATATGATTTAACGTCTTTATTTGATCTTATACATGACCTAGCATTAGCAGTAATAATGCTAGGTCTGACACAGACAAGCCCATACTTATTGATTAAGTATGGGCTTGTTGTCATTTTATAAGCACACAAGCACAAACGATGTGATTGCCTTGCTAGTTACTACCGCAAAGCCATGCATGTCATTATGAATCCAATGTCTCTCTCGACAATCATGCTGAACATTCAGATTGCAGCGGCAAAGCGATAGTGTTGGTGATTCGTCGCCTTTCAAGTACGAGGCTTTGTATTATGATAGTCTTACAACTATTGACTTGGATGGTATAACTTAACCAATCTTTGGTCAGGCCAGTTCAACTTATCGACAACCCTTTTTTGAATGGGAAAAATTCGAATCGTTAGAAACGACTGGCTCATTTGTTATGAGCGCTCCTCCATAAATACTATTAAATAAGGAATAATGATGATTAATGCATACGCAGCAAAAGAGAAAGGCGGCGAGTTTGTGCCTTATCAATATGATCCTGGCACCTTAGGCGATCACGAAGTAGAAATCGAAGTGCATAGCTGCGGTGTCTGCCACAGTGACCTCTCTATGTGGCAAAACGAATGGGGTATGACCGAATATCCGTTTGTCGGTGGGCATGAAGTTGCAGGTAAAGTCCTCGCAAAAGGCAAGCACGTAAAGCATCTTGAGCTAGGCGATAAAGTCGGTCTTGGCTGGCATAAAGGCTATTGTAATGTTTGTGACCTATGTATCGGCGGTGACCATAACCTCTGTGCTAAGCAGGAAGGAACCATCATTGGTAACCATGGCGGCTTTGCAGATAAAGTACGCGCAAAAGATACCAGCGTTATCAAAATTCCTGAAGGGCTTGATTTCAATGCGGTAGGGCCACTGCTATGTGGCGGTGTCACAGTATTTAACCCCCTAATGCAATACGATATCAAACCAACCTCTAGAGTAGCGGTTATCGGTATCGGTGGTCTGGGTCATCTTGCGCTTCAGTTTGCTAATGCGTGGGGCTGTGAAGTGACAGCATTTACCAGCGAATCAAAGATGGAAGAAGCAAAAGAGTTGGGTGCTCATCACTCTTTAAACTCAAGAGATGAGAACGAAATCAAAAAAGCAGCGGGCTCTTTTGATTTAATCATATCAACAGTGAACGTTGATATGAATTGGGATGTCGTTATTAAGACGTTGAGACCAAAAGGTAAACTGCATTTTGTTGGTCTATTAGAAGCGCCGTTAGAGATAGTGGCTGCGCCAATGATCATGGCTCAAAACAGCCTATCAGGCTCGCCAGTCGGCTCACCGTCGACCCTGCGAAAAATGCTGGATTTTGCTGCTCGACATAATATTCAGCCAGTGACTGAAACCTATAAAATGTCTGAGATAAATGAAGCATTCGAGAGACTAGAGAGTGGTAACGCTCGCTATCGAGTGGTATTAGAAAGAGATCAAAAATAATTAATCTCCGCTAAGCACGACTGTCGCAGTGACAATTCATCTCATAGATGGAATGTCACTGCGACTATGTTTTAGCACTTTGACCGCTTTTCTTTGAATGACGAAGGGTCACTACGTCTGCTGTTGGCAATCGCCAATGCATTACTGAATATTTGCTTTGCCAATATTATCTGATTTCATTTCTTTCAAAGCGGTATGGCGCGCACTAAGTTGGTTAATCACATTGATTAAATTGACTTGTTGACGCTGCGCTTGAGCAATCTTTTCGGAAATCACATCCATTTGCTTATCAATATCGAGAGTGCCATCGTAATAATCATTCAACCAGACTTTAAGTTCGTTGAGATTAAAACCGACCGCTTGTGCATTTTTGATAAGGTCGATACGCTCGACACATTCTGGATGAAACTCAGTGTATAGGCGCGAACCTGCTTGGCGCTTACGGGATCTTAATAAACCCATATCATGGTAATGGCGCACAGTGTCTTTGGTGGTATTGGCTTGCATCGCCAACGTTCCTATTAATAAAAATGACGTGTCAGATACCATATAGTAACCTCAAAAACCTAGTGTCCATTTCACTCTAGACTGTTATATACCGAAACTGTCATTAGATGAACAGTGTCAGCAGCAAAAGTATCGCTAATATGCTCAATATTGCTATCGCCGATAGTAAAGCCCATGTTGTTTGAGCATGTTTTCTGACCATTTGATGGTGTCCTAAATCATATCAATAGAATATAAGTGCAGTAATTTTGAATATTGAGAACATATCAAGACGCTTCTAAAGTAAGCATTTAAATGTCTCATTGAGCCAATATTATTATTAGTTCGACTTACAAATAGAGCAGCCCTTCTTTTGAAGAGCTGTTAGTAAGAGCAAATATGTCAGTTATCGTTCCATAAAGGCTATTTCACCAGCTCAGCATCAAGCCAAGCAAGCGCCTCATATTCTTGATCGGCAGTAAAGGTTTTGATGTCCACTTTTGGAAAAACTGGGTTCATCGTTTCAATGAATGTACACATCCAGCGCGGTGCGCCGACGATAGCGTAGCGCTCTAGCTTTTTCATAGCAGCTACTTTCATGGACAGTAAACCGCTGCTGTGTATAAGGATAGAGGGATTGAAACCATCAAAGTTTTTCATTCGGGCAAGCAATCTTACCGTGTCATGATCATTAAGAAATTGCTCAAGCTTTTGCGTGACGCCTGGCATTTCACTTGAGGACAATACACCGTCCACCTCAAAAGCGAGCACGTTGTCTTTATTCGTAGGCAAGAAACGAATGGCACCACGCTTTTCTATAGGCTGCTCGGATTTCTCAGCTGCCCAGCTTAAGGCGTCTTCTTTCTCATTTGAAGAAAATACTTTCATCTCTAACATCGGCAGTAGTCGATCAGCAATTGAGATAGCCGCTTTCGGCCATTCTTTATCTGACACAAAAGCACATCTCTTAAGCTGCTTTATGTGGCTAAATAGCTCCATGTCCGCTTTAGTTCCTTCTACTATCGAATTCGCAGTCATGTCCGTCAGCTCTGTGATATCAATATAGAGACCAATTTGATCATGCTCTTGTAGCTTTTTTTCCAAAACATGACGATATTCTTGTAGGCCTTCGCCAGTCAGCGTTCCATCGAGGGATAGGGCGATGACATGGTCTGGAGCGGTTATTTGTTTTAACATAATTTTATCCTTATATTATATTTATCAACTTTCAAATTTTGCAAACCCCAGCAGACAGCAGGTATGTTTCATTTGCTATCTGCTAAAGGCTTTGCACGTAAACGCTCAAGAGAGCGAATGCTTGTATTAAGTAAGTGATTAATCGTGTTCGTTATTTTCTCTTTTCGTTGTGACTGGCTCCAAATTTTTCTCTGGTGGCAGCTCAACCAATTTAGCCAGCTTTGGTTTTATCCATAGTTCAAAGTCTTCGATTAACTCATAGACCACGGGTACCAAAATAAGCGATAACAATGTCGAGCTAATCAGTCCTCCAATGACGGCAATAGCCATAGGCGCACGGAACTCGGATCCTTCGCCCAGTGCTAGCGCGGTAGGAACCATCCCCGCCGCCATGGCTATCGTTGTCATCACGATTGGACGTACACGCTCCCGGCAAGCCGAGAGTAATGCCTCTCTTTGTGATGCACCTTTATTTTCAGCTTCAATGGTAAATTCAACCAATAAAATAGAGTTTTTAGCCGCCAACCCCATGAGCATCAATAAGCCAATCAGTGCTGACAAATCAAGCGAGCTGCCTGCTATCAATAGACCCAAAAAAGCACCCGCTAGTGATAAAGGTAATGCCGCTAATATCGTAATTGGCTTAAAGAAGCTCTTGAATAACAGCACCATCACCCCGTAGATGAGACCGATACCCGCCAATATGGCAATACCAAAGCTAGAAAAAAGCTCATTCATGGTTTCATTATCACCAAAGGCAGGTTGAGTCACGTCAGAGGGTAGGTTCTGGAGAGTATCTAGTTGATCAATGGCGGCTGTTGCTTCTCCCAAGGTCACGCCATTGAGCTGTGCTTCAATAGTGGCACGGCGCTTACGGTCGTAGCGATCAATACGTGATGCACCCGGTTGGAAACTGAGATCAGCCACGGCTGACAAAGGAACTGAGGTTCCGTTAGATGTGGGTACTTCTAGGTTTCCAAGGGTCTTTAAATCGGTACGTGCGCTATCAGGCAAGCGCACACGAATAGGCAAACGCTGATCACCTGTATTGAATTTGGCAGTATTGGAATCGACATCACCAAGGGTGGCGACACGAATCACTGAGCCAAGCGTACTAGAGGTAATACCCAGACGAGCTG
Source organism: Psychrobacter sp. K31L (assembly GCF_017942195.1). Taxonomy (NCBI): domain Bacteria; kingdom Pseudomonadati; phylum Pseudomonadota; class Gammaproteobacteria; order Moraxellales; family Moraxellaceae; genus Psychrobacter; species Psychrobacter sp. K31L. The sequence goes on along the minus strand of NZ_JAGKSC010000006.1, from coordinate 151,895 downwards.
CTTCAGCTGGTTTGGGCGTTATAATCAGCTCCGAACTGGGTCTAGGTGTCACTTGATGCACGTTACTAAGCTCGGCAAGCTCACGCATTTCGCGTTCAAGCTTGAGAGTCGATTCAGATAACGCATCAGCGTTTTCACTGGCTAAAACAATTTGCAGCGTGGTACTACCGCCGCCGCCAGCCTGACCAAAACCGATACGCACGTCAGGAACACTCAGCAATAGAGCATCTAATGAGCTTTGGAAAGATTGTGTTGATTGTGATCTTTCTTCTGTAAGCAGTACCGTTGCTTGCCCAGAGCTCACATCACCATTACTAGAGTTTGAACCGATCGAAGTAAATACTGTTTTTACCTCGTCTAAAGCAAGCAATTTTTTGGTTAGGACATCATTACTACGGCGCATGTCATCCAAGGTTGCCCCAGGCGCGCCTTCAATAGACAGTTGAACAATGCCGTTATCTTGTGGAGGTGTCACACCCGTTGGTAGCAAAGTGGCTAGAAAAACAGAGCCGCCGAGTAGCAACCCAGCTAGACCAAGTGATGTCCAACGGTACACGAGCGCAAGATCTAGCACTGTGCGGTAAATACCTTTAAAGGGTTTTGGTTCATGTGGTTTGGTTGATGGCTTTAATAAATACGCGGCCATCAAAGGGGTCAGTAAGCGAGCCACTAGCAGCGAAAACAATACTGAAATAGCAACCGTAAAACCGAACTCTTTAAAGAACTGACCGGCAAAACCACCCATCAATGATACTGGTAAAAATACAACGACAATCGTTGCTGTGGTTGCTACTACTGCTAGCCCAATTTCATCTGCCCCTACCAATGAAGCCTCATAGGGGCTTTGACCTGTTTCAATACGCTTTTGAATATTTTCTATCTCAACGATCGCATCGTCGACCAAAATACCAATAACCAACGTTAAAGCGAGTAGGGTAATCATGTTTAAGCTAAAACCCATCCAACTCATCACCGCAAAGGTCGGAATGAGAGAAATCGGCATAGCTGCAGCGGCAATGAGCGTCGCGCGCCAGTTACGTAAAAACAGAAAGACTACGATGGCGGCAAGCAACATCCCTTCTATCAAAGCGCTCAGAGTAGCCGTAAAACTGTTTTGTGTACTGGTAGCTGTCGATACAATGCGCTCAAATTTTACATCAGGATAGTCTTTTGCCAACTGGCTAGTGGCGCTAGCAATGGCATCTGCTACCGCAACATCAGAGGCGGCTTTGGTTTTTTTGACTTGAAAGCCAACGACCGATTGACCGTTTAGAGAAGCAAATCCACGTCTTTCGGCTGCACCACTAGAGACAGTAGCAACATCAGAGAGCTGAACAGTATTGCCACTGATACTAGGAATGACCAAGTTATTTAGTGCTTGTACCGATTCGGCCGCGCCAAGTACACGCACCGTTTGTTCGCGCTCACCAATTTCAGAACGTCCACCAGGCACATCGGTGCTTGATGTTCGTAATGCATCATTGATATTGGGCGCTGTCAAACCTAATGCTTGCAGACGATTGGGGTCGAGTGTGACATTAATCTCTCGGTTGATGCCACCAACCAAATCGACTTGTGCTACCCCTTCTTGCGTAATTAACTGACGCGCGACGGTATCCTCTACAAACCAGCTAAGCTCGACATCCGTCATCGTTTCGGTAGAGACGGCATACGTGACGATAGGTGCTGAGTCTATATCAAAACGCTGTACGATAGGTTCTTCAATACTAGACGGCAGACTGCTTCTGATGCGATCAATAGCTGAACGAACTTCGTCTGTTGCTTTTTGTGCATCTTCACCAATTTCGAACTCAATCGTACTGGATGACAAGCCCTGTGTGACAACGGATTGCACATGTTTGACGCCAGAGACATTGGATACGGCAGCTTCAACGGTACGAGTAATCTGAGTTTCAACTTCGCTTGCTGCTGCACCTGATAAGGTAACGCTTACTTGGACAATCGGAAATGAGACGTCTGGATAAAGTTTGATAGGGAGAGCGCGGTAACCGCTCATCCCTGCAATCATGAGTACAATGAATAGGAGAACAACTGGGATTGGGTTGCGAATTGCCCATGCCGAAATGTGCAAATTCATGGTGTCACCTTCGTGGCTGGTGCAACCTTGTCTGATACAGCGTCAGGCTCATTTGCTTTATTGATTGGATTGACGGCATCACCATTCAATAAGAAAGCCCCACCGCCAAGTGCAACACGAGTACCGACGGCTGGTCCGTTTTTAATTTCAACAAAACCATCGGTTCGAGCGCCAGTTTCTACCATAACACGCCGTGCCAAATTGTCTTTATCAATGACGATTAATAGCGCTCCGCTGGCCTCAAACTGTACGGCTTTTTCAGGGACAGCAGGGACAGGTGTAGAAACCTGTTGAAAGACAACTTTCGCATAACCACCCGCTCTTAGCTCAGGGTGGGTTGGAAGCTGTACCCGCACATGACCCAGTTTCGTTTCTGGATCGATACGAGGTGATAGTAGTCTCACTTTACCTTGTAACTCAGCGCCCGATGGTAATATGACCGTTGCAGCTTGACCAATAGTAATAGTAGCAAGATCATCTTCAGGTACTTCAGCATCCATTTCAATTAAGCTATTGCTGGCAAGACGAAACATAGGTTGCGACTGCCCCGAGACATCTCCAAGACGCACGATGCGCTCAAGTACAAACCCATTTACTGGAGAGCGTACTTCCATAAGATTGCGTTGTGTTTGTAATTCATTTAACTGGGCTTGAGCCACCTCAACCCCAGCATCTGCATTCTTCGCTTTAGCCACTCGGGTCGCAATCTCTTCCTCTGAAAATGCACCGATGTCCTCATAGCCTTTGATGCGATCAGCTTCAGCGCTTGACTGGTTTGCAAGGGTTTTAGCTTGAGTAAGATTGGCTTCCGCTTGAGCGATTTTGGCTAAGAGTAGACTTGGATCAAGACGAGCCAATACCTGATTTTTCTTAACGGTTGACCCTTCATCGACCAGCAATTCAGCTACTCGATAGCCTGATATCTCGGAACCAACTGCCACTTCTTCGCGCGGTAACAGTAATCCAGAAGCAGTCACACTTCCAGTCATAGGACGTAATATGACCGTATCTACGCTAACCGTCCGAATACTCGATTCTTCCGACTTGGTATCGATAACCTCAGGTTCTTTTGAACATGCCGCTGTCAAAGCCAGTACGACACTAAGGGGGAAAGCCCAGTATTTAATATTCATTGTAATTCTCTATGTTTTGCTATGTTTTAGGGCTTATCGGGATGTACTATTACAACCACCTATTAGTGCCTGAAGTAACTGTTCTGAGCGTTGTAGCACATAAAATCTAACACCTGTTGTTGCTAAAAATATCATCAGCTTTTTTATCAGAATTTGTAGCCGACACTAGCGCCTACGAGACCACCAGTACGTGATGTGGTAATTGGACTATCCGCCGCTTCACTACCGAGCTGATAAACCCCTGCATTTAACGTTGAAAATACTTTTGGGGTATAGATATGAGTCCAAGAGGCACCCACACCATAACGTCTGATACCAGCACTGGCATCATAAGTAGCAAGGCCAGAGCTATTCGATTGCTCTGGTGTGACACCAAAATACCCCTCCATGATGTCTTGATCCGCCCAATTTATAGAGGCATCAAAATTGAGGCTGTCTTTAGGGCCTAAAGGTAGCGCATAACCAACCCCTAATTTAAGTTCAGTGCCACTTACATCACCACCTAAACCTTGCTTAATGGTGCTATTCACAGAAAATGGTTGTAGATCCCATTTCACAAAAGCACCTAAATTGGCGCTTGGATCAATGTCACCAAGTCCTTTTAAGCGTTCGTGGTCGCTCTCGTCGCGCCCAGGTTGATAAGAAAGAACAGGCCCGATAGATAAACCCTTTTTGGTCGATAAGTCATAGCCTATGCCGCCAAGCGCACCCGCAAAAAAACGACCATTACGATAATTAATCAGTGGTAAAACACTGGTCTTATAATCTTCTGATCCCTCATATTCTGGTGAGTAAGCCAAACCAGCACCCACTGTGAAATTCGACTCACTTTTATTACTGGCGTTCGATTCTGACTGAGCGATAGCCGCCGTACTCATTCCTAGAGTGGCGAGTACCAGTAGTGTAATAGCAGATGGGTACAGTGAGTTTTTTAAGCTTTTTGCATGCGGGTTCATGATTGATTTCTCTTTTAAGACTGTTGGTCTATATATGACTGTTGGTCACGGTTAGGTAAAAAAAAGCGTGTATAGGTCGGCGTGCTAAAAATTTAAAATGGGGTTAATAGTGTTACTTAGTCTTTAGTCTGCGGGATAGGCTGGTTATGATGTACCAATCCAGCGATCATAAAACTCGTTACTTCTTCCAAATGTTGCTCATGATCAATGTCGCCAAGATAACCGCTCCATATGAGCTGTATCGCACCCCAAAACATTGACTGGAGGCCAAAAATTAGCAGATTGATCGGTTTGTTTGGAAACAAGCCCTGTTCAATACCTTCAACCATAAGTTGGTGGGTAAAAATAATGACTCGTGATTCAGCTTCTTGCATCTCGGTCAGTAAATTACTAGGCAGTTGCGCGCGAAATTCAGCTCGGCTGCAAAACATGAATACTAGATGTAGCTCTTTACTAGATAAGTGCATCTCCCATGCCGCGCGAATATAACAGCGAAGCCGGTCGAGCACAGGCATCGACTGATCGAGAAGACCTATTTCACTTGCCATGCGTTTTTGAAAGCGAATGGCTAGTCGCACATAAATCTCATTTTTACTTTCAAAATGCTTATAAATAGTGCCTTTACCGACCTCAGATTTTTTTGCAATCTGCTCAACAGTGACTTGTTCCCAGTCATCTGACCCAAACAGACTCAAAGCGGCATCGAGAATTTCCTGACCGCGTTGTTCGAATTCGCGAATCTTACGCTCTTGAATACCCATAATCTACACCTATTCATGTTGTGACTGCTGGTCATTGTATAGACTGGCAGTCATAGTAACAAGTATTTCTACGAAAATGAATATATATATTTATCATTTTTTTGAATAGAAGCCTTCGATCTCATCGAGATAGTGAACGCTGATTGATTAGGGCGTGTTGAACATTCGCGAATCAATGCCATGGTCGAATGTTCAACACGCCCTAAACTCTTTCAAGTTCAAGTTTACAGATTTTATAGTAGAGGTCAGTTTCTTGAGCGCATAAAAAACCCCTGCTATTGAATCGAAAATAGCAGGGGTGAATATCTAAGCAAGAGGATGATACTTTATTACTTAGTATGATACTTTATTACTCTCTGACAACATTTACTATCTAAACGTAAAAATTATTCAACCGTAACACTTTTTGCAAGATTACGCGGCTGATCGACATCTGTACCGCGCATCACTGCCACATGATACGAGAGTAATTGTACTGGCACGCTATAGACGATAGGGGCAAGCGTCTCGCAAACATCGGGTACATATACCACGTGCAAACGATCTTCTGCGACCATTTGACTGGCTTCACTGGCGAATACGAATAGCTCACCGTGACGCGCATGAACTTCTTGCATATTGGCTTTAAGCTTATCAAACATGCTGTCTTTGGGCGCAAGCACCACGATAGGCATATCCTTATCAACCAACGCTAATGGGCCATGTTTAAGCTCACCAGCCGCATAACCTTCCGCATGAATATAAGAGATTTCTTTGAGTTTTAACGCGCCTTCCAAGGCGATTGGGAATTGAAGACCACGACCTAGGAACAGGCAGCTTTTCTTATCTTCAAAGCTTTCACTCATGGTTTTGATAGGCGCATCTAGGTTTAAGCTGGCATGCAGCTGACCAGGTAGCTGTTGTAACTCACCGAGCAATGTGCTCAATCGCTCGCCAGTCATACGTTGCTGAACCACCCCAACCTTTAATACCAATAGCATTAATGCCACCAGCTGCGTGGTAAAGGCTTTAGTAGATGCCACACCAATCTCAGGTCCCGCGAGGGTCGGTAAGAAAATATCGGTTTCACGTACCAACGATGAGGTCGGTACATTACATAAGGCTAAGCTAACTAGCCCTGCTGGGGTTTGTTTTTGGGTATCACGTAGCGCTGATAAGGTATCAGCCGTCTCACCAGATTGAGAAATACAAATGACCAGTGTGTTGTCGACGACGACAGGGTTACGATAACGGAACTCACTGGCTACTTCGACTGAGCAGGGCACCCGTATCAGACTTTCAAACCAGTATTTGGCTACCATGCCTGCATGATAACTGGTACCACAAGCGAGGATTTGCACATGGCGAATATCTGCTAGTAGCACTTCATGACGCTGCAAAAAGTCATCGCGTAATTTAGAGGTTTCACTATTATTTATGGCCATCTCGATAGTACGTGCTACTGCGTCCGGCTGCTCATAAATTTCTTTGAGCATATAATGCTTAAACTCACCTTTATCCGCATTATGTTGGGCGGCATCAATCTCATGTATCTGGCGTTGCACTTCAACACCATCTGCATAGACCTTAATGCTATTGCGAGTCAGCTTTGCAATGTCACCTTCTTCTAGATACATAAAGCGGTTGGTAACGGGTAATAGCGCCAACTGATCGGAGGCGATAAAGTTTTCACCGATACCCACACCAATGACGAGAGGTGAACCTAAACGTACGGTAATGAGCTCATCTGGGCAATCGATATGCACAATACCAAGCGCAAATGCACCATGGAGTAAGGGAATAACCGCACGAACTGCTTCTAATAAATCAGGCGTGTTTTTATAAATATCATGAATTAGATGCGCAACGACTTCGGTATCAGTTTGCGAAGTGAATTCATAGCCCTTAGCCATTAATTCTTCTTTTAGCTCGGCATAGTTCTCAACGATACCGTTATGCACCACGGCAATCTTGCCTGATACGTGCGGATGGGCGTTACGTTGTGCAGGTTCGCCATGCGTGGCCCAGCGTGTATGCGCAATACCAATATGACCATCAAAAGCGTCTGGATTAACCGCGACAGCATCGACCAATGCTTGTACTTTGCCGACTTGGCGCTCGCGGTGTAGCTCACCATCACGAATGACTGTCAAACCAGCTGAGTCATAGCCGCGATATTCTAAACGTTTAAGACCTTCAAGCAAGATATTGGCGATATTACGCTCAGCGACTGCCCCAACTATTCCGCACATAAGTATTCCTTAAATTTATTTTTTGATTGGACGTTGAAAGTCATTTTTCTGCACTTGACGCGCGCGACCAAAGGCTAATGCTTTACTATCAACATTTTTAGTAATTACAGAGCCTGCCGCAACCGTTGCGGTATCTCCAATGGTGACTGGCGCGACTAGGCTGGCGTTAGAGCCGATAAAGGCATTGTCTTCGATGATAGTCTGCGATTTATTGACACCATCATAATTACAGGTAATGACACCAGCGCCGATATTGACGCCTGTACCGACCGTTGCATCACCGACATAGCTTAAGTGATTGACTTTACTGCCTTGACCGATGGTCGATTTCTTAATTTCTACAAAATTACCGACCTTACTGTTATCAGACAATACGGTCTCAGGACGCAAATGGGCAAAAGGCCCTACATCAACACCTGCACCAACCTCGGCGCGATCAATCACACAGTACGGTTTGATATGACAAGCGTTACCAATGTGGGCATTTTTGATGACACAGCCCGCTTCGATATAAACGTTATCACCCAAAGTACAGTCGCCTTCGAACACCACACCGACATCGACGAATACGTCTTGACCGGCTGTTAAGGTGCCACGAATATCAACGCGGCTCGGATCAGCAAACTGCACACCAGCTTCTTGCAAATCGGCAACCAGTTTACCCTGCCATGTGCGCTCTAAGCTAGCCAGCTGTTGACGGTTATTGACGCCTTCAATCTCAAACGTATGCTCAGGCTCAATCGCGGCAATCGTAATACCATCAGCGACGGCCATTTTAACGATATCAGTTAAATAATACTCTTGTTGCGCATTATCGTTAGAGAGCTCAGGCAGATATTTATGCAATAAGGCATTGTCGACGCAATAAATACCGCTATTAATCTCTTGGATACTTTGCTCATCGGTGCTGGCGTCTTTTTGTTCGACGATGGCTTCGATATTGCCTGCTTGGTCACGCTTGATGCGACCCAATCCAAACGGATTGTCGACAGTAAGTGTCAGCATCGACATACCGTCAGTATTAGCCACTTTTAATGCCGCTAGCGTCTGGCAGCTGACCAATGGCACATCACCATAGAGAATGAGGCTTTGCCCTGATTTTGGCAAATCGGACAAGGTCACTTTAACGGCATGTCCTGTCCCTAACTGTTCAGTCTGGGCAACCCACGTAATTGAGGATTGGGTATATTGGTTAGCAATTTCTGATTTTACTTGCTCGCCACCAAAACCATGGACGATGATAGTTGCGTCAACAGTCAGCTGGTGACAGGTATCTAATACGTGACTTAATAAAGACTTACCGGCCAGTGTCTGTAGCACTTTTGGCTTGGCCGATTGCATGCGCGTGCCTTTACCAGCAGCTAGGATAATTACAGAAAGAGGAGAGGTCATAGTAGCTCGTTAAATGTAACAAAATATAATTTATGATTATAGCGCAAACGCCAAGGCAAAAAAATGCAATGCCGTGCAAGCTTTGTAACTTAAGGTTATACAAAGGGTTATATAGTCAGTCATACAAAAAAGCCTAACCGCGTATCTGCTTATGTAGGGTCTGTTGAACATTCAAATATTAGGACTGCTGATCGCTAAAATCGCCCCAGACTAGGCGTAAACCGACGATAATGTCGAGACCTTAGCTAGGTTTACAACAACGTTTGGGGTGATTTTAGCATCAGCCCCAAGTATACAAGCAGGGGCAGAGCTATTTTTTGCCAATACATGGCGAAATTGTCTAACCTAGAACGACTAGGCGTCAAAAATTTCACTGCGTATTGTCTAAAAAATAGCCACTGCCAGTACCACATTTGAATGTTCAACAGACCCTAATCGGTTCAATATAGTTTAGATACCATAAAGGCGAGTGAAAGTACTAAAAATAGTGGGCTAAGCGAGCCTGACACCGTATTTGATCTATAGAGTATTGACTACAACAGCATACCGAGCATGACAATCATCCATACCGCTGCCGCCATTACGCCGGCAATTATATCGTCGAGCATAATACCGAGACCACCGGCGACTTTTTTGTCTGCCCAACCGATCGGTGGTGGCTTAATAATGTCAAAAAAGCGAAAAAGTACAAAAGCGATGATAAGCGCAATGATAGATAAATTTTGTGAAATGTCTTGCCAAAAACTGGCAGTAGACACCCCCATGTAAGAAAACGGTAGTAAAGTAATCCAAATGCCTGCCCATTCATCCCAAACAATATGCGGATCGTCATGACCTTGCATTAGCTCTGAGGTACGACCACATATCCAAATACCAATGAGGCAGGACAAGATGGTAATAATCAAAAATGGCACAAAACCTAAGCTCATTAGAGGTATGGCGACGATTAAGCCACCAACTGACCCCCAAGTGCCGGGAGCACGGCGAGGCAAGCCACTACCTAAACCGATACCGAGCCAATAAACCACACGATCCAGCAGGCTAGCATTTACGGGCAATGGAGGGCAGTCATTGGCTTTGCTAATGTCAGGCTTAGATAGGTCGTGATCAGTCATGGATTAGCCTGTGAAGTGTTGGTAGCCGGTAAGGGTGGGCCATGTAGAAAACGGCGCGGGATGAGTCGGTGTGACTGGCTGTCCTTGATAAAATAATTCAGGACGTAAAGCGGTAGGTGTGTCTGTGTCTTTATGATTTGTCATCGCAGTCACCTCACCGATACAGGTGACTAGCGTGTTGCCAGTAGGTGGTTCAATATGCGCAGGCAAAGTAAAAGCCAACTCATAATCATCGCCACCCGCCAGCTGACACAATAAGCGCTCAGACAAATCTACGCTTGCTAATGGTTTGCTAGTAGGTAGCTGCTCCAGATTAAGCCGCATACTAACGCTGCTCTGTTGGCAGATATGGCCAAGATCTTGATAAAGACCATCAGAGATATCTATCATCGCGGTTGCACCATTTTTTGCCAGTGCTGCCCCTAAGGCAATACGCGGGGTAGGCATATGCAAACGATGGGCAAGCTCTACGCCTTGAGCACTGTCAGGATGTTGCAGGGCATAGCTGGCATCGCCGAGCGACCCTGATACGTAGACTTTATCACCAACTTGCGCCCCTGAGCGGTAGACAGCTGGCGTGTCTGCGGCAAGTAATCCTTGCGCGCTGACGCTGAGTACTAAGCGCTCGCTGCGCGTGGTATCACCGCCAATAAGGGTAATCCCGAATAATTGGCAGGCATGAAACAAGCCTTTGGCAAATTCAGTCAGCCATTGCTCGTTCGCTAAACGTTCAGGTAGTGCTAATGCTAGCAGAATACTATGCGGTGTTGCGCCCATCGCCGTAATGTCTGAGACGTTAACCGCCACGGCTTTATAACCAATCGCAAATGCCAGCTCGTTAATGTGTTGCCAGTCGGCATGAAAGTGACGACCTTGAACCAGTGTATCAATACAGCTGACCAAGCGCGAGCCTGCAGGCAATGCTATGACGGCTGCATCATCGCCGATACCTTTTTCGATACCGATTAATGGTGCATGTGCCGCTTGCATCTGTGAAAATATGCGCTCGATCAGCTCAAATTCATTCATGGTTAGTCTTGGCTTTTCGTATCAGTATCGTCTGTTGCAGTAACATCTGACACATTAGTATCTGATGTGGTCTCTTCTGAGTCAACATTGAGAATATTAGAGTCCGTTAGACCAGTATCCGCTGTGGTATTTTCTACATTGCTGTCGTCATTGACAGCGTCAGCAGCTACCGCTTCTTTTGCAGGCTGTTCATCAACGACGATATCTTTTTCAACAATGCTTTCTTCAACAATCGGTTCTACTGCAGTAACTGTTTCAACACTGTCGTTTTCAACCGTGTTTTCAGCAGCATCTTTCTTACTCGCCTTAAAGTCACTAATATTTGCACTGGCTTTACTAACGCTACTACGTTTGACGGTAGCATTATTGGCGCTGATACGTGGCTTGTTTGAAGCAGTGAGTGTTTCTTCCATAGCATGGGTATCGGCACTGCTATCTGTATCAGCTTCTACTACCGGTTTAGCGGCCGCTTTTTGTGAGGTGCGTAGATTGGCTTTACTATCTGCTTCTACTTCGGTAGCGCGCAGCTCAACTGCCATTTTATCAAGGACGGCATTAATCAGTTTATGGGCGTCAGTGGCACCAAAGTGATTATTTAGCTTCATCGCTTCGTCAAGCACGACTTTATAAGGGATTTCTAAACGGTTTTGCAGCTCGTAAGAACCAATCAAAAGAATAGCGTGTTCAACGGTATCGAGTTTATCAATTTCACGATCGAGATACTGACTAATAAGCGCATCTAGTGCCTCAATCTGCTCAGGAATATCGCGCATCATTTCATGATAATAGCCGATATGTACGGTATGCATGGCATTGGTCGCGCGTGTACGAGCAGCGATATCATGCGGCGCATTGGCCTTCCAGCCAAGCTTGCCGTCTACATCAAAACGGCGATCAGTGACGAGCCATTCGTATAGACCTTGCATCGCAAAGCGTCGCGCTTTACGGATAGCGGTGTGACTGGTCTTGTAAGAAGACTCACTCATATCGAAGGTTTGATCACCCGCACTGCTGCTCGCAATACGCGTGGCTTCAGCTTGACTATCATTGGTTTGGGCGGTTTTCGCAGCGTTAATAGCGCGCTTGAGTTGGTCAGTCATAGGGGGTCTATACCTAGTTTTAAGATAAGAAGTTTTAAAATAAAATGTTAAATAGTAGTCGGCTGGCAAATTTACCAGACAGTTTTAGATACTGCTGTTGAACATTTAAATGACATACTTAGGGCTATCGCAGTAACCATAGCCCTAACAGATTTAATCAACAATAATACTTATCAATAAAGAATGGTGCTGAATCGTGACTCAAAAATATTCAAATGCTGATAAATGAGCAACGCATTCAATTAAGCGTCATCGCTATCGTCATCGATGTCTAGCTGTGATAGCACCGCAATCATCTCTAACACGACCATAGCGGCTTCAGAGCCTTTGTTACCAGCTTTCGTGCCAGAACGCTCAATCGCTTGCTCAATGCTGTCGGTCGTCAATACACCGTTGGCAACAGGGATATTATAATCAATCGCAACGCTGCTTAGGCCTTTGGCTGATTCACTCGCGACAAAGTCGAAATGCGGCGTGCTACCACGAATAATCGCGCCTAATGCAATGATGGCATCAAAACGGTCTGATTCAGCAGCGCGCTGAGCAACCAATGGCAATTCGAAAGCACCAGGAACGCGAATAACGGTAATATTGCTACCCAAAACACCATGACGAAGTAGCGCATCGATAGCACCATCTACCAATGATTCAACGACAAAACCGTTAAAACGACCAACCACGATACCAATACGGGCATCTTCATTCTGATGTAAGTTACCATCAATATGAGTCACGTCATTGCGTTGCTGTTGTAAATTCGACATAAAAATATCCTTCGCCTAATGGGCTTTTAATTAAAATGTAGGAGTAGCTAAATATAATGATAGAGTCAAATAATACCAAACCCAAAAAGTACGATTAGCGGTGTCAAACTTGTTTAGTCTACAATGCGTAGTACTTACACTCGTTTTCCTTGCTACTTTAATTTTTGTGAATGGTATAACTTATTTGATTGGTTATCACGTAAACGAATTGACCGTTAAATGAACGAAAACCAAATGATAATAAGCAGTTAGCGCTATGATAACATTTTTTCTAATTTATTTGCATTTTACAAACGTATTACAGGCGCATCTGTATCCCTTGCGCTGCCATATATTCTTTGGCTTCCTGCACGGTGTACTCACCGAAGTGAAAAATACTGGCGGCAAGTACGGCATCGACGCCGCCTTCTAATACGCCTTCTGCTAAATGCTGTAGGTTGCCGACGCCGCCTGAGGCAATAACAGGTACGTTAACGCGGCTGGTAATCTGTTGCATCAAGGCCAAATCATAGCCTTTTTTGGTGCCATCACCGTCCATCGAGGTGACTAGCAATTCGCCAGCACCGAGAGCAGCCATTTTACTTGCCCAAGCAACCGCGTCAATGCCCGTTGGCTTGCGACCACCATGGGTGAAAATCTCCCAACGCGGCAGGATGATGCCATCAACTTCAATATCCGCGACACGTTTGGCATCGATAGCCACGACGATACATTGATTGCCAAATTTTTGCGCGGCTTCACCGACGAACTCTGGGGTAAACACTGCTGCTGAGTTAATGGCGACTTTATCCGCGCCAGCATTGAGCAAGTTGCGGATATCAGCGATTTTACGCACACCGCCACCGACGGTTAATGGCACAAATACCGTTTCTGCCATACGCTCAACCGTATGATAAGTGGTATCGCGCTCGTCGTTGGTGGCAGTAATGTCCAAAAAAGTAATCTCATCTGCACCTTGTTCGTTGTAGCGTTTGGCGACTTCAACAGGATCGCCTGCGTCCTTGATATCGACAAACTGCACACCTTTGACCACACGGCCATTATCAACGTCCAAACAAGGAATGATACGCTTTGCTAACATAGGGTCTTTCACCTTATAATCAATTCTCTCAATGCGCTAGTCTAGCAAAATCACCGCTGTATCAGGCAGATTTTCGCAAGATTATTACGCTTTTCGCTATCGTTTGCTCAGGCGCGTTACAATTGTCGCCATTGCTGTTTAAATCTATCCTATTTAACTTTTTATTTAATTGCCAAAAGTGAGATGTCATGTCCGTCTATACCCAGTTAACCAATGATCAGTTTGCCGCCTTTTGTCAACGCTTTGGCGTCTCGTTCGCGCGCGCCATTCCGATTACCCAAGGAATAAAAAACTCTAACTGGTTTATTCAGACAACTGATGATGTAGATGGGGCGCACTCTTATGTATTTACCTTATTCGAAGAGCGTCCACCAGAAGATATCGAAAAAATGGCCGTTATCCTCAATCAATTAGACGGTAAGTTGCCGGTCGCTGCGCCATTGGCATTGATTGATGATGAAGGACTAGACAGTGATAAAAATAGTGGTGATAAACGCTATGTTATCCATTACGACGATAAAGCCATTACCCTAGTGCCATGTTTGGCAGGCTCGCATCCACAGCAAACCACGCAAGCGATGTGTCATGAAATCGGTGCCGCCTTAGCGATGCTGCATGAGACCTTGCAAGCGTTGCAACCTGCTGAGGAATACGGCGTACCTTTATACCCATGGTCAGAAGTTCGTGACCGTGAAATACAGTTTATGCCCGGTGACGAAGCTAAGCTCATGAGTGATATTTGGCAATCTTATACAGATTTGCCGCTTGCCACTTTGCCAAAAGGCTTGTGTCATTTAGACATGTTTGCTGATAATACCTTATGGAACTTGTCGTTAAATAATAGCCAAAAAGGTGAAGAGCGCTTAACGGGGCTGTTAGACTTTACCGAGGTCAGCGTCGAGCATTATGTGATGGATATTGCCATTACGATTAATGATTTTTGTACCACGTGGGGCGATGCCGAGCAAGGCGAGTCAGTGAATTTTGACCGCAATAAGATGGCGGCATTTTTACAAGGCTATGAGTCAAAACGTCCACTTGGCAACGATGAAAAACGTGCGTTATCGGTTATGCTGGCAAAAGCGGCCGTTATTTTTTGGCTGTTACGTTTGAATGTTATCCATTACAACCGTACCGAAGGGCGTACGGGCGATAATATCATGGTCAAAAACCCTGACTTGATGAAACGCCTTGCTGCTTATCATTGGGCTCATGTAGAAAAACCGCAAAATAATACAGTATTTGTGCTTTTGGGGAATAAAGTAGACAATCAAGTAGTCGGTGTCTTTAGCAACATCACGCAAGCCGAGCAAGCACGTGAAAAATTGAGCAATAGCAGTGAGTTTGCAATCAAAGAATATACGCTAGATCAATTATCGTAAACATTGCTTACGCATTTATTCTAGTACCAATTTTAGTACCAAAACCTCAGAGGCGACCCCATGACCGATCAAGTTGATAACTGGCACAAACTGGCACGCTACGACACCAATATGCAAGGCGAGCTGCATGCCAATCTGCTGCGCAACAATGGCATTACCGTGTCCTTGCAACCGCTAAGTGCCATTCCAGGGATGAATTCTGGTGTCGTCCTGTGGGTAGAAAACACGGATTTGGCACAAGCCCAGCGTATCCTAGATGGTGTTGAAAGCGATGATAGTACTGGAGCAGATTTGTTGGCTAGTATGAGTGATATAGAACTTGGTATTGTGTCAGGTAGTCCGGTCAATCATGACGCAGCAGATAACCAATTTAATAAAGGTGGTAACGCATAAATGTGTCAACTCCTAGGAATGAACTGTAATACCCCGACGGATATTGGTTTTAGCTTTGCTGGTTTTCGCAAGCGCGGCGGCATGACGGACAGTCATGAAGATGGCTTTGGCATTGCGTTTTTTGAGCGTAGTGAATGCTCTAAGCGTGATGAGTCGGCAAATGCCTCAACGGGACTGCGCTTGTTCCATGACAACCGACCAAGCCATCTGTCACCAGTCGCTGATTTGGTCAATAACTATCCAATCAAAGCCATGAACGTCATTGCGCATATTCGTAAAGCGACTCAAGGGCAGAATTGCTTGGCGAATACCCATCCTTTCGTTCGTGAAGTTTGGGGCGAGCAGTGGGTGTTTGCGCATAATGGACAGATGAATAGTGAATTTATCAAACGCTGTCAGCGCTTGCAAGACAACGGTAACGCCTCACATTGCCAGCCAGTAGGCAATACTGACTCTGAAATGGCATTTTGCTATTTAGTTAATCGCCTAAAAAGTAGCTTTAAGTCGCGTCCCGATGATCAAACGCTGTTTAATTTTTTGACTACTCAATGTCGTTATTTATCCGCCAACGGTCTATTTAATTGTCTAATATCGAATGGTCGATGGCAATTGGCTTATGCCGGTAGCTTATTGTTTTATCTCACGCGCCAAGCACCTTTTGGGGAAGCCAAACTGTCAGATGATGACTTGGCAATTAACTTTGGTGATGTGACGACGGATCAGGATAAAGTCACTATTTTAGTGACCGTTCCACTCACTGAAAATGAAAAATGGCAACAGCTGGCGGTCAATGAATGTCTCATCTTCCAAGACGGCGAGATTCTGTTTAAAGACTGCCCAAGCCAGCGTAAGTTTTTGACGATTGAGGAAGGTATTGCGGTGGCACGAGCGGTTGGAGCGAGTGTTTAGGGGATGATATGAACCATGATGAGCTTTTAGAGTTACTCGATACTCTTATTGAATGTTGGGAAAATGAAGTTGTCGAATTTAAGCGCGGTAAAAAAGAGTTCTCTTTATCTGATATCGGGAAGTATTTCTCAGCTATATCTAACGAAGCTAATTTGCGAGGGCAAAGTTTTGGCTGGCTAGTATTTGGTATTGATGATAAAACCCGACAAGTCATTGGCACAGACTACAAGGCTAAGAGTTCTGAACGTATCCAAGCAGTGAGTCAGCAGATTTCTCAAGATACGCAACCAACAATCACCTTTAGAAATATTTTTGAATTGCAACATCCTAAAGGGGGTGTTGTTATGTTTCAAATTCCAGCAGCACCTAAAGGTTCGCCAATATCTTACAACGGGCATTACTACGCTAGAGCTGGTGAAAGTTTAGTAGCACTAGGATTGGACAAGTTAAATGAGATTAATCAACAAGAAAAATGGATAGATTGGTCGGCACAAATAGTATCAGAAGCGACTATAAATGACCTAGATCCGGATGCATTAAATAAAGCAAAGCAAGGTTTTGCTAGAAAAATGGATCAAAGGCTAGAAAGCCAAGCAGTGCTTGAGCTAGATGATTTAGATTTTCTAAACAGAGCTAGATTAACTGAAAATGGCAAAATTACTAGATCTACGCTTTTACTTCTTGGCAAACCAGAGTCAGCTAGATTTCTTTCACCTCACCCTGCGGCTATGGTATGGAGCTTAGAAGCGGAAGAAAGAGCTTACGAACACTTCTATCCACCTTTTTTATTAACATCAACACAGCTATACCAGAAGATACGTAATTTCCAAATACGAATTTTACCTGATGATGAGCTCATTCCTGTTGAAATCGATAAATATAATCAACGTGTCGTTTTAGAAGCTTTGCATAACTGTATAGCCCATCAGGACTACACTAAAAACTCTAGAATTATCGTGTCTGAAAAAATAGATCGTTTAATCTTTGAAAGTGAAGGAAGCTTTTTCGAAGGTAAACCTGTGGATTATGTAACAGAAGAGAGAAGACCAAAAAAGTATCGTAATTATAAGCTTGCCCAAGCTATGGTTCAATTGAATATGATTGACACAATGGGTTATGGAATCCATGAAATGTACGAGAAACAGGCGAAGCGCTATCTGCCGTTACCTGATTACGATTTGACAATGCCTCAGGCTGTTAAGTTAATTATATACGGTGATGTTGTAGACCCTGCATATAGCAAGTTATTAATTAAAAATACAGATTTATCAATAATGGAAATTATAGCTTTAGATAGAGTTCAAAAGGGTCAAAATATTTCTAAAAGTATGGCTAAGGAGTTACAACGGAAGAACCTTATAGAAGGACGAAGACCTAACTACTATGTATCATCATCAGTGGCAGAAGCCACTAATAAAAAAGCTAAATACATACGTAATAGGATTCAAGATGATACTTTTTATATGCAACTTATTTTAGACTATATAGACAAATACGAATGTGCTACAAGGCCTGATATCGATAGCTTGCTAATACCAACACTTAGTGAAGTTCTCGATGAAAAACAGAAAGTCACTAAAATAGGTCATTTATTGACGAAACTTAGAAAAACAGAAAAAATAGAAAACGTTGGAGTGGGTCGGTACTCTAAGTGGGTTATGAAGTGAGAGAAGCATTTTAATTGAGAGAGGTTTGAGAGAGAAAAAGCCTAAATGAGAGAGAGAAAGAGCGATAATTTTTTAAAGTATTGATATATATGGTTTTTATAAAATGAATAATTATAACTAAGCTAGTAATTTGAGAGAGAAATATTGAAAAATGAGAGAGAAGCTAAACCAAATAAACACCACAACACCTCTTAAACTTCTCTCCAGAACCGCAAATACACGGCTGCTTTTGGCTGACAGTCATCTCGACCGTCGGGTCTAAAAAATACCAACGCTCATCATTATTGATTTTGTCTGTCACCTTCACAAAGGCAGACAACTCATGATGTGCTTGCAAATCCTTATTTGTCTTGAAATAAGCCTTAAACTCAACCTGCGCATGGCGTTTACCAAGTTTTGCTGTATGCGCTACGATTTCTAATCCTGCCCAATCTGTTTCTTTTGCCCAAGACTCAATCGCCTGAATATCTAGCAATTTTTGCTGTACAGGTAGCGAGGTCTTAACGATATATTCTGGCTTGACCAATACAAAGGCGCTATAACGCGACCGCATGAGACGCTCAGCAGAGTCCGCTTTTACGCCATCTGTCTTATCAGCTTCTTCGCTCAATAAACTGTCATGATAAGGCTGACAGCAATCTTTATAAAGTAGCGGTGAGCTTATAACGTTTGATGATGGGTTAACTTGGCAAGGGCAGGTTTGTAGGGAAATCGACATCATTTACTCGAGTTGTTATTCATTTTTTAACAGTTTTATAAATTTTAATTCAGCCAGTTTTTTATCAATTCTGGCCATAGACCGATTTTAAGTTTCGCCCAAGGTGCTGGGTCACGTAGTTGCTGCCAAAATTCATCGAAAGGTGGCGCAAAGTAGATCAAGAGCGCAAGGATGACATACAGCAGCAGATACCACCATTTATCTTTATGCTGGTAAAACTTCATCGCCGTACCCGATGAGCGCTTCATTTTCATATTTGATAAATTAACGCTATATAGCTCATCTAATGCCAAATGTACCATTGCGCCACTGAATAAAAACAAACCGTAAAACCAGCTGGCCGTCAGTGGAAGTTGTAGCACGCTGTAGCTTAGGTAGGTTAGCCCCAGACCCAGTATCGCCATATAGGGTACAGAATGCATGACGCCGCGATGTACGGTCATGGTGGTAAAGATATGAAAAACCACGTAACGCATAAAACCGTAGCCAGCTAGCCATAATGCTATTAGCGCCAATAAGCTCAGATCACTGCGCCAATGCATCACCAGACCAAAGGCAAAGATAAACGAGGTGATATTAAAACCCAGCTTAATCGGTGTCGAATTATCAGAATCCAAATCAGGCAGCAGCCCACCGATGGTACCGAGCGCCACACACATCAAAAACCCTGAATCATCAATTAATCCCGCTTTATAAACCGTCAAACTGAGCGTACCACTGGCCATGAATGCGACATTTAGGTGGGTATTAAAATTTGCCATAAAGATTTGCCATAAAATATCGCTAAAAAGGGTGCTTAAAGCTGCCTATCTCGCAGCAAAAAAGCGCTCTATGATACCATAGACAAGCCCTACGTCTAATAGAGATCCGCCCCATGACCGTCATTGATTTATCCACCACACTCCATTCTGATATGCTTATTAAAAGCTTGTTTACACGCGACGGCAGTCTTGATAAAAGCTTTGCTGAGATTGATTGGCAAGCGCCGTGGTTGACTCATTTACACCAGTTGGACCATATCAGTAACGCCATCGCTCAGCTCAGTGAGACAAATGCTGAATGCCTTGATAATGCTGAAGGCTCTAATGAAGCTGAGGGCTCTAATGAAGCTAAACCAAAGAGTCGGCCTGACGTGATTGCTAAGGTTTTAAACGAAGCGTTAAGCCAGCAAAGTGAGCATTTGCAAAGCCAGCTACCCACCACCAATCCTACCCAAGATAATCAGGCACACACGCTAAACTTTGTCTCACAGCATGCATTGCCAGAAGGCGAAGCGTACGAGAGCTTTATCGCCACGACAGGCAATATCCCGACGCGTGACAACTTGCATGACTTATTTAACGGCAGCATTTGGCTGACCTTTCCGAAGACTAAAGCACTGCTCAATTATTATCATATGGCGGAGATTGCCCATCAGGGAATTGGCGCTAGCAGAGGACGCGTCCGCGATACCATCACCGTATTTGATGAAAATGGGGCAGTGCTAGTGACGTCTGAGCCATTTATTGGCGAGGCGCTGATTGATTTTAATTGGCAAGCAAGTTTGGTAGAGTCACGTAATAGCTGGGACAATCCACAGCAACTGAATCGTCAGTCTCAGACTGCGGTTTATATTTTTGGTCATGCACTGCTGGAGCAATTAATACGACCGCGCAAACCTTTATGCGCGCACAGTATCGTTATTGATGTTTCGCAGGATTTTTTTAGTTTATCGTTGTCTGCGCGCATGGTCTATTTGGACAGCAAAATTGCTCAATATATGGATAAATTGTTGTCACAAGATAACGTCACACCGCGTCAGCTTGCCCCTTTGCCTATTTTGGGCGTGCCGCATTTTTGGGCAGAAAATGCCGATGTGAGCTTTTATGACGACCCTTATGTGTTCCGTCATGGTCGCCGCAAAAGCAAAAAGTGAAAAATCATTGAACACCTTATTTATAAACCGCTAAGCTGCTGTTGCGTTTACGATTGTGCCACGATTTGACAACGTCTAGGCGTTAACAAAGCGCTCTAGATTTGTTATGGTAAAGGAGAGTCGTGATGAACGATGCAAGGTCTAATGATTTTTTTTCGAAATTCCAACTATGAAAGTACAAAATTCATTTAAGCCTTTTTCAAACGAACACCTTTATAGCAAATCCATCTAGCCACCATAGCAAATCCATCTAGCCACCAGTTATAACAATAAATTCATAACAATCTACCCAGTAGATAAGGAAGCTACCATGAGTGATATCTTTGACGTAAAAGACACCCTGTCGGTCGATGGCAAGGAACATGCCTACTACAGCCTGCCTGAGCTGACCAAAACTTATAGCAATATCAGTAAACTGCCATATTGCATGAAAGTCGTATTAGAAAATCTCCTGCGTAATGAAGACGACGGTCAATCTGTGGGTAAAAACCACATCGAAGCTGTTGCCAATTGGGACGCAGGTGCTGAAGCTTCAAAAGAAATCGCCTTTATGCCTGCTCGCGTCGTCTTACAGGATTTCACTGGTGTGCCATCGGTCGTCGATTTGGCAGCCATGCGTGATGCGGTGGTTGAGCTGGGTGGTAAAGCCGAGCAAATTAACCCGTTTATCCCTAGTGAATTGGTCGTCGATCACTCGGTACAAGTCGATGCTTATGGTCGCGAAGACGCGCTAGATTTGAACGAAAAGATCGAATTTAAGCGTAATAATGAGCGCTATGAGTTCTTGCATTGGGGTCGTAATGCCTTTGAAAACTTCGTTGTTGTACCACCAGCGACTGGTATTGTTCATCAAGTCAACCTTGAGTATTTAGCACGTGTGGTGATGGCCGCTGACGTAGATGGCGAGCTAACCGCTTATCCTGATACGGTGTTTGGTACTGACAGTCATACCACGATGATTAATGGTATTGGCGTGCTTGGTTGGGGCGTGGGCGGTATTGAAGCAGAAGCTGCCATGCTTGGTCAGCCATCATCGATGCTGATTCCACAAGTCGTTGGTTTTGAGATGGCGGGTAAATTAACCGAGGGCGTCACCGCAACCGATTTGGTATTGCGTGTGGTTGAAATGCTGCGTGCTCATGGCGTGGTTGGCAAGTTTGTCGAATTCTACGGTGAAGGCCTACACAGTATGCCGCTCGCCGATCGTGCGACGATTGCCAATATGTCGCCAGAATATGGCGCGACTTGTGGTATTTTCCCAATTGACCAAATGGCGATTGATTATCTGCGTCTATCAGGCCGCGACGAAGAGCAAATCGAGCTGGTTGAAAAATATGCCAAAGCACAAGGCATGTGGCACGATGCCGACACTCCAGCGGCGACCTATTCAAGCAACTTGCATTTAGACTTGTCCTCAGTACAGCCTGCGCTTGCTGGTCCTAACTTGCCACAACAGCGTATCAACTTATCTGATATGCACGAAAAATTTGGCGAAACCTTAGAAAAAATGACCAAAGATCGCAAGTCAGAAGTCGATGGTAAAGTACGCTTTGACCAAGAAGGCGGTGAGCAAGAGCAAGCCGAGGCCTTGGCAGCGCAGCCAAAGATCAATAATAATCAAAATGATGGATATCAGCCTGCCAATGGGGTGTTCTCTACGGTAAAAATTGATGAGACAGACCACAAGTTGCGTGATGGCTCAGTTGTGATTGCCGCCATTACCTCTTGTACCAACACCTCAAACCCTGCGGTGATGATTGGTGCAGGTTTGGTAGCCAAAAAAGCCGCTGCTAAAGGCCTAAAGGCTAAGCCTTGGGTAAAAACCTCACTAGCACCTGGTTCTAAAGTCGTGACTGACTATTTAGAAAAAACCAAACTGATGGATGAGCTAGAAAAAACGGGCTTTTACTTAGTCGGTTATGGTTGTACGACTTGTATCGGTAACTCAGGCCCGCTGCTCGAATCTATCGAGAAAGGTATTGAAGAAAATGACTTGGTCGCTGCGGCTGTACTGTCTGGTAACCGTAACTTTGAAGGTCGTATCCACTCGCATGTGAAAGCAAGCTACTTGGCGTCACCGCCATTGGTTGTCGCTTATGCACTAGCTGGTACGGTCGATATCGATATGACTACCCATCCGCTAGGTCAGGATCAAGATGGCAATGATGTGTTCTTAAAAGATATCTGGCCAACATCAGAAGAGATCAATGAGCTGATTGCCAACAATATCGACGCTGAAATGTTCCGCAAAAACTACGGCGAAGTGTTTGATGGTAGTGCTGCTTGGAACGCCATTAGCTCAGCCGATAGCCAGCTGTATCCATGGGATGAAGGCTCGACGTACATTAAGAACCCACCGTTCTTTGATGGTATGACCATGGAGCCAGACGGTATCCGTGATATCGAAGGCGCACGCATCTTAGGTCTGTTCGGTGATTCAATCACGACCGATCATATCTCACCCGCTGGTAATATCGATCCTGACTCGCCAGCAGGCAAATACTTGCAAGAGCGCGGTGTTATGCAAGCCGACTTCAACAGCTATGGCTCACGCCGTGGTAATGATGCGGTCATGACTCGAGGTACTTTCGCTAACATCCGTATCAAGAACACGATGATGGGCGGTAAAGAAGGCGGCTATACCTATTACTTCAAAGGCGACAGCGCCACGCTACAAGACGGTGAAGAAATGGCCGTTTATGATGCCGCGATGAAGTATAAAGAAGACAAGCGTCCCTTAGTCGTCCTTGGCGGCGCGGAGTATGGTTCTGGCTCTAGCCGTGATTGGGCAGCCAAAGGTACTATTTTGCTCGGCGTAAAAGCGGTACTGACCAGCTCGTTTGAGCGTATTCACCGCTCAAACCTAGTCGGCATGGGCGTGTTGCCATTGACCTTTAAAGAAGGTGAAAACGCTGAGACTTATAAGCTTGATGGTTCAGAAGTGATCAGCATTAGTGGTCTCGATAATGGTGAAAGCAAAACCGCCAAAGTCACTGCTACTCGTGCTGATGGATCAGCAGAAACCTTTGAGGTTAACGTCGGTCTACAAACGCCAAAAGAGCGCGAATACGTGCGTCATGGCGGCGTGTTGCACTATGTACTACGTCAATTGGCGGCTGAGAATAAAGACGCTGCTTAATGACAGGTTAGACTTAGCATGACAAAAAGCCTGATCCCAGTAAAATAGGGGTTGGGCTTTTTTATTGGGTGAGGAAAAAGGAAACTATAGTCAAAATATTCCAAAAACGCTACGATACTGCTGATATCAGTTTTTTGTAGCCTCTGTCTGTAAAGGCACAGCAAGCAAGAAAAATTGATATCAGCAGTGCGTGATGTATCGATATTACTTTTTACTGACTGTAGTATCTGGAAACTATTTCATTGAATCATTTGAAGTTCTCATTCCAGCTCTCCTTAAATACTTTATTTAAGAACGTTTCTTTATCGAGGCTACCGTCATTGTTCAAGCAAGTCTTATCGACAAAAAGATAATTCGTCCAGTTAATATCAGGAGACAGTTCATTGATTTCATTTACTATGTCAACTTCACTAATTTCAGAGAAATCTTTAATAATAAGCTTTTGAGCCAATTCTAAAATGCGACTCTTTGTTCTGTACTCATAAGAATTTGGATACTCAGAAATTTTATCCAAAAATCCCTCGTAATTTATACTTAAATCTTCGTTTACATACTCCTCACTCCAGAATATATAATCACTCCAAAGTGGATCGGGTGATAATTTATTTACTTCAAGATTTATTTCTATTTGCCTTGCTTCTGAGCATGTAGTGTTAAGTAACTCTTCAAGTAGTAAAGTGATTTTCTGCTTAGTGTCATCGTTCATTATTATTTCCTTTACCGTTTATTCCCATTGCTTCAACCTTTCTCAGTCAACAGCCTAATTCCCAGCCCGATAAACACCACACCACTGATTCTATTTAACATCGTTTCAATAGAGGGGTTTTCCCGCAGGCGTGCGCTAAATCGTGCAGCTAATAAGGCCAAACACAAGCACCAAACAAAACCAGTCACAGCAAAAGTCAGTCCTAACATCAAAAATGATAGCATGCCATAAGCATAGCTGGAGTCAATAAACTGCGGGAAAAATGCCAAGAAGAACAAGGCCACTTTTGGATTAAACACATTGGTTAATACGCCTTGCTTATAGATTTTCCAGCCGTCGACATCCTTTTGGCTAGTAACGTGCTGATCTTTGGACAAACTGTTCGCTATTGAGTTCGAGCTTTTGCTCGTTAGCATCTTAAAGCCTAAATAGCACAAGTAACTGGCACCAATATATTTGACGAGCATAAATGCCGTAGGAGAGTTGGCAAGCAATACTGATAACCCGAGCGACGCCAATAACGTGTGCACCAAAATACCTGAGGTGATGCCCAACACCGAATAAAACCCTGCTGTTTGCCCTTGCGCCATACTACGGGTAATGATGTACATGCTATCGGTGCCGGGTGTTAGGTTTAACAGAATAGCCGCCAAAATGAATCCTAGATAATTTTCAATACCGAACATAGCCAAATATTTCCTGTGATAGCCCTAGAAATCCCTACGTTATAGAGTGTTTATATATTTTATAAGTTTTTATAGGATAGATAGTAGTGAGCTTAAGTTTAATTAGCAAGAACACCCATCTGTTATCAAATCCTATCACGCCCGACATCCATAAAATTAACCTTGTTCAAATCAATCTTACTCAAACCAAGTTATCTCAATCATTACAAACCTGCGCTACATTCAAATTTTCGTCTTGCCAAAACTCAAGAAGTCTTACTTATTTCTTGATATCTATCCTGCAAAAACACATAAAAACAGCATCTCTAAAGCCATTAAAACGTTATGATCACAATATTTTTTATGACTTAACCAACCCATTTAACACCGCTAAATAAATAGCCAGCCAAATTGAGTACACCATGACCAGACGCGACCTTATTACCTTTTTTGCACTTTCCTTTATGTGGTCGCTCTCATTTATATTTTATCGGGTGGGTGTCCCTGAGTTTGGCTCGTTGGCATTTGCTAGCTTACGCGTGGTATTTGCTGGCTTAACCATGCTTATTTTTGTGTTAATCAGCGCAAAAAATCGCAAAGGTATTAAAGAAAGCTACAAAATGCTGACCGTCGTTGGTTTGTTCTCCGCTGCGATTCCCTTTGTGCTATTTTCCTTTTCAGCGCAGACCGTAAACGCTGGGGTACTGGCAGTGCTCAATGCTTCTGTGCCAATGATGAGCGGTTTTATTGCCAGCACGTTTTTTAAAGAAAGACTGACTAAGCGCCAAACGCTAGGGTTGGTGATTGGCCTTGTTGGGGTGATTATTTTGATGAGTGAGAACTTGTTTGGTGCGCAAGGGCAGGGCTTGGGGACGGATTTAGGCTCAGCGTTGTTACCGATGGGTTATGCGCTATTTGCCTGTGTTGGCTATGCGATAGGGGCAAACATCACTAGGAACTATCTTTACGACATCTCACCGATTGCTATTACGGCAGGCTCACTAATCATCGCAAGCGTGGTAATGATGCCAATTGCTGTATATAAATTCCCTTATGGCGCAAGCATTAGCCTGCAAGCTTGGGTATCGGTGATTTGTATTGGGGTGTTTTCGACCGCCATTGCGCTTATCTTTATGAACCAGTTGATCAAAAATATTGGCCCCATGCGTGCAACCAGTATTACGCTGGTTATTCCCATTTTTGCGATATTTTTTGGTTATGTCCTGCTTGGCGAGGCACTGGATATCGGCGCTATCATTGGCTCAGTCGTGATTTTGTTTGGCACTTATCTATCATTAAACTTGTCGTTAAAAGGCTTGGTCAAGTCGTAAACGATTTTATCGGACAGGCTAGAAGTTTGTCCGATAAAGTCTTAAATGGTGATTGAGAGGTGAGTCGCAATAAGCTATTATAAAAATTATAGACATAAAAAATCCCAGTCACCGTATGATGACTGGGATTTTTCATTGTTCGCTTATTAGTCTAACCTGATGCTTAAAGGTGCTAAGCAAAAGTGCTAATAAGTGACGCCGTATAGTGGCGTCCCCAGGGGGATTCGAACCCCCGTTACCGCCGTGAAAGGGCGGTGTCCTAGGCCTCTAGACGATGGGGACGCATAGAGTGTTATAACCAGTGGTTACAACGGTACTTCACAATATCAGAGCGCTTATCTATTAATAATAGAGAAAGCCTTGCCTAGGTGCTGATATCGTCCTACTAGCGAGTATTTATTCTAAAGTGTCAGTAAACTGAGCTTTGTCTTAAATAGTATGGTGGAGCTAAACGGAGTCGAACCGTTGACCCCTTGCATGCCATGCAAGTGCTCTACCAACTGAGCTATAGCCCCTCGCTAAGAGTGTGCGTATTTTAGGTAACAGCAGCCTTCTTGTCAACCACTATTTTAAAAATAATGCATAAATATGCGAAAAAACGTGGTTAAAGCGATTTTAGCTGCTTAACAAGCCCAAATTAGCGTGGATTTTGCTGACTAGCAATCTCTTTAATGGCTTTATCGGTAAAGAATTCTGCTTCGGTGCTATCTGAAAAAACAATAGCAGCACATTCTGTGGGGATATATTGCCCGCCTTTTTGTTGTACTGTGCTGATTCCTTTAAAGCCAACGATGTCAGATTCTTTTAATTGATCGACATTATGATTGGTATAACCACAGTAAGTGGTGTATATCCACTTCAAATCTTCAAAATCTTGACCCTTTGTCAGGGTAAGTTTTGCATCATAAAGCTCTTTTACGATGGCATCATAGTATTTCTGCGCTTCTTTGAGCGTGTTAAAGACATAATCTTTGCTTTCTATCGTGACGGTTTTGGCGGCCATGTTTATTTCCAGTTAAGAGGTTTGACAGTAGAAGGGTATAGTCAGGTCAATATAAAAAAGAGACAGCGTGACGGATATGAATTTTTTGTAGCCTTTGTCTGCTTAGGCACAGCAAGCAAGAAAAATTTGTACCAGTCACGCATCATAATGTCGTGTATCCATTTCATTTAGTAACGACTATAGTAATACTGACTAAGAATGAAAAAGGGTCAGAACTGGCCTGACCCTTTCAAATCCAAAAATTTCAGCTAATTTATTACTCAGTAGCTAAGCTATTCAACAGCCAAAAAGTCTGGCAATTCTGCTGCTTGTTTCTCTAGTTTTTTGAGTTTCTTTTTACCTAAGCCGCCCAGCACGTCAACGGCATGACGCAAGCGTGTCAGCGTCATATCAGCACCGATAATCGCCATAGAGTTCATAACTGGTGTCGATGAGGTGCTACCAGCGATAGCGATAAAGAACGGCGCCATAAAGTCACGCATCTTAGTATCAAGATGTGCAGCCAGCCCTTTTAGCGTAGCATAGATGTTTTCTTCTGACCAAGTAGGCAATACTTCTAGCTGCCATAATGACAGTTGAAGCATCTCCATGATTTGCTCAGGGGTGAGTGATTTATGAGTGAAGCTCTCAGCATTGATGTCAGGTAGGTTTTGGAAGTAGAAACCACCCCAATTAACCGCATCAGACAATAGCTCGATACGTGGTTGAATCGCCGCTGCGATAGCGGTTAGCTTGTCACTGTTGCTTGCCCATTCAAGGATTTTATTTTTTAGCTCTTCTGGCGTGAGTGCGCGTAGCCATTCAGCATTGAGCCAGTTGAGCTTTTCGATATCAAAGATAGGGCCGCCAAGTGACACACGCTGAATGTCAAAGCTGGCAATCATTTCTTCTAAGGTAAATTGTTCTGCTTCATCAGGCATTGAGTAGCCCATACGACCGAGATAGTTTAGCAATGCTTCAGGTAGCACGCCTGCATCACGATAGTAGGTGATAGAGGTTGGGTTTTTACGTTTAGACAGTTTTGATTTATCAGGGTTACGCAGTAGCGGCATGTGGCAAAGCGTTGGCATTTCCCAACCAAAATAATCATATAGCAGTTGATGCTTAGGCGCAGAGTTCAACCACTCTTCACCGCGCATCACATGAGTGATTTCCATCAAGTGGTCATCAACGACGTTGGCTAAATGATATGTTGGCATGCCGTCTGTTTTTAGCAGTACTTGCATATCGACTTGAGTCCAAGGAATCTCAACGGTGCCACGTAGCATGTCATGTACCTGACAGATGCCTTCAGTCGGTACGCGCATACGAATCACGTGCGGCTTGCCCTCGCTTACCAGTTGCTCAGTTTTTTCTGGAGCAAGATGAGCGCAGCGACCATCATAACGTGGGGTTTCGCCATTGGCCATTTGCTCAGCACGCATAGCGTCTAACTCTTCACTGGTACAAAAACAGCGGAACGCATGGTCTTTTTCTATGAGTATCTCGGCGTGTTTTTTGTAGATATCGCTGCGCTCGCTCTGACGATAAGGGGCGTGTGGGCCGCCAATATCTGGGCCTTCTGCCCAATCAAGTCCTACCCAACGTAAGGCGTCCAAAATCATTTGCTCTGATTGCTCAGTTGAGCGCGTCTGATCGGTGTCTTCAATACGTAAAATAAATTCGCCGCCATGGGCTTTAGCAAAAGCCAAATTAAATAGCGCAATATAAGCGGTGCCTACGTGAGGAAAGCCAGTTGGTGAGGGTGCGATACGAGTGCGCACAGGGCGTGTTGATGCTTGGGTTGGTTTTTGGGTCGATGTTTGCGTCATAGGAATCTCAGAATGTTGTTGTTAATAAATAAGGCAGTGAAAGAGGGTAAGGACAAATATGAATCAAAAGTTTGAAAAAATACGGATGAAACAATAGCCGTCAATGTTGAAAAATAGCGTAAAATATAGCGCTAGTATAACAGAGAGATGTGATATTTTTAATGAAAAGCCCTTCTAGCGCTTGACTACCAGCGTATCCTTGCGATAATAATGTTAGACAAGGTATAACTTGTTTATTTTCATCCGATTTTTTACTATTACTGGCCATTATGGTCGTCATCTACTGAGTTGTTTGTGTCATTATCAAAATCTAAATCTAAGCTAACGCCAAATGTTAACGCCAGTCCTTCTGCTGCTACTGATAGCCCTGAGTCAGCGCTTAGCCCATCTGCTATGGAAGACATTTCTGTTCAAGACCCTAATCAAGGCGATAAGGTGTCAGATGAATTAAGTTTCGTTCACGATGCTGTTTTACTGCAAGAAGCCGTCGCCGCTGTGCTTGGTGTTAATGCACTGCCCAAGCAAACAGGCAGTGACGAACAAAGCAGTGACCGTCAAAATAGCTTGCAAATGAGTGGCATCTACGTCGACGCAACCTTTGGTCGCGGTGGTCATAGCAGGCTACTATTGAGTCAACTTGCTGATGATGCAACATTGATCGTCTTTGATAAAGACCCGACCGCCATTGCCGTTGCTCGCGAATTGGCAACTACCGACAGTCGTGTAAAAGTGGTTCATGACAGCTTTGCGACATTGACGGACAGTCTGGCAGCCATGGGCATCATGCAAGTTGATGGGTTGATGGCGGATTTGGGTATTTCCTCACCGCAGATTGATGATGGTAGCCGTGGCTTTAGCTTTATGCGCGACGGTGCGGTGGACATGCGTATGGATACCAGTCGTGGCCAGTCGGTCGCTGAGTGGTTAGAAAAAGTTGACGATGAAACCTTGGCCAATGTGCTTTATGAGTTTGGTGAAGAGCGTCACAGTCGCCGTATTGCGCGTGCGATTAAGCAGATGGAAAGTTACAAGTCCACGCTCGAGCTGGCAGAAGTAATAAAAGTGGCGCATCCTAATTGGCAGCGCGGCAAGCATCCAGCGACGCAAAGCTTTCAAGCCATGCGTATTTTTATTAACAATGAGCTGGGCGATGTTGATGACTTTTTAGAACAAAGTATTCCTATATTAAAGTCAGGCGGACAGTTGGCAGTTATCAGCTTTCATTCTTTAGAAGATCGCCGCATTAAGCAGTTTTTGCAGCGTCATAGCAAAGGGCAATATCCAGAAGACGAAAATCTGCCAATGCCGCCAAATCGTCCACGGTATTTTAGCAAGCCCAAACGTGTTGGCCCTAGCAAAGCTGAGGTCAGTCATAATCCACGCTCGCGTAGTGCATGGTTGCGATTAGCGACACGTACGGATACCGATTATCAGCAAACACTAAAGTAATAAAACCTGTCGACGGCATACCCTAGTATTCTGGTGAGTGAATGTGACTAAATGTCTTAATATTTACGCAACTGTTAAAAAGCTGTAAATATTATCTGCTAGGCTCAGCAGTTACTTTTTTGTTTATATATGAGCTAATTTGGCGATGACGATTAGTTCTTAGCATAGATGACAGTTGGTTTTAGAATAAACGTCAATCATGGCAGGTTTTTATGGCTATCATTGCACAGCATGTTTGGTTGTATTTTTCTTGATGGTACTGAGCAGGGATGAGATTTTATTACCTGCAGACAGTTGCTGCTCTTTTATATTTGAAGTTTACTTTTTTGAGATCGTCATGGCAATATCTGACAAACCAGCAAACCGTCGCGCCGCTACAGCCAATACCACTGACGTTGGCGAGCTATTCGTGCGCCGCTTTAATGTGGTCAGTATTTATGTCGCCGTATTATTGCTATTGGCAGCGGCCATCGTCTGGAGCGGTATCAAAACCGCTGAGGAAGTGCAGCAATATCATCAGGACTATAGAACCTTGCAAGACATGAAAAAACAAGAACGTAAGCTGAAAATTGAACATCAGCGCCTCTTAATTGAACAGCAAACCTTTAGTGCGACCCCGCAAATAGCCAGTCGTGCTGTTGCTGAGCTTGGCATGTTTTCACCAGCCCTCACGGATAAGCTCATCATTCAGCCGGGTGCTGCCGTTGCATTGGCACCAGCCCAGCCGTCTAGCGCAGAGATGATTAGAGTCAATGATTCAGACGTAATCGAAACGGACGCTCCTATAACCGATGCTCCTGTGACCGACGCCAACCTTGCGGAGGCAGGACAATGAGTGATAAAAAGCCAAATACCAATCGCGGTAAAACAACCGCAAAAAATACCAGTAAAAAACCTGCCAGCGGTAAAGTGACCAAGCCTTTGCGTCCTGCTAGTGCGGCCAAATCAGGACAAACTGACAGCAAGTCCTCAGACAATCGCAAAGCCAAACTCTTTGGTCGCCTCAAAAAAAATGAGGATCAAGGCGCGTATACCAGTGTCAAAAATCGTAAAAAAATGGTGTTTAATAAGGCCACTGGTGCATCATCTCGTGGCGGCTTTGAGTACGATAAAAACCGATTCCGTACTGTTTGGGGCATGGCGCTTGTCGTACTGGCGCTACTGATAGGACGTGCCTATTATATCCAAGTGGCCAACGCACAATTTTATCAAGATAAAGGTAACGAGCTCATCACCAGCGTACGGACGCAAAAGTCCTACCGCGGTATGATTACCGATCGCAATAATCTACCCTTAGCCGTTAGTGCACCGCTTGCGACTGTCTCTTTTAGTCCGCATGACTATTCGCGTGAATACTACGAGCTCAAACGCATTAAAATCACCAATCCTAATAGTCCACAGCTACAAGCACGCATGCAAAAGCGACTGGATAATATGGATCTGACTCGACTGGCAGCGGCAGCAAATATTCCGGTCAGTGAATTAAAAAAGGTCACCGCTGTCGACGATAGTATTGATGTGACCGATGAAGCGGCGGTAAAAGCAGCACTACCGTCGGGCGCAGGCTCGCATTATTTGCCACTACTTAATAAAGTGACACCTGAAATAGCTCAAGGCGTCAGCTCGCTTGATTTCCCTGGTGTGTACGAAAAAAACTTCTTTCAGCGTTATTATCCGCAGCCCCAACCGAACTCTCAGCTGTTGGGTTTTATGGGGCAAAATGCCAACGATCCTGAAGGTGGCTATGAGGGACGCGCTGGTATCGAGCGCCAATTTGAAAAAGATCTGGCGGGTGATGATGGTAAGGTGTTGGTACTTAAAGACGCCAAACAAAACAGCCTAAAAGAAATCAAACAGGTTGAGCCAGAAATACCTGGCAAAGACGTGGCGTTGACGATTGATTCACGTTTACAGTATTTGCTTTATAAAGAGCTAGAGAAAGTAGGGCGCTTGCAACAAGCCCGCTGGTCAACTGGCATGGTCGTTGATGTGCAGACTGGTGAAGTATTGGCATTGTCGACATGGCCATCATTTAACTCAAATAATCTAAATGAGATGACTGGTGAAAACCAGCGTAACCGTGCGCTCCTTGATGTATTTGAACCGGGTTCAGTCATGAAGCCATTTACCGTTGCTGCCGCGCTAGATTCGGGCAAATACACATCGACTACTTTAATTGATACCAATCCGGGTTCAATTCGTGTGCGTGGTTATACCATTCGTGACCATAATAATTTGGGCACCATCAATCTTGCCACACTCCTACAAAAATCAAGTAACGTGGCCTCGACCAAGATTGCCTTATCTTTGCCCGCTGATGCTATTACCAATATGCAAAAGCAATTTGGCTTTGGTTCAAAGACACCGTTAAAGTTCCCAGCGGAAGGTAGTGGGCTTGTGGTTACACCGGAAGAAAAAGAGACCTCACGTCGTGCAACGATCAGTTATGGTTATGGTATGGAGGCGACTGTAGCGCAGGTGGCACAGGCTTATTCGGCATTGGCAGCAGGCGGGGTCATGCATCCTTTGACCTTGGTTAAGAGTGACAAAGTGCAGCCAAGCAAACGCATCATGGCGCACGAACAAGCCATGTCGATTGTACAGATGTTAGAGAGCGTTACCGAAGAAGGTGGTACCGCCAAAGCAGCGGCGATTGACGGTTATCGAGTAGCGGGTAAGACGGGTACGTCGCGCCGTATCAACCCAAAAGGCGGTTATTATACTGACCAATATCGCAACGTCTTTGCTGGCATGGCGCCAGCATCAAACCCAAGACTGGTCGGTGTCATCTTAGTAGAAGACCCTCGAGGGCTTCATTATGCTGGTCTGACCGCAGCACCCGTATTCCATAACGTCATGAAAGAAGCGCTACGCCTCTATAATGTGCCATTAGATAAGCCCTTAAAAACTGAAGCCCAGTAGGCATGGATATGGATTTTTGAGTATCCAGCTACTAATGATCTGATTTGTTTTAACTGTTTAGGATTTGCCAATGACTATGCTCACTTCATCGCCAACCAGTGCTACGGTTAACTTGCAACAGCTTATGGATGCTAGCAACCGTAATGACCATCGCCTAGCGCAGGCATTATCGGCGATGATAGCAGCATCAGCTCAAGTACTAGCCACTCAAACATCAACAAATCAGGCAGCTTCCGCTCAACTAAATACAGTTGCCAACGTACCGTTTCAGCGGTTTCGTTTGGACAGCCGTCAGGTAGCGCCAAACGATGTGTTTGTACTACTAAAGAGCCATACGCCAAACTGCCAAAAAAGTCGTGATTACCTTTATCAAGCCGCTAAAAATGCGGCTTTTATCCTATCAGAAATCGATCCGATTGCTTTGCTTGCCACGGCTAATGTGCCACCACATGCCAATATTGCTCTAAGCACGGATGACTCACAATCTATAGTGCAGCAGCAATTAGACTCCTTGCCTTGCCCTGTTTTATATGTGCCCAACATCCGTGACTTTTTAGGTGACTTAATCCAAGCGCGTTTGCAGTATCAGCAGCCAGTGACACTACCAGCAGTGGTGGCGGTGACAGGTACCAATGGCAAAACCACCATCAGTCAACTGGTGGCGCAATTAACCCAGTTGACTGGCATGAGTAGTGCCGTCATGGGTACAGCGGGTAACGGTAGATTGGGTGCCTTGGTGCAAGCCAGCCATACCACTGGCGATGCGCTAGCCGTCCAGCAGTTCTTATATCAAATGGGGTCAGAAAACGCCGAGCTATTGGCATTGGAAGCCAGCTCACATGGTTTAGATCAGCAGCGTTTGCAGGGTATGCCTGTGTCGGTGGCGATTTATACCAACCTAAGCCGCGATCATTTGGATTATCATGCTGATATGGCAGAGTACGCAGCGGCCAAAGCCAGATTGTTTGATAAAGCCCATTTTCCGGATTTGACCCACGCTATTATCAATATCGATGATGAGCATGCGCAGGTTATGTTGGATACGGCCCATGCCAGCGAATTGACGGTTTGGACCTATAGTTTGGATGCTTCAAAAACGGCTACTTTTGTCGCCGCTAAAATCAAGCCCAGCTTACAAGGTGTCGAGATTAGCCTGCATACAGATTTCGGCGATGGGAAAATTAATAATTTAGATATCGTTAGTCCATTACTTGGACGTTTTAACGTGGCGAATTTGCTTGCCGCTATGGCAGCAGCAGTGGCGATTGGTGCTAAGTCAAATGTAGGTATTGAGCGTATTGCGCCAGTCGTGCCACAGCTACAAGGTGCTGTTGGTCGTATGCAACGTGTGCCCTCTAATGATGGCTGCTTTATCGTTGATTATGCGCATACGCCTGATGCTTTAAGTCAGGTGTTAGCCAGTCTAAAAACCCATTGCAAAGGTCAGCTATGGGCAGTGTTTGGTTGCGGTGGCGACCGTGATGCAGGCAAGCGCCCATTGATGGCGCAAGCAGGGCTGGCAGGTGCGGATCAAGTGATTCTAACAGCAGATAACCCACGCACCGAAGACCCACAAGTGATCTTGCAAGATATGCAAGCAGGCATGAGTGCGGAGCAATATCAGCGTACCCATATCGAACCAGCACGGCAAACAGCGATTGAATATGCCGTCAATCAAGCGGCTGCCGATGATATTGTGGTCATCGCTGGCAAGGGTCATGAGACTTATCAAGAAATCAATAATGTCCGTTATGATTTTGACGACAGTGTTATTTTACAACATGCCCTAGAGCACGCTGGGCGCGTATAAAAGAGTGCTGTCTAAATGTTTAGCATCAATAATTTTTAGCACCACTAATTTTTTTAATAATATTTATAAGTTTTAACATGCAGGGTCTGTTGAACATTCAAATGTGGCACTGGCAGTGGCTATTTTTTAGACAATACGCAGTGAAATTTTTGATGCCTAGTCATTCTAGGTTAGACAATTTCGCCATGTATTGGCGAAAAATAGCCCTGCCCTGAAAGGCTGATGCTAAAATTACCTCAAACGTTGTTGTAAACCTAGCTAAGGTCTCGACATTATCGTCGGTTTACGCCTGATTTGGTAAAAGGTTTGAGGTGATTTTAGCGATCAGCAGTCCTAATATTTGAATGTTCAACAGACCCTAGTTATAAGAAATACGTAATCATCATATAAGGTAATCACTACTATGACAGCCGACAACGATAACACCATACAGTCGCAAGGGCTGTATGTCTGGCAAGCAGATAACTTGCTAGCAGCCACCACCGCTATTGATGGTCACTGGCAGTTAGATGCAGGACAGTTAAATGAAGAACAAGCAGAGATAAGTAACGGCATTACTAGCAACCGTATTGCCACTGACACGCGCACGATAAAAACCGGTGATATATTTTTAGCCTTAACGGGTGATAATTTTGATGGTCACGATTATATCAATATGGCTGCCTCACAGGGCGCAGTTGCCGCTATCGTCTCACGACCTATCTCTACCAATATTCCGCAGTTAGTTGTCAAGGATACTCGCTTAGCGCTAGGGCAATTAGCCGCCTATCGTCGTCAGCAGCATCAAGATTTGACCGTGATTGCCATTACAGGCTCCAGCGGTAAGACCACTTGTAAAGAGATGCTTGGAAGTATCTTCGGCAGATTAGCACCGACGCTCATCACTCGTGGCAATCTCAATAACGATTTGGGTGTACCGATGATGCTGCTCGAATTATCTGATCACCATCGCTATGCCATCTTAGAGTTGGGTGCCAATCATATTGGTGAAATTGCTTATACCACTGAAATTGTCCGTCCGGACGTGGCTTGTATTTTGAACATCGGTACCGCCCATCTGGGTGAATTTGGTAGCCGCGAAGGGATTTGCCAGACCAAAGCAGAGATTTATCATACTTTGGGTGACACGCAATTTGCGATCGTTCCTGATAAAGATGACTTTACCAATCAATTACGCCGTATTGCTGAAAAGCATACCTCACATGTCATCGGCTTTGGTAATACCGATGTCAGCGCCAGTCACTTAGATGTCGAGCCTGAACGCAGTGAATTTAAGCTGCATATTGGCAACCAAGTCCATGATATTAGCTTGCCACTAGCAGGTGAGCATAATGTTAATAATGCGTTGGCGGCGGCGGCTTGTGCTCATGCTTTGAATATCGACGTGAATGATATTGTGATCGGGCTTGAGAACGCACGTCCCGCTAAAGGGCGCTTGAACAGTCAGCTACTCGGTATGCATCGCCTGATTGATGATACTTACAATGCCAACCCACATTCGGTGCGCGCGGCTGCCAAAGTATTGGCGGCGCAAACCGGTACACAGGTGATGGTGTTAGGAGATATTGGTGAGCTTGGCGATGCTGCGGTGAGCGAACACCAAAGCTTGGGTCGTACCATCGCAACCACGGGTATTAATGTACTTCTGTGTGTTGGCGAGTACGCGCCTTACACCGTGGCTGGGGCACAAGAGATTTCTGAGATTAGCGCGCATGCGTTCGCTGATAAAGATAGTTTACTGCAGTATTTACAGTCTTACTTGCAAGCGCAACAAGCTCAGCCTTGTACGGTGTTGTTCAAAGGCTCTCGTTCCATGCAGATGGAAACACTTATTCATGCGCTAGTAGAGGAGTAGGCGGTGTTAGTTTGGTTGTTTGGCTGGCTTGGCCAGTATTACTCACCGTTTTCTGCGGTTTCTTCGTTGACGCTACGAGCGCTACTTGCGGTGGTTACGGCACTCGCATTTAGTATGTTCTTTGGCGGACCGGTTATTCGGCATTTGCGATCACTAAAGTACGGTCAGGCCATTCGTAATGATGGCCCGCAGTCGCATTTGGCTAAGACTGGTACGCCGACCATGGGCGGGGTGTTGATTTTGAGCGCCATCGGGGTATCGACTTTACTCTGGGCACGCCTCAACAATCCTTATGTGTGGATTTTGCTGATCGTAATGATCATATTTGGCGCGGTCGGTTGGGCGGATGATTGGCTCAAAATTAAATATAAAAACCCCAAAGGTTTGATTGCTCGCAAAAAATACTTTTGGCTGTCTATGGGGGCGTTATTCGTCGGTATTTCGTTATATTATATCGCCACCTTGCAACCGGATATGGCCACCACCCGCGAGATGCAAGATTTATTAATACCCATTTTTAAAGACTGGATGATTCCGTTCTCAGCCGTGCCTTTCGGCATTGGTTTTATTATCTTTACTTACTTTGTGATTAACGGTTCTTCCAATGCTGTCAACTTGACCGATGGCTTAGATGGTTTGGCAATTTTGCCCGTCGTTTTAGTCGCGGCTGGTTTGGGCGCGATGGCCTACGTCTCGGGTGACGTACGCTTTGCCGATTATTT
Organism: Psychrobacter sp. K31L; assembly: GCF_017942195.1. Lineage (NCBI taxonomy): Bacteria > Pseudomonadati > Pseudomonadota > Gammaproteobacteria > Moraxellales > Moraxellaceae > Psychrobacter > Psychrobacter sp. K31L. The sequence goes on along the minus strand of NZ_JAGKSC010000006.1, from coordinate 113,838 downwards.
GCATGTGCCTTATATTGCTTATAACTCTGAAGTAATTATTGTCTGTGGCTCGATGATTGGTGCTGGCCTTGGCTTCTTGTGGTTTAATGCGCATCCCGCGCAAGTCTTTATGGGTGATGTGGGCGCGCTTGCCCTCGGTGCGATGTTAGGTACGATTGCCGTCATGACCCGTCAAGAGATCGCTTTTGCCATTATGGGTGGTTTATTCGTCGCCGAAGCGCTATCGGTTATGCTGCAAGTCGGCTCCTATAAACTGCGCAAAAAACGCGTCTTTCGTATGGCACCGCTACATCATCACTTTGAAGAAATTGGCTGGAAAGAAACGCAAGTGGTTGCCAGATTTTGGATTATTGCCATTTTACTGGTCATACTTGGTTTGATGACGTTGAAGCTACGCTAAGCCGCATTAAAATAGTATTAACCTAGGTGCTGTAGTAAATAAGTATTTATGTGATTAAAAAGCCATCTCAGCGATCACTGAGGTGGCTTTTTGTTTTCTTAAATTCTGTATTGATGGCTTCTTTTATTCATCAACCCACGCAATTTTTGTTAAAATGCTAGCCATATTGCTATGACCTAGAGATGCTTGTGTCCTTATTTGTTTGTCCCCTTTGCCAGTCACCTCTGCAACCAGCCGCCGATACGTGGCGCTGCGATGGCAGTTTAAACCCTAAGCAAACTGCGCATCCGTTTGATGTGGCGCGTCAAGGCTATGTCAATCTGCTGCCCGTACAGCAAAAAAAATCCAAGACACCAGGCGACAGCCAGCAATCTATCGAAGCGCGCAAGCGGTTTTTGGCAGCTGGGCATTATGCGCCGTTACAAAGATTGGTTTGTCAGCAAATGAAGCAATTATTAGGGCAAGATGGAAGCATCTCTGTGCCAACAGCTAAGCCTAATAAAACCCCAGTCAACTGGTTAGACATCGGTTGCGGGGAAGGTTATTACACTCAGGCAATGGCGCAGATGGGCTCAGATATTATCGCTACCTTGATAGCAGCTGATATCAGCAAGCCCGCGTTGGTTGAATTGGCTAAAGTGAGCAAAGCCGCCAGTCAGCTGTGGTATCAACAACATAAAGACAAGGCTGAAAAGACGACGGTTATTTACCCATTGGTCACCAGTGCGGCAAATTTGCCTCTGCGTGCTCATAGCGTCACGGGTATCAGCAGTATTTTTAGCCCTATTTTGCCTGAGGCTTTTGCCAAGGTATTGGTTGATGAGGGCTACCTAATTATTGCCAAGCCTGATGTCGGACATTTAGCAACGATGCGTGATGCACTATTTGATAGCGTGCGCGAGCATGATTCTGATAAGTTTTTGCAGGAGTTGGCACCATACTTTACGTTGATAGAGACGTATCGTGTCAGTACCGAGATGACATTGTCAGCGACTGACTTAGCTGACTTGCTGACCATGACCCCTTATGCCTACCGCGCCCGTAGCGAAAAAAGACAAGCGTTACTGGCAGCGGTTGAACAACAAGCATTTAGCACGGAAGCAAAATTTGTGGTGTATGTTTTGCAAAAAAGCGTTGATCAATAATGAGGACACGCCCTAGCACCCAGCTGTTATTTATAAAATAGGTCCCATCGTCGCGACAATATTGTTCCAAATTCTGTATGGCAATGACCAGTCTGCAACTTGTTGACGGCTGACTTCTTCTGAATCAGCGATATACTGATACTGGCGTTCAATAATATCGGCGGTTAATGCGGTATCGCTAAAGACGATATTGTTTTCGTAATTCAAATCAAAGCTACGCAAATCTAAATTGGTCGATCCAATTAAGCTGATCTGACCGTCAACGGTCAAGGTCTTAGCATGTAGCAATCCCGGTTTGTATTCATAGATTCTTACCCCTGCTTCTAGCAATTGCCAATAATAACTGCGGCTGGTCGCGGCGACTACCAACGAGTCGTTGTGTTTGGGGAAGATCATCGTGACCTCTACGCCGCGATAGGCGGTGGCACATAACACATTGATGAGGGAATAATCTGGGACAAAGTAAGGGGTTGAGATGGTCAGGGTTTTCTGTGCTTGGCTAATTAGGACTCCTAAGAATTGCGGTGTTGCGCCTGAGCGTTGGGTGGGGCCATCAGCAAAGACTTGTGCGGCAAAGCCTGTAGAAGTTGGCGAGCTTAGCCGCTCGGTATGGTAATAAAAGTTCTCAGTCGCTGTGTCAGGGTTTTCTATCAGCCAATCACTGGCAAAGAGCATCTGGTTCTGTGCCACGACAGGTCCTTCGACGCGCAGCATAATATCGACCCACGGCGCAAAATTTGGCTTCACACGAAACTCAGGGTCCGCGCAGTTTTGACTACCAGAGTAACCAATGCTGCCATCGATCACGGTAATCTTGCGGTGATTACGCAGATCAATACGGCTAAATAACATCACCTTTATAAGATTGTTAATCGGTAGTGCCACGCTGACTTGCACGCCAGCATTTTTCATTTGTTGCCATATCTTTGAGCTCACCATCTTCCGTGAGCCCATGCCATCCACCATCGCTCGACAAGTGACACCGCGACGTGCTGCACGCATCAAGGCTTGGGCAATATCGATACCTGTGCCATCAATCAGCCAAATATAATACAGCACATGAATATGATCGGTTGCTGCATCAAAATCCGCAATCATTCGTTTGTGCGTTTCAGCCGCATCGGCCATGAGTTCCGCATGATTGCCCACCGTGGTATGAAAGCCTGTGACGTTCGCAGAGTAAGCAAACGCCGCTTGATACTCGGTTTTTATGGCATGTGTTAAAGCCTCGTCGCTACCGAGCACTTCAGGGTTCTGCGTATGGAGCTTATCTATAATTTGCTCATGCTTGCGGCTGAAGTCACTGCCTAAATGTACCTCACCAAACATCCAGTAAACCACGACGCCGATATAAGGCAAGATAAACAGGACGACCATCCACGCCAGTCTAGCCGATGAGGTCAAATCATGGCGGGAGAGTATGCGTAAGGATATCAGCACTAGTAATATGAAATGAATGGTCAATAAAATATCCAGTACCATAGCGCCGTCCTTAGTTATTGTCTTTATGCAGGGTGCTGCAATCGTTATTTATTACTCCGTACTTTACCATGGCAACTCGTTTAGACCGTAGCCAACTTGTCATCAGATTGTCATCAATAGCGTTGATGACAACAGCCTTTATTGGGATGAGTTAAAGAGCTGTCTGATGTAAAAACAACGCTGTTCTTTGTTCATCATAGCTTTCAACAATCAACTCATAACTGGTTACAGATTTTTTAAAATCAGTCTTAGTGAATAGTCAAAAAAAGGAGTATAAGTATCGTGGTTATTCCTTTCATGGACTAAGGCTATGCACGCTGCCATTCGCTATCGATTACTTAATAATTTTACTGTTTTTATTAGCATCATTGGAGTAGCCGTGGCTCTCCTCGATAGTGGTTTTACGCTACCGAATTGGCTACAGCATGTTTTTCATATTTTGTATTTGGTCATTATTTTCTTAGGGTTTGTCGTTACGACAGGGCGCTATATCTATAGCAAAAAACCGCTAACGATTAATAAAGTGGCCGTTTTTGACTTATTGACCAGTATCGCTATTGTTATCTTACTTGTGGCGCATTTCACGGATTTAATACGCTCAGGCTTGGCTGTTTCCGTTGACGGTTTTGTGGCGATTAAGATTGCGGTGCTGGTTACGTTCATTCGTGAAATCTCTGATCACGATTTCAATCTTGATCGTACTTTTCTAAATCCAGCCCAATTCTTTATCCTAAGCTTTTTGTCGGTGGTGCTGGTTGGCGCTTTGCTATTAATGATGCCCAACGCGACCACCCAGCCTTTGTCTTTTATCGATGCGTTATTTACCGCCACCAGTGCAGTGTGTGTTACTGGGCTTATTGTGGTGGACACCGCGACCTATTACACAACCTTTGGTCAAGTCATTATCATGGGCTTGATTCAAATTGGTGGTCTCGGGATTTTGACCTTTGTGACGTATTTTAGCTATTTCTTTAAGGGTGGTGTCAGCTATGAGACTCAGTTAAGTATCAGTGAGATGTCCTATATGCGCGGGACGGGTGATGTGGTGGCGACCCTCAAATCTATCTTATATGTGACCTTTGCCGTTGAGTCGTTGGCAGCGGCATTCATTTACGCCAGTATTTATGATTTACCTGGCATGGACTTATCTGAGCGCTTGTTTTTTTCTGTATTCCATGCGATTTCGGCTTTTTGTAATGCTGGATTTTCTACCTTTAGTGCAGGCTTATATGATGACGCGCTGCGCTTTAATTATCCTTTGCAGCTGATTATTGGTATTACCTTTATTTTTGGCGGTATGGGCTTTGTGATCGTGGTCAATGTACTGCGGTATTTGCGTTACCGTGCTCAGCGCCTGATATATCGTCGTAATCAGCGCTATGCTTATCTACCATGGTTACTCAATATTAACAGCCGTATTACCCTCATTACGACAGGTGCTTTGCTGCTAGTGGGACTCATTGGGGTTATGCTGTTTGAATATAATGGTGTACTGGCTGACCATGGCAGTTTTTATGGCAAATTAGTGACGGGAATCTTCACTGCTGCTACTCCGCGAACGGCTGGGTTTAATAGTATTGATATGGGCGACCTAGCATTTCCGACGATTATGTTGACGATTTTTTTGATGTGGATTGGGGCGTCACCGAACTCAACGGGCGGAGGTATCAAAACCAGTACCTTTGCCATAGCGCTATTAAATACCTTGAGTTTGGCGCGTGGACAGACCAGAGTGGAAGTATTCAAACGGGAAATCGCTGAGATATCGGTTCGTCGCGCGTTCTCTATCATGTGGCTGTCGCTGTTGGTCATTGGTATGGGCGTGACACTTATCAGCTACGATCAGCCCGAGTTGGACTTGATTAAAGTGGTTTTTGAGTGTTTTTCTGCTTATAGCACTGTGGGCTTGAGTTTGAATTTGACGACCGAGCTGTCCGATTTTAGCAAGATGGTGATTTCGGTGATTATGTTCGTTGGTCGAGTGGGTATGCTGACGCTCTTTATTGCTTTATTCAAAAACATGCGCGAGCGTAACTACCGCTATCCCACGGAAGAGATTACTATTAACTAAGTTTCTGTTAATTAAGTCCCTGTTAATTAAATTTCTATTAACACAAGCGTGGCACTATTATTAAGGCATCAAAAGGATAATATGAAATATATCATCGTAGGGTTAGGCAACTTTGGCTCGTCGCTGGGTATGGCGCTGACCAGTCAAGGTCATGAAGTGATTGCTATTGACAGCAATATGCAAAAAGTTGAGGCCTATAAAGAGGTCATCTCGCATACCGTCTGTATGGATGCTACCGATGAGTATACCGTCACTGGTTTACCTATTATCGATACCGATATCGTCGTGGTCGCAATCGGCGAAGATCAAGGCGCGAACGTCATGGCAACGGCGCTATTTAAGACCTTAAAAGCGCGGCGCTTGATTAGCCGCAGTATCAACCCATTGCACCAAAAAGTGCTGCAAGCCATCGGCGTGGACGATCTTATTCTGCCTGAAAAAGAAGCCGCCGATCGTTGGGCCAAACGGCTGTCACTGCGCTACTTTGTAGATTCGTTTGAGCTTACCGATCATTTTAGTATCGTTGAGCTTAGTATTCCAAATACATTGATTGGAAAGACCGTTGACGACTTACAGCTCAAGCAAAAATTCAATATTCGATTGCTTAGTACCATGCGCTATGAGTATTATGAAGACAGCTTTGGACGTACGCAACGTAAGCCGAGTATCGAAGGTTTAGCCGAGCCTGAGCAAGTGCTACAGGACAAAGATGTCCTGATAATCTATGGCGCGAACAAGCATATTAATCAGTTTTTACGTAGCGTTGGGGTAAAAATACAGTAGCGGGCTAAATCTAAATAAAGGATACACTGTCTGAACATCAACGACGACATACCTATTATTTTAATAGCAACGCTATGACATTATAAAAGGGAAAGTTATGAATAAGTATCACATATCCGTCCTGCTGATTGCTGTGACGGCACTGCTGTCAGGCTGTGATCAATCGTCTCAAGACCCGAACGTCATGCTGTCAGAAGGGCAGAAAGACCCCATCAAACAGCTAGAAATCACCTCAAAAATTGATCGTAGCAAATTTGGCTATCAGCAAACCTTTTATGTGCCGATTTACTCTGACATTTATACCGATAGAGACAATCGTAAAGTCTTACTGTCTGCAACTTTGAGCGTTCGTAACACCACCCTAAAGAAATCATTGTATATCAATAAAATCGATTACTACGATACGCATGGGGCTTTTGTAAAATCGTATCTGCATAAACCTATTGAGCTACCGGCCATGGGCACGCTCAATTATATTGTCGAAAAAGAAGAGGACAAAGGTGGCTCTGGCGCTAACTTCATCATTGAAGTCGAAGGCATTGACGATACCGTCACCCCAGTTATTGAGGCGGTGATGATAGGCAACTTTAGCAATAAAGCCTTTGCCTTTACGACGCAAGGTACGCCAGTGATACATTAGGGTCTGTTGAACATTCAAATGTGGTACTAGCAGTGGCTATTTTTTAGGTTTTATTCATTCATTTCTAAACCAATGACGTGAGTGAGATGTCCAGTTTTCAGATACACCGTAGCACCCTCTGGCCCTGCTTTGGCTTGCGGCTGTTCACCGATAGGGAAGCGTATCCACCCACCTCGTTGATAGACTTGGTCATCATCTATCAGCTCACCTGCCACCACCAGTAGCTCTGCACCACCATCAATTGAAGCATCAAACAGCAACTCATCTGCATTTATACGCTGCAAGCTCACTTGCTCGTTACTATCTAAAAACAGAGGACAAACGTCACGATTGTCTTGTCGCTGCCAATTGGCACTATCTTGAGTATCAATCGCCACAGGGTTGGACTCGTCAGATGACATTTGACGTAGTTTAACAAAAATAACCGCACCTTCCTCACTATAAGGTCTATGACCTGAAGCCGGTGGATTGCGTAAGTACCAGCCTACCGGATAGTGTGTGTCATCAGCAGAAAAAGTCCCTGACAATACCAAAATCTCTTCGCCACCCGGATGCAAGTGATGCGGGAAGTAAGAGCTCGGTGCATAACGAACCAAACTGGTCGCGCGTGCCTTCTCTTCTCCTACGCGGTCAAGCATCACACGCTCCACACCATTTTGTGGCGATTTTACCCATTGATGGTGTTCAGGAGTCAGCGCGGCACGACGTGAAAAATCTGCATTGATAAGCATAAGGTACTCCAAAGAACGTACTAAAAATATAGACTGAAAGTCTTACTATTAAAGGTTTTAAAATTCAGAGAGCTACTGACTGATAAACGTCACCGCCTCAGTACTGCCATTTTTACTAGGCTGACTGATAGTGATTTTGCTCGCCAAAATATCACCTTGAGCATTGATTTTATAGCATTCTGATGAAGTGCCATTAGGATCAAAATTGAGGAGTAGGTTCTCTGAGGTCTCTATACATAGCCAAGCGCGGTTATTGCTCTCCCTCGTTAGCGACCAGCTTTGTTTATAAGTACCAGTTTGTTTGCGCATACTGCTGTCGCTGTAGACGTTTTCGGTGATTAAGGCACTGGAATCGCCAACTGAAGCCATCTTGGGGATGACAGTCGTTTGGTTCGATAGCGAGTATCTACCGCTATTATCCGTGAAGCCATGGAACATCAAGGGATTGGTCGTAAAATAGTTGGTCGCGATAGATTGATTGGTAATTTGATCGTAGCGTTTAGTGACGGTATTTATCTCAGCAGCTTTAACTGATTTATTGTTGAAAGCCACTGTACCTTTGGGTGTCACCTTAATATCGGCGACGATATTTTGCTTGTCCACTACGGCATATAGTTGTTCGCTGCGCTCTTTGGTATAGACATTGAGTAGGGCAGTCTCAACAGGGTATTGAGTGACGATATTCCCATTACTGCTACCATTATCAGTGCTGCCCATCGGTGCATTGATCGTCACACAAGCGCTTAAGCTGAGTCCTGCTACTACCACCACTAAATTTTTCATAAGGCCATCCTTCCCATTATTTTAATTTTCTGAGTTGCTAATACCTACTATAATCGAATTTTACGCCACTCGCGTCTGACATTCGTTAATAGCTATTTTTAGCCCGTCTAGATATGATCAATTAAATTGAGGACACGCCCTATATAAAGAGGCTAAAAAGAATAAGAAGCAGGATAGGGGTCAAAAATAAAATAGCTTGCAGGCATGAAGCAACGATTAGACGGGTGTAAGTTGTCTAATCGTTGCATTGGCATTATTGGATACTGTGAAATCAGGCGGGCTGTTTTAGATTTATGTCTAAAAAGGTTTTGAACTAAGGTGTACCTGCATGACCTACTTTGACTTGTGTGGACAGCATACGACCTTTGGTTTCAGCTTTACGTGATGCTTCATCCCAATCAGGTGCCGCACACATAAACAGTGTTTTACCATCTTGTCCGCCAAGGGCAACCGCGAAAATACCATCAGGTGCCGTATCGATAGTTTCTAAAATCTCACCACCTTCTGCTATACGGACGGCACGCTGGTTCAATGTATCCGCAATCCAAACAGCACCTTCGGCATCTAGCGCGAGACCATCAGGTAATATACTGGCATTTTCTATACGCAAACCAAGGTTTGGCTCATCACCCAACTCTCCAAAATTAGCAAAGTCGCGCTTTTCACCAAGGCTACCATCTTCGTTGATAGCAAACTGCGTAATTTTATTGCCAAACAGCTCGTTAACGATCAAGGTCTTTTGATCTGCAGAGATAACCATACCATTTGGAAATGCCAATCCTTCAGCGACAATCTGTGAGCTTCCATCAGGCTTAACCAAAACAAGCCCCGTATTTTCATGGTCCGCACCACCCATCAAGTCAAAGCCAAAGTTACCGATGTAAGCATTACCATTGGCTGAAACCACCATGTCATTGGCATGACCATCGCAATGCTCCCAAATATCGGCATGAACGACCAAGTTACCGTCATTTTCTAGTCGTAATACTTTGCGGTCTTTCATCGATACAACCAGCATACGCCCATCGGGCAACCACCCTAAACCAGAGGGTTGCTGCTCAACATTAGCAATTTCCTCTGCCACTCCCTCATCATTGACACGATAAATGCCTTGAGTATAAAAATCAACAAACCATAAAGCATTGTTATACCAGCGAGGGCCTTCTAAGTAATGAAAGCCATCAACGACAACGTCTAATTTATATTCTGACATAATTGTTTCCTTGAATAGTGGTTATCTTCCTTGATAAATAAAACTGTTTTGAATAGCAATGGTTTCTGTTTTAGAGTATCTCCTTATATATCGTTGTCACTTCATCTAAAGTCATGTCTTTGGGGTTGGTTGCAATCAGTCGGGCATAGGTATTTATTACTATGTCTGCCAATGCGGGGATGTCTTGATCTGTTATATCCAATTCGCTTAAGCGATACTTGAGACCACTATTTTCTAAAAACATCTTTAGTTGATTAATAAATAAAGTCGCTGCGTCTAAGTCTGCCAGGCCAGATGTCTGAGTAGGCATGACAGCATGAGCCAGCTCAGCATAAAGCGGGGCGGCTTCTGATAAATTAAATGTGAAAACACCACACATAACGAGTGCATTGGCATGTCCATGAGGGATATGAAAATTGATACTCAGCGGATACGAGAGTCCATGTACTGCTGCTACTGACGAGTTAACAAAGGCAATACCAGCCAAAGTAGAGCCTAATAACATTTCGGCACGCGCGTCGATATCATCGCCTTGAGCCAATACTTTCTCAAAGTTATTCCAGAGCATCTGCAATCCTTTAACAGCCAATGCATCTGAAATAGGATTTTTCTTGGTACGACTCGTATACGCTTCAACGCAGTGAACCATGGCATCTAAAGCGGTTGCAGCCGTGATGTGACGAGGTAGCTTCAGTGTTAGTGTGGCATCTAAAATGGCGACATCAGGTAGGATTTTAGGCGTATAAATGGCTTTTTTGCTGCCATCTTTTGCCGTGATGACAGAGACAAAGGTAGACTCTGCACCCGTACCAGCAGTCGTTGGTATCGCAAATAAAGGCAGCTTATTAAAGCCACTGACATCTTTGTCTAAAATGTCATTTACTGACTCAAAGTCATTTGGAAGCAAGGCGACGATTTTTGCTGTATCAATAGAGCTGCCACCGCCTAGACCAATAACCAGATCACAGTTATGGTCTCTGGCAATTTTCATAGCGTCATTGACGACGTCAACGGGTGGGTCAGCGATGACAGCATCGAAGACAACCACTTGAATGCCAGCTTCTTGTAATGATTGCTGTGCGATATCGACATAGCCCAGCTGAGTGATTCCAGCATCGGTAACAATAATAGCCGACGTCGCACGGTATTGTTGAGCTAACGCGCCTAGCTTTTTGCGCATACTGTCAGCTTCGCTGATGATATGACCATTGCTATAAAACTCAATCCCTGTCATTTTTTCTTCCTTGTGTAGAGATATATCTAGATATGAATCAGCACTAATCGTAAGATATATAGTCAATCCACTATAAAAGCGTTACAGCGTTAACCTCGCTTGAGGTATCAAATATACATCTACACTCGGTTGCCTTATACCACTTTTAAATTGAACCGACTATAGTCAATTCTCTATAAATTGGATACGGTGTCAAGCTTGCTTAGTCTACTACTTGTAGTACTTTCACTCGCCTTCCTTGTATCCAAATTATACTGAACCGACTATAGCTTACGTAATTCAGTATACGCAACTTCCTTAGTTATAGGCTGTTTAGTATGCGTGCATATCAAGAGTTTATCGTGCTTGCATAACTGATTCAACATACCCTAACTATCTACCTAGCGATATACAGTATATATAATTCAAAAAAATATCAGGACGTATTGGGTTTGATCATTATCGTCAGGCTGCGTAACTAAAGTCTCTCAAGTTAATATTTACAGGATTAATAGCATAGGTTGACCAACGAATAGACCAACACAAGCCACGGGATAGGTGGGTGACGTTGGGTTGAATTGGGAAAGCAGCAGACATAAAAAAAACGCTAGACGCGTTATTTATAAAGGTTTTAAGAGGTATATAGGAGAGGGTAGTACAAGATAGAAAAACTAGGAGGCTTTCTTAAAATTGATAAGATTGGCGGTGAAGGAGGGATTCGAACCCTCGATACGCTATTAACGCATACACACTTTCCAGGCGTGCGGTTTCAGCCACTCACCCACTTCACCGTTTTGACATAGCAGACAATTTTGATTGATTAAAATAAAAAATAATCAGTTGTCCGTATATTTGAGACCGCCTAGTATAGCGGATAGCATTTAAAATGTCACGGCTTACGCCTTATCTTTCTTTATTCACAGACGCCTGCTACGATAGCGTATACGTAATAACAAGCATAGATGGTTGAAAGTTGAATGATAAGTGTCGGCAGGATCAAATACAGTGTCAAAAACAGCATCATAATGACTGTGATGATGGTAGTAAGCATAACCTCGGCGCATGCTGATGACTTCACCCAGTGTAGCCAGTCCTTTTATGGCAGTATCTATCCTGAATTTACCAATCCTAAGCTCAGTAACAAGACACAAGCGCTATGTATGGATGGTTTTGCCGTGATGTATTCGGGAGTATCACGTACGCCGCTGTGGTCGGCAGAGTATTTAGATCGCAAGCGTTTACAGCAAGCCAAAGAAATTGATCGTGAAGACAGTTTTCATGAAGAAAGCCGACTACCCACATCCGCACGTGCCTCATTGTCTGACTATTCAGGCTCAGGCTATGATCGCGGGCACTTAGCGCCCAATGCTGATATGGCGAATCGCAGTCAACAATATGATAGTTTTAGCTTGGCCAATATCGCTCCGCAATCGCCACGTAATAATCGCTATATTTGGCGCAATATCGAGTCAGCCACTCGTTACTTAACCCAGCAATATGGAGAAGTTTATACCATTACAGGGGTGGCATTTACCGGCAAAAAAACCAAGCAATTGGCTGACCGAGTGCTTGTTCCCAGTCATTTCTTTAAAGCAGTCTATATTCCTGCGATTAATCAAGCAGGGGTCTATTACGCACCAAATGATGAATCAGAGCGTATAGAAATTATCAGTGTCGATGAATTGGCGACCGAAATTGGCATCGATGTATTACCCGTACTGGATGCCAAAACCAAAGCGCAAGCGTTCGAGCTACCATTAAAGGCTGGCGAGAGTTCAGATTTGCCTGAGGCGACTGTTGAAGAACCTACTTGGATGCTTTTTGTCTGGGCGATTCTTGACTGGCTAATCACCCAATTGCAGGCGTAATGCTTCTACTATTAGCCTATTTAGTCGCTTTTATGCAGATTGAGGACACATTCTAGTGTCTGTATGTGACAGAAAGTACGAACTATTGAAAAATCACGTAAGATGCTGTTAATAGAAAGGAGACTCAAATGATTGACCCATTTGCCAATAATCATCAAAGTATGCAAATTGGTGAGCTAGTGATCGAAAACCAGCAAGATAAAATTATTATATATGGCGACATTGATTTGACCTTTGATGCCACTGGGCATCAGCAAGCACAACAGTTACATGATTTAACAAGTAAAATTTTACAAGCTTTTGAAAACAACAGTAAATACAATAATAATGATGACAAGTCAAAAGAAAAAGATGACCAGCTGGATAAAAATATCGACAATCCCTTCTTGTAACTGTTTGATATAGTTCTGATTTTATAGAAATAATAAACTATAAAAAAATTACTAGGCAAAAGCTTAAAATTGCTTATAATGGGTCAAGACATCGCTTATGTCGTTTAGAATTTTAATGAACAGCTTATTTATTGTTGCGCTAACCCACTACTAGTTAGTAGGAAATGGCACAGCTGGGAATGAAGTTTTAGCGAAGGATAAGCCTAGGAGAGTAGAAACATAACGTTTCGAATAATCATTGTATGAAGGGAGTCAGTCTATGAAATTATTTACAAAAACCACTTTAGCAGTTGCAGGTATCAGTTTAGCAAGCATGGCATTTGCCGCTGATCCTCTAGCCAACACGACTTGGCAGACCTATGATGAAGGTAAGCCAAAAGGTACGGTAAAAATCACTGAATCAAATGGTGTTTTGACAGGTACGCTGATTTCTACTAATTCAGCCAAAGGTAAGAAACACGTTGGCACGACTATCATCAAAGGTCTTAAAGCTGATGGTGGTGGTAAATATAGTGGTGGTACGATTACTGATCCTGAGAAAGGTAAAGATTATCGTATGACGGCACAACTAAGTGGTAGTACTTTGAAGCTAAAAGGTTATATCGGTCCATTCTCACGCAGTCAAGAGTGGAAAAAGAAATAATCTAATTCTAAAGAAACTAGATTATTAGATACTTTATAGAAAGCAATTTATATAGTACAAATTATACAGTATAAAAAATCCCGCATTACCGAAAGGTAGTGCGGGATTTCTTTGTACTGCAGTATTTTTCTAGATGTTAACCGATTATCTTACGAATTCTGGGTAAGCTTCCATACCGCACTCGGCGATATCACCACCTTCATATTCATCTTCTTCAGAGATACGTAGACCCATCACCACTTTAATGATTGACCAAACGATTAGACTGGCAACAAATACCCATATAAAGATGGTCGCTGCGCCTGCAATTTGACCTACGAACGATGCTGCTGGATTGGTAATAGGAACAATTAGTAGCCCAAAGAGACCAATTACACCATGTACCGAGATAGCACCTACTGGGTCATCGATTTTTATTTTATCTAAAGCGAGAATGGATAAAACAACGATAACACCTGCTATCAGACCAAACAGTGTGGCCTGCAGCGCAGAAGGAGTAGAAGGTTCTGCGGTAATCGCAACCAAACCTGCTAGCGCACCATTTAGGAGCATGGTTAAATCAGCCTTACCAAAGATAAGACGCGCTACTAACAATGCACCAATAGCACCGCCTGCTGCTGCGGCATTGGTATTCAAAAATACCATCGCGACAGAGTTGGCACTGGCGATATCACCGAGCTTGAGGACAGAACCACCGTTAAAGCCGAACCAACCCATCCACAATATGAGAGTACCAAGTGCTGCTAATGGCAGATTGGCACCAGGAATGGCACGTATTTCACCGTTAGGGCCATACTTACCTTTACGAGCACCTAATAATAATACCCCTGCTAATGCAGCCGCAGCACCTGCCATATGGACGATACCGGAACCAGCAAAATCAGAAAAGCCTAAGTCACCTAAGTTAAATAAACCAAAGACGTCTTTACCACCCCAAGTCCAGCTGCCTTCAACAGGATAGATAACACCAGTCATGACTACCGCGAAGAGGAGAAAAGCCCACAGCTTCATACGCTCAGCGACAGCGCCTGAGACGATTGACATACAGGTTGCGACGAATACCACTTGGAAGAAAAAGTCAGAAGCTGCAGAATAAACAGAATCACCACCAAAGCCATTTTCAGCTGAGGCTGCTAAAGCATCTGCTACCAAAGCCTCACCGCCTGCAATACCGCTTAGGAATAGATTGCCATCATACATAATGGCGTAGCCGCAGATCATGTACATGGTACAAGCGGTGGCAAATAGCGCGATATTTTTTGTTAGGATTTCGACGGTATTTTTTGAGCGTACCAGTCCTGCTTCTAACATGGTAAAGCCCGCTGCCATCCACATGACCAGCGCCCCACACATTAAAAAGTAAAACGTATCAAGTGCGTACTGGAGCTCAAAGATTTGATTTTGCATGTTAATTCCCCCTTGAATATATGCAATATAGATATCGGTATGTCCTATAAATCTGTGTTTATAGGTAAGTCTACGCGTTAGATAGCGTCAGGACCTGTCTCGCCCGTACGAATACGAATGACTTGCTCAAGAGCCGTCACAAATATTTTACCGTCACCGATCTTTCCAGTGCTAGCGATGCGAGTGATGGCTTCGATAGCAGGTTCAACCATCTCATCGATAACGGCCACTTCAACTTTTACTTTAGGTAAAAAGTCCACCACGTATTCTGCGCCGCGGTAGAGCTCCGTGTGACCTTTTTGGCGACCGAAACCTTTGACTTCAGTGACGGTAACACCTTTGACACCGATGTCAGAAAGCGCTTCACGTACATCATCGAGCTTAAACGGTTTTAAGATCGCAGTGATTAGCTTCATAAAAAATTCCTTATATGTGTGATGTCGCAGGTTGATATAGACATTGTGCTTCATCGTATGACTGCCATTCTTAACGTAAGTCATTCAAGAACTGTGCCAAACCTAATCAAGGGGGTAGCTAGGATTGAGCCAATTGGTTCAAAAATGCTTATGGTATTGACAAAAAATACGGCTTATAGGGGCACGATAATCGTCATTGTTGTCCATACAAGCAGAGTAGATCAACCTTTAACGTTGGAGTATCGAAAACTTTATTATAACCAACTTTTAAAGCGCTTGGGGAGGCTATCACTTTATTTCATGTGATGATTTGATAAAAGTGTATAGCAAATGAGTACTGAGTAAAAGTAGACAGGAGGGGCAGAGCACAATACTCTGCCCGCAAATTAAACGTTGGCGTTATACTTTAGGGAAGAGTAGGTATGGGGTTTTGGTACTGCCTAGTAGTTTTTTGGTGTCGCTGCCTTTGAGCAATTCATGCAAACGAGACTGACCAAAAGCGCCTGTCATCAGCAGACCAATATTGTGCTCATTTTGATAGTAGGTTAAGGCTGCTGTCACATCACGGCAGTCTAACAATGCCTTTTTGGATTTTATGCCAGCTTGCTTGAGACGGGCATAAGCTTCACGTAGTGCATCGCAGTTTTCCGAGTTGTCTTTACCGACCATAACAATATGAATGGTTAGGGCGCGAACAAGCGGCGTTTTGCACAACCAATTAAGCAGTTTATGAGAAGTTGCACAGTTGTCAAAAGCAAATAAAGCAGTCGTAGGGGTCAAAAATGGTGCATGAGTCACCAAAATGGGGCAGTGGCTTAAACGAATAAGCTGACTCAACGTTGCTTTGCAGGTCACATGATGACCAATAACAATCAATTGCGCCTTATTGTCGACATAATCGATACTTTGATTAAGATGTTCATGACGATGCAACGTATAAGTCTTTAATTTTTGGCGCTGCTGCTCGCAATAAGTTGTGGCTTGATGAAGTAACAGTTTGCCTTGCGCTTTTAGTTCACAATTACTCAAATGTTCTTTGGTGGTAAATTGATCTAATAAAGCACTTTCGTCATCGATATTGAGGCAGCCAGAATAATTGACCGCTGCTTTTTGTTGCAAGCTTGGTACTGAATGCAACAGACCGATAGGGGCTTGTAAACGAGGTGCTGCCCACATGCTCGCCTCTAGCACGGCTTGTACGTGATCAGGGCAGTCTAAGCAGGCAATTACGCTATCTGGCTTTAAATTACTCATAAGGCCACCACATCATCTAATAGTTAAATACCGTCAAGTGGGTCAACTCATCTGCGATGACCCTAAAGCTTGAACTGGTATACCAATATAATGGTTTGTCTACAAACCATGAATTAACGTCCGTTCGATAACGCAGGCATAGTGCTTGGTTATCTAACCATTTAATCCAACAAGCCAATGTCTCGGCGATCATGGATAGAGAAACGGTCAATCAACGTACGGCTTGCACTGTTGAGTCCTACCACTTTGACATCAATCCCTTCACGTTGCAAGCGCATGACCAGCTTGTCCAAGGTATCTACGGCACTGACGTCCCAAAAATGCGCTTGGCTGACATCGATATGAATGCTATCCAAAGCTTCTTTGGTGTCAAAACTATGCAAGAATTGCGTCGTTGAGGCAAAGAACACTTGGCCTTGGACGTAGTAGTAGCGCGTGTTACTACTATCGTCATACTCGCTAAATATCGTTAAGAATTGCCCGATTTTATTAGCAAACGCTAGCGCAGATAGCAGCACACCAACACCTACGCCATATGCTAGATTATGAGTAAAGATAGTGGTCAAAACGGTCGCTAGCATGACAATGTTAAATGACATCGGATGGGTCTTGAACTCGCGAATAGATTGCCAATTAAAAGTACCAATGGAGACCATAATCATCACAGCCACTAGTGCTGCCATCGGTATCAGACTGACCCATTCACTCAAAAACACCACCATAATGAGCAGTACCACACCTGCCATCAAGGTAGACAGACGCGTACGTCCGCCTGATTTGACGTTGATCATTGACTGACCAATCATCGCACAACCTGCCATACCACCAAAGAATCCTGATACCACGTTGGCAATACCTTGACCACGACACTCGCGGTTTTTATCGCTCGGCGTATCAGTTAATTCATCCACAATCGTCGCTGTCATCATAGATTCTAATAAACCAACGATGGCCAGCGCGATAGAATAAGGCGCAATGATTAAGAGCGTCGTTAAATTTAATGGAATATCTGGCAGCAAAAACACAGGTAGAGAATCAGGTAAATCACCCATGCTACCGACGTTACGAATATCGAGATTCATATACATCGCTACCGCGGTCAAGCCAACGATACAAATCAGCGGTGAAGGAATCACCCGACCAATTTTAGGAATAAGCGGAAACAGATAAATAATCGCTAAGCCCGCCGCAGTCATGATATAAACGGTCATCCCGACCTTCTCAGTCATAGGGTTAAGCTCAGGTAATTGAGCCATAAATATTAAAATCGCTAGCGCATTGACAAAGCCAATGACCACCGAGCGCGAGACAAAACGCATCAGATTGCCAAGCTTAAGAATACCCATGACGACCTGAATCGCCCCGCACAATAAGGTAGCAGCCAGCAAGTACTGCAAGCCATGATCAGCCACCAAATCTACCATCACTAGCGCCATCGCTCCTGTCGCTGCCGAAATCATACCCGGCCGACCACCGACGAAACTAATCACAACGGCGATGCAGAATGATGCATACAAACCAACTTTTGGATCGACGCCCGCGATAATAGAAAAAGCAATGGCTTCTGGAATCAAGGCCAGTGCAACCACCACCCCTGATAAAACGTCACCGCGAACATTGGAAAACCAGTCGTCACGTAAGCTATCAAAAAAAGATGTCATAAGTAAACTGCATAGAGTTAAAGGCAAAAAAAGTAATCATTACTCAGTGTTAAAATGATCGCGTTATTACAGGTCGTTATAATCAGTGCTACTAAACGTACTTTTATTATGCTGTTGCTTCATTATCAATCGATAATTAGCTAGCAGCACGCCCATCAATTTATTGACTGGTATCGCTAATACGCTCACCAATAGTCAATATGATGATAGTGCCTAAAATATAAGGCCTAAAATATAGTGTTTAAAATACAGTATCTAAAATAAAGTATAAGAACCGCCATGACGTACCGCGGTAAAAGGAGATAAATAATCTATCAGACAAAAGCGCATAAGTAGATCGAAGCCAGTGTCTGCCATCTCATTACCTCAATAGGGATCGTTGCGGAAGCAGCGTGACAATAGCGCGGTAAATGTGACAACATGCTAAACTAAAATGCTTAGGTGAAATATTTAGCCCAAATATCTGTTTAGGCCGATATTATAGCATTAGCTACTCAATATAAAAACAGCCGCATAATAGCACAAAGTCATAAAAAACCAGTACCGAAATCTGAACGATACCGTTATCATGCTCTTCATCTTAACAGTATCATTCAGACGGTCTAAACCACGTATATGCTTGATGCCATTTTGTTCGTCCAATAGAAGGAAGAGATATGACCACCCTTACCGCAACAGAAACCTTACTTCATAAAGGCAGTGGTCTACAAGTCGTGGTCGGTTTGGGACAGTCAGGGCTTTCAGTAGCGAACTATCTTACCAAGCAAGGCTACCATGTGGCTGTCACTGACAGTCAGCCGACGCCTGCCTTAGCAGAGCAACTACCAGCAGCCATTGATATTCGCCAATTTGGAGCGATAGATGCAGAATTATTGCAACAAGCGGCACGGATCATTATCAGCCCAGGTATTTCTCTAGATACCGACGCGGTTGCCGCCGCCCGTCGCGCCAACATTCCTGTGGTCAGTGATATTCAGCTGTTCTGCGAAGCCTGTACCGTACCTATCGTTGCTATTACGGGCTCCAATGCCAAAAGCACGGTGACGACTTTGGTCGGACAGATGGCGGCGGATGCCGGTATCAATGTGGGCGTCGGTGGTAATATCGGCGTGCCAGCCCTTAATCTACTTGCCAATCCTGATATGCAATTGGCCGTACTTGAGCTGTCAAGCTTCCAGCTAGAGACCGTGACCAATTTAGGTGCGCAAGTGGCAACTGTTCTTAATATGTCACCCGATCATTTAGATCGCCATGGTGATATGCTGGGCTATCATCAAGCCAAGCATCGTATCTTTCAAGGTGCCAAATCGGTGGTGATCAATCGTGAAGATGCGCTGACTCGACCGTTGGTGGCGGATAATTTGCCACGGCTGAGCACAGGTATCCATGCTCCTGATAAAGGCCACTATGGTCTCATCACTGATCCAGAAGGACAGATCTATCTTGCACGCGGGACCGAGCGGTTACTATCAGCGGACAAACTACAGATTAAAGGGCGTCACAATTTGCTCAATGCGCAAGCGGCTTTGGCACTAGGTGAGCTTGCTGGCTTACCACTAGATAGCATGCTAAACACCCTGCAACAGTTCACAGGTCTCGAGCATCGCTGCCAATACGTCGCCACTGCGGCAAGCCTTGATTATTTCAACGATTCAAAAGGCACCAATATTGGCTCGACCATGGCGGCTATCGAAGGATTAGGCGCGGTCTATGCACCAAAAGACGGTAAGCTGTTGTTAATCTTAGGCGGACAGGGTAAAGGTCAAAAATTCGGTGAATTGACGCCTTTTATCAATAAATACGTCAGCCAAGTACTATTTATTGGTGAGGACGCTAAGCAGATTGAACAGCATCTACGTGCAACAAAATTAAGTGATGAAGTGGCGCTGCATCAATGCCAAACGTTAGAAAATGCATTTGCCACCATTCAACAAGTCACCACAAGTAGCTTGTCACAAGTGCAAGCCGTGTTATTATCGCCAGCCTGTGCCAGCTTTGATCAATTTAGTGGTTATGCGGCTCGTGGTGAGCATTTTAGCCAGCTGGTCAGCCAGCTTGCGACAGATATTTAAATAGCATTAGCTAAATATTGGGCAATTACACAGCAATACAAACACAGCAGTGTGTAGCCAATCGCATTTTGTGGATAAATGATTGTTTTGCTTATAGATTACTGCTACTGTCAATAATCAGTCAGGCAGTTTGCTGACTTTATTATTAGAACAGTGATAATGGATACAATAATCCTAGGATAGCTGCCAAATCAGGCGTTATTCTTCTAGTATTGACGGGCTATTATGGTCCGTGTGGTACGATCTACTTTATATTTTTTATACGGTGGCGTTGCATAAACGCCGTGTTTTTTCGTTTGTTAGTGTATATAAAATTATGGCGCTCTCTTCTCTTTTTCGTTCGTCTCCCCAATCGCAGCAAGCCTCTAGCTCAGATGGCATTCTCTCTATGCCGTCAGCGCGCGCAATTTTATTAGCGAGTGTCGGCTGTATGCTGGTGCTCAGTCTACTGATGGTCGCTTCTGCTTCTATTCCCTTCGCGCTCAGTCGCGGCATGACGGAGCTATATTTTTTTAGAAATCAGCTACTCTATATGGGAATTGGACTAATCGCTGCTGCTTTTCCTTATTACTTAGTATCCTTACGAACCTTATATAAGACAGAGACTCAGTTTCTCCTGTTAGCCATTACGGGGGGCTTGCTGGTTTTAACTCTATTTGGCACGCCGATTAATGGCTCTAAGCGCTGGTTAAATCTAGGGTTTTTGAACTTTCAGGTTGCAGAATTGGCCAAACTGGTCATGATTGTATTCGTGTCTGATTTTGTCGTGCGTCGATCTTTTGAGGTTCGTAATGGCTGGGATGGCTTTTTACGGATATTTTTAGTGGTCGGTATGATCACGCTGTTATTGTTATTACAGCCAGATTTTGGCTCTTTGGTGGTCATTGTTGGCACCGTTTTTGCGATATTTTATATCGCTGGCGCACCTTACAAGCAGTTCTTGGCATTGGGCGGCTTGGTGGCTGGATTGGCAGTACTGGCAGTGACCTTGGTGCAATATCGCTTGGTACGTGTGATGTCGTTTTTGGATCCTTTTGACGATGTGCAAGACACCGATTATCAGCTGGCACGCAGTTTGATTGCCTTTGGTCGTGGTCAGTTCACCGGCGTCGGTTATGGTGAAAGCGTACAAAAACTGTCACATTTACCTGAAGCGCATACGGATTTTTTATTAGCCATTACGGGTGAAGAGCTGGGTTTTGTGGGGGTCGCAGTGGTATTGCTGCTCGAGGCGCTCATCATTGGCAGTGCCATGCGTATCAGTTATAACGCGCTCAAGCGTCGCCAGATGCGTATGAGCTATACCGCTTTTGGTATCGGTGTGGTGTTTATCGCGCAAACGATTATCAATGCGGCGATGAATATGGGTGCCATTCCGACCAAAGGTTTGACCATGCCATTCTTTAGTTACGGTGGCTCATCCATGCTCATCAGCTTAGTGATGGTTGCCTTGCTGCTAAAGATTTATAAAGAAAGCCCTGAGATTGAAAAAAGCCAGTGCCGTTATTATTAGCAGGTGTTAATTTGTAGAAAAGCGTCGCCAGCAGCGGCGCTTTTTGTTTTTTAATAATTGGGCAGATTAAGCGCGCTCTTGCCTTTTAACGGGGTATTATCCCATTGTGCAATTGCTTGCGCTAACATACGGGTTGGCGTATCTCTATCGACCTCTGGTTGCTGTAATAGCTGCAAAGCGTCGGCGATAAGCTTACTTGGATCGCGAGTATCAATCGGTTGGGCAAGGTTCTGCTTGGAGAGCTTTTGCCCATCAGGATTGCATATCAAGGGCAGATGATACCAGTGGTCGATAGCTGGTAAGTTAGCCGCCTGCATGATACTAATCTGAGCAGTGGTCATGGGTAAAATGTCCAAGCCACGCATAATATGAGTGACTTGTTGTAGCCCATCATCGAGGCTGGCGGCTAAGATATAATTGATCATGCCGTCTTGGCGTCGAACCACCATATCCCCTAAGGTTTGTTGTGGATTATCCCACTGCAACCCTTGAATACCATCGCTAAACCCGATTTTATGGTCTGGCAGTTGTATGCGCAGCTTGTGTTGTTGACGATCGAGATTGGCATTGAGGCAGCAGCGCGGGTAGCGTTGTCTATTGGGCAGCAGTTGCTTAATATCCGTAGCATTCAAACCTGCTGGTAAAGGCTCTAAAGTTTGAGTCGTCGAGGATGTCTGTGCTTGCTGAGACCAGTAGCGCTCTAAGTCCTTACGTGAGCACTGACAACCATAAGTCAGTGGCAGCAGGGCTGACGACAAATAGTCATTATAGATATCAATACGCTCAGACTGATAAATGACATCGCCGTCCCACTGTAGCCCGAGCACTTCTAAATCTATAAGAATCTGCTCAGTGAATTGTCTGTCACAGCGTTCCGTGTCGGTATCTTCGATACGCAGCAGCCATTTGCCACCGAGCGACTTGATATGGCAAAAGCTGGCAAGCGCAGTGGTCAAGGAGCCAAGATGCAGCTCACCTGTGGGTGAAGGCGCAAAGCGACCGATAGGAGGTGATAATGGCTGCTGATGGAGAATAGGAATATGGGCAGTTTGCAAAGTAGGGGTTATCAAAGTAATGACTATCAATGTAGGAGGATATGGCTAGAATAAAGAAGATCGGAGTAAAAAGATATTTATTAAATACGCTTGTTTTGTTAGGACGTGTCTTCATTTTAAGAATGCTGATAAAAATGAGATAAATTGCCATCAAACAAGAAAAATAGCGCAGTCAGTGAAAAGTAATATCGATACATCAAGCACTGTTGATATCAATTTTTCTTGCTTGCTGTGTCTGTGCAGACAGAGACTACAAAAAATTTATATCAGTCATGCTGTCTCTTTTTTATATTGAACTGACTATGGAACAAGATCTATAAAACGCAACGAGCGACCAATAAATGGTCGCTCGTTATTATAAGACACTCAGTACTCATTTAAATGCGCTAGCATAAGAGAGCGTTTAGGTATGACCTTGGTTTTGACGCTCTTTGATCTCAGATAACGTCTTGCAGTCGATACATTGAGTTGCTGTTGGACGTGCTTCAAGACGACGCAAGCCAATCTCTACCCCGCAAGTTTCACAAAATCCATAATCATCATTGTCAATTTCTGCCATAGACTTATCGATTTTGCGAATGAGTTTACGCTCACGGTCACGCGTACGCAACGTCAGGGCAAACTCTTCTTCTTGAGTGGCGCGGTCATTAATATCCGGCATGGCGCTAGACTCATCTTGGATATAAGTCTTGGTGCGATCTGCTTCGCCAATCAGTTGCTGTTTCCAATCCAACAAAATAGCCTTAAAATGCTCTAACTGCGCATCAGACATATACTCTTCGTCTTTGGCAGGCACATAAGGAGTAAACTTAACATCACTCGGATTCGTGGTCACGGTGCTCATATGGGTATCCTACTTTTTCAAATTAATTCAATAAAACGACATATCAAAAGACAAGACGTTATAAGTTTAACAAACGCGATAAGTTGTCCCTTTATAAAACGTTTTACCACTTGGTAACACAAGTAACACAGCTGAACTCATCGTACGGTTATATTGATATATTTATATCAATGGTCAGGTATATTGTTATGCATATTTTTATTTAAATGGCTGGGCCTAAATAATGCGACAAATGACTGACTGTGAAAACTTAGCTTGTGGTCAATGTAGCCATCCTAGCTATTATAATTTTGCTTGCGATTAGACGCGTTACCATCCTAACGCGATTTGGTTTTATCAGTATCGTTATTCACTTATCATAAAGCAAAGTTTGATTTTGCCAACCATATGGACGAAATTTTTTGTATTAAATCAAACATATGGACAAAGACAATTACAGTGTTATTGACACCGATAAAACTGGGCATCAAGTATCCAACCTTTTAACCCAGCTTGCAACCTCTCCATTGTTGGCTAATTGCAACCAGCGATAACCGGGGCGCGCGTTTTCATCGTAAGCAAAGTCATCTCTATAAGGCTTAAATTGATAGCAAGTCGAGGGCGTGCTATAAACGCTGACCCCTTGACGGTGGCGCACTTGTGCTTGATGGGTATGACCGCTAATGATTACTTTTAATTGCTCAAACGGTGCCATATGCTGCCAGAAAGCCTCGGTATTCTTTGCCATATGAGTATCGATCCAGTCAGACTCTATCGGTATAACGTGGTGATGCAAGGCAATGAGCGCAGGCTTACTGCATTCTTGCAACTGCACACATAACCAGTCAATATCGGTTGTTGTCACTTCTCCTGCCACCTGCCCAGAAATAGAGGAATCCAGTAATAGCAGCTGCCAATATTCCGTTTCAATAACGTGTCGACTTAGCAAACGCATATCCATCGGCTGGGCGACGAGTTCCCGCTCAAAAAAAGGTAAATCGCTACCAATCTCATCAGTGACATCATGATTGCCAGCAATACAGGCAAAAGGAATATCAGTCGCTTGTAATACCTCAAAAATATGGTCGTAGATAGCTGGCTTTACTTTATTCACCAAGTCGCCCGTCACCACGATCAGGTCACAGCGGATGTCTTCATTTAATGCTTGTTCGATGACTTTTTCAAAGCTATGCTGACAGACAGATATATCGGAATTATTGTCAATGTCGTCATTAGCTGGGGCAGAGGTGGGCGTTGATAAGTGCAAATCAGTGATCTGCAACACGTTTAGCTGTTCATCTGGCGTGCTGATGTTATTGGCAGGATAGCTTAGCATTGGGTCAGTCCCTTATCGAATCAAAACAAGTATTGCTATTAAAACGAATATGGATAAATCGATCACTTTTAGTTACGGGGTTTTATGGCGCATTTCTCCCATCCTTTATGGAAGATGTTGCCGCTTATAGCCCTACACTTACAAAACGAGCGATATGCAGCATTCTACTAACTATTACATTGATAGCATTAAGGAAAGTTTATATCATAAAGTGAATGAAAGCTCTAGCAATATTGATGAAATAAAGTTGGACAAAGGAATAATGAAAGGTCTCTACGTAACAATAAAGATGGCATAACTAACGGCGCATCGTCCAAAATTTTGCCGTTAGCACTTTTGATAAAATCAGCGCTGCAAAAAATAAAATAGCCAATACCAGTACGATAGATAGTCCAGTCTGAATATCCAGCCAAATACTGCCCCAAACACCTAAGGTAACCCCAAGCTGAGCGATAAGCAGCGCGATAATCACCATTTGTTTTGGCGAGGCTGACCATAGACGTGCTGTTAAAGCCGGTAGCACCAGCAAGCCACTGATTAATAAGCTACCCACTGCTTGTAGAGCAATGGCACAAAACCCTGCCAATAACCCCATAAAAAACAGCCGCTGCCGTGTTGGGTTGACGCCTTGAATCCGTGCTAACGCTTCGTGAGTGGCAAGCTTAATTTGTGCGGGCCAAATATATGCGAGCAATACCAGTCCCGCCAGCACACTACCGCCTATTAATGGCAAGTCTGCCCAATCAAGCTCGAGCAAATTACCAAACAAAAACCCCAACACGTTGGCTTGCTGATCGGTCAGCTGGGTCAGCGCTAACAGCCCCAAACATAGCAGAGACACTGCAACCACCGCCAGTACGGAATCGACGGGCAAACGCTCATCATCTATGAGCACTAAACCCAATACCACTATCACACTAACCAATGCAATACCAATGCCCATGGGCAGTTGCCACCACACAGCCAAGGCAACGCCTAACAGCGTGCCATGCGCCAAGGCATCGGCAAAAAATGCCATGCGTCGCCACAATACCAAACACCCTAGGGGCGCTGATAGCAATGCTAAAATACTGCCAGCAATCCAAGCAGGCGCAATAATGGCTAACCAAGCACTCATATCATGTATCCAATAAACGGTTTATAAAATAAAGGTCGTAAAGCATTTTTTCGCTTTAGTCGTTTGGTTATGATGATTACAACTCGCTTGGCGCGTGATGTTCACAGGCGTGCGGCTGATGGACATAAGGCTGCTCGTAATGATGACCAAACAGCTTTTGAAACTCACTACTAATGGCAAGCTCGCTTGGTTGTCCCTCGCAGCAAATATGCTTATTCAGACAAATGACCCGTCGGCTGCCTTTCATCACCCAATGCAAATCGTGTGACACTACTAGCATGGCACAGCGTAAGAAGTCCGGCAGCTCATCAATAAACTGATAGAGCCAAACCTCGGTATCAGGGTCAAGTCCTTGCATCGGCTCATCTAGAATCAATAAATTAGGCTTATCTAACAAGGCACGCGCCAATAGAACTCGCTGCGTTTCACCACCTGACAGGTGCAGCATTTGCCGTGATAGCAGGTGCGTCAACGATAAATTATCAAAGATAAACTGGCGTTGCTCAGCCGTTAAACGTTTCTTATCTGCTTGCGCCAATAAGTCGCAGACTCGTAATGGCAATATTGGCGGTACCGCAAAGCGCTGCGGCACATAGCCAAGCTGTAACTTATGATGGGGCGTCATTTGCCCTTTAGTTGGCTCAATCAACCCTAAAATAAGCTTAACCAACGTCGATTTACCAGCGCCATTTGGCCCAATAAGACTGACTGTCTCGTTAACGGCAATATCGATATTAATATGTGATAACAAGCGTTGCGAACCAATGTCATAGCTGATATCGCTTAAGCTCAGCAGCTGGCTAGCTTGGTTGGTCTTATTATCCAGACTGATAGAGGCAGACGATTGCTCTGATGGTGAAATGGGCAGGCTCATAGGCTAGTGACTAATATATTGGTAAATGATAAATGGCTGAGTACTTAATGCTAAATACTGAATAATAAGTACCTAGATCAGTACTTAATAAAGAAAAAATACAGCAAGCTTTATTGGCACGCTTGGCAACGACCACTGAGCTCAATGACACTACGAGCCACAATAAAGCCGACATCTTGCTCCGCAAAGCTCATCATTTCTTGTACCGGTAAGCTGCTACATTCTTGCACTCGCTGGCATTGATCGCAAATTAAAAATGCGGCGGTATGCTGGGCGCGTGGGTGACAGCAGGGCACATAAGCATTGATAGAGGTTAATTGATGTATCAAGCCTTCGCCCAACAAAAACTCCAAACTGCGATAAACCGTTGGTGGCGCGACATTCTTTGGCGTCTGCTGATTGGTCGGCGCAGAATCTTGTGCATCCGGTTCTGACAAGCGCATTTGCTGCAATTGTGTGATCAAGTCGTAGGCACCAACGGGCTTATTGGCGGCCAATACTAACTGATATATCTGCTGCCGCAATGGCGTGAAGCGTACACCACTTATGCGGCATTGTTCTTTTGCCGCCGTCAAGCGCTCGGTTACATCATGCGCGGTAAAATGTTGCACATCGTGCAAATGTTCGCATGTCGATGAAGTAGTGGACATAGGACAAACTCCTAAAAAATATGACGCCTTTTTATGATGGCGTTTTTTATTGTTATAGTATAACATAATGAAATGAAAAACAGGTATGCTGCCTCAACTTAATATTAAAGAGCCTATTATGAATTCATTTTTCAGCCATTCTTTACGCTCGATCATTGTACTACAGCGACTGCTCATTACTGGGATAGTCGCGTTAAGCTGTCTGACGTTGAGCGCCCAAGCCGCTACCGTTAGCGTGAGTAATTATCCATTATTCTTGTTGAGTCAAGCCGTGACTGAAGGTGCGCCGCCTGCCAAGCAATTATTGCAAGCAGGGGAGGTGGGGCATCACGGTAGTATTAGTCCGGGCGATATAAAAGCCATTCAAGACAGTAAGTTTGTGGTATGGTTTGGCGAGCCATTAGAAAACAATTTGGCCGCCAGTCTCAATAGCGCGCCCAATGCCATTGCTTTATTCAAGTTTGATGCGTTCAACCGCCATCCACTACGCGATGTCAAAGGCGAAGCTATCACTGGCACGCTAGATCCGCATATTTGGCTCGATCCTGAAAATGCCAAAGCCATCACCCGTGCGCTTGCCGTGATTCATAGCCATGCAAATCCACAATATAAAGCTCTCTATCAAGCCAATGCACAAAAATTTGCCAAGCGACTGGATAAAGAAGTGCTGGCTATAAAGCAGAGTACAGCGACAAAAGCATTGCCTTATTGGGCGTATCACGATGCCTATCAGTATATGGAGGACAGCTTAAAGCTACAGCTCGTTGGCAGTCTAAGCACCGATCACCACTTAGCACCAAAAGCCAGTCAGTTACGCTGGCTAAATGAGAAGCGTCCTGCCAAGCAAATGTGTTTGGTTAGTCCAAGTGCGCCAGCTAAAGGGTTGCTCGCTAAGCTACAACCTGTGAAGAGTACCGTGCAAGCTGAAGACATGAGCACCAGTAAAGACTTCGTTAGTGGCTGGCAGAGTATGGCGCAGCAAATCCGCCAATGTATCGCATAGCCATTTTTAGTTACTTACTCACTTTTGTTAAGATTAAAGGCATGCCCTAGCATAAAACGTTATTTAAAAGGGTCTTAGCACTCGATAGCATTATCAAATTGTCGAGCGCCAAGACCTTTATTTTATAAGATATTAGCTAGGCTTTACTAAGTTTTTAGAGGGAGCGTTAGCGCTAAACAATCAAATGCTTGATAAGGCGCATATTTTACTTGCTAATCGCGCGCGCGCTCCCTATAATAAGTGGCGTTTTATTTTGGTTAAAAAGCAACGTCTGTATAGTGACTTTTCATGGATAAAATGGTCATGAATAAACTGGTCACGGATAAAATCGTGGCAAATATGCGACATTATCCCAATACTATAGGATAGCTGCTGATGACCAAGCCTGCTAAACGCACGCAAAAAGATGAGATTGGCATCTACCTGAAACGCCAAGCATGGATTTTATTTATCCTGATTATTATCAGCTGGGTAGTAGATGTGACTTGGCTAGACAGTGGGCTGATAGTAGCAAAAAGTACCGCGATCGGTGCGCTACTTAGTTTCGCCACACAAGCCGTCTTTGCAAATTTTATCTTTTGGCATACTGGATATCGCGCGCGCCGACACATCGTCAGCCAGCTATATCGAGGTCAGATGGTCAAATGGCTACTGACAGTGTTTGGTTTCGCACTAATTTTTATTACCGTACAACCCCTATCAGCGCCTGCGTTGTTCATCGGTTTTATGGTAATGCAAATTAGTCACAGTTGGATGTTGTGGCACATACGCTAGCACTCTTTACGATCAGTATTGAAGTGAGTAAGTATCTATTAGCGTTAGATAAGTCATCCTGCCGTCCAACTTCTCTATGGCTAGCTTCACAAAGCCAAAAGAATGACAAATAACTGATTTGACGTTAAGGTATGGACTTATAAGTTACTGCTATAAGTCGTTGAAATTAGCGTAAAAAGTAAAAATAGTCTTATAGATAAGATATAGTTTGGTTAATTGCCATCACTTATAATTTTATTTTTACAATTTCACGAATGATGCAAACCCATGCCACTAAAGGTCAATAGCCGCTAACTTGTTCATACAGCGGATAAAAAAGTCATAATAGACTTTACACGAATACAACGCTGCATTAATATAGGCAGCTAACTGCTTTGTTTTTGGACGCTATATTAAGCGTTTGCCTAAAAAGGCAGGTATGAGCAGACACCTATTCGATATAAACATTAAAGGGCTATTAATGAATAATCATAAGCCCTTTTTTGATAGCTAAAATTTATACTAAGCTAGGTATATAGCACTAGTAAATAGAACTATGGGTTGGATGTTGTTGGTTACATGAGCGCCTTGGTTGGTTTTATCTCCTTACGTGAGACACGTGGGAAAAAGACCCACCAATCGCCTCATCAGATGACAACCGTATTTTTGGTAGTTGATTAAATCGTTGATTAATAAGAAGCTTACATTATGGCATCCGAGCAACAAACATCATCAGAATATATCTCTCACCACTTAACGAATTGGACGTACGGCTATTTGCCGGGCGAAGGCTGGAAAGTTGCCTATACTGCTGAAGAAGCAGGGCTTATGGGCTTTAAAGCTATCCATCTTGATTCTATGCTTTGGTCAGTTGGCCTGGGTATCTTATTTTGCACCATCTTTTGGATGGTTGCCAAAAAAGTCACTTCAGGCGTACCAAGCAAAACTCAGGCAGCAGTTGAGTTGATCGTTGAGTTTGTTGATAACAACGTTCGTGATTCGTATAGTGGTACCTCAAAACTGATTGCGCCACTGGCGTTGACTATTTTTGTGTGGATCTTCTTGATGAACTTGATGGATTTATTGCCTATCGACTTTATTCCAAGTCTTGCGGGGCAAGTTGGCGCCATGATGGGTCATGATCCACATCACGTATTCTTCAAGATTGTGCCAACGACTGATCCTAACATCACGCTTGGCATGTCATTTTCTGTCTTTGCGCTGATTATCTTTTATAGCATTAAAGAAAAAGGGTTGGGTGGTTTTGTCGGTGAGTTAACGCTCCATCCGTTTAGTGCCAAAAACCCAATCATGCAAGCCATTTTGATTCCCATTAACTTTATTCTAGAAGCAGTTACCTTGATTGCAAAGCCTGTATCACTTGGCTTGCGTCTATTCGGTAACATGTATGCTGGGGAATTGATTTTCATACTGATTGCCCTGATGCCGTTTTGGATTCAATGGGCGTTATCAGTACCGTGGGCGATCTTCCACATCTTAATTATTACACTTCAAGCGTTCGTATTTATGATGCTAACGATAGTTTACATGTCGCTTGCATCATCAACTGAACATTAATTAGACATTCAATAGGTAAATGAGGATACATCAATGGATCCAGTATTAGGTGGTTACACAGTTATAGCAGTAGCGCTACTTATCGGTCTTGGCGCACTTGGCACAGGTATTGGTTTTGCTATTCTAGGCGGCAAATTCTTAGAAGGTGTTGCGCGTCAGCCAGAACTTGGCTCACAATTGCAAACTCGTATGTTCATCGTAGCAGGTCTTCTTGATGCTATTCCGATGATCGGTGTTGGTATTGCTATGCTATTGTTATTCGCTAACCCTCTAGCAGGTTAATCAGAAAGCTCAGTTGTAAATGTTTGGTAGTCAAAGTTTGTATCTTAACCATAGCCAAAGTTTGGCTATCAAATATGATCAATGAAACTGATTTTTCATTAACAAAGAGGTGATCACGTGAATATCAATTCTACCCTCATCGGTCAAGCCATTGCTTTTGCAATCTTTGTGATGTTCTGCATGAAATTCGTGTGGCCACCACTTATCGGTGCCATCAATGAGCGTCAGCGTAAAATTGCTGAAGGCTTGAATGCCGCAGAAAAAGCAAAAGCAGATCTGGCGACCGCGGAGCAAGATGTCCAGCAGGAGCTTAATCTTGCAAAGACCAAAGCTGCTGCTCTAATCGAGCAAGCGAACAAGAGCGCCAACCAGCTTGTCGAAGATGCCAAAACGCAAGCCCAAGCGGAAGGCGAGCGCATTCGTCAACAAGCGCAAGCATCTATCGACCAAGAAATCAATCAAGCGCGTGAATCATTGCGTGCCCAAGTTGCTGAACTGGCTGTGCTTGGTGCAGAAAAGATTTTGCAAGACAAAGTCGATGTGCAAAAACATGCCAGTATGTTAGACCAACTGGCGGCGAAGCTGTAATTGTGAGGATATAATGGCTGACTTATCAACCTTAGCACGACCGTACGCTAAAGCCGCGTTTGACTATGCCAATGAAAACGGGGTAGTAAATGAGTGGGAAAACTTCTTATTTATTGCCAGTAACATTGTCAATGACAAGTCGTTCAGTACTTGGCTAGACAATCCAGCTGTTTCTGCTGAGCATAAGTCAGCTGCTTTGATCGATCTTTATGATACACAAGTAGCTAGCGCTGATGATTCTGCTTTTAAGCAGTTATTAGGTGAGGCCCAAGGGGCTCGCCCAGACAACAACGCCAGCTATCCAAAAGTATCAGTGGCACTTAGTAACTTCGTTAATCAGTTATCAGAACAAGAGCGTCTGGCGCTGCTTCCTGAAGTTTATGCGCATTATCGCCGTCATAAGGCAACCAGCTTAAAGCAGCTTGATGCCTACGTGACCTCCGCCTATCCATTGACCGATGCACAGCGTGATATGCTCCAAACACGTCTTGCTGCTTCGCTAAATGCTAGTGTGGTGATTCATGAGTCGGTTGATCCTAGTCTTTTGGCTGGCGCTACGATCAAAGTCGGTGACAAAATCATTGATGATTCGATGCGCGGCAAGTTACAACAGTTAAAAACACAGCTAACTGCCTAATGCCATTCATCAACGTAGATATATAAAAACTGCGTGATAGTAAGAGCATTTAAGTCAGTGGGCGGGTTATCATAAATTAAAGGAAACAAGGCAATGCAACAATTGAATCCAGCGGAAATCAGTAACCTGATTAAGCAGCGTATTCAAGACCTTGATGCGGGTGCAACTGCAAAGAATGAAGGCACGATTGTCAAAGTATCTGACGGTATCGTGCAGATTCATGGTCTTGAAGATGCCATGTACGGCGAAATGATTGAGTTTGAAGGTGAAATCTATGGGATGGCGCTTAACTTAGAGCGTGATTCTGTTGGTGCGGTAGTACTGGGCGACTTCCTAAAACTACAAGAAGGCCAAAAAGCCTATTGTACTGGTCGCATTCTTGAAGTACCCGTAGGTCCTGAGCTGCTAGGCCGTGTTGTTGATGCTTTGGGTAATCCTATTGATGGCAAAGGTCCTATCGATGCCAAAATGACTGACAAAGTCGAAAAAATCGCCCCAGGCGTGATCGACCGTCAGTCAGTAGATCAACCAGTAATGACTGGTTATAAAGCCGTTGATACCATGATTCCAATCGGTCGTGGTCAGCGTGAGCTTATCATTGGTGACCGTCAGACGGGTAAAACCGCGATGGCTATCGATGCGATCATTGCGCAAAAATCATCTGGTATCAAGTGTGTATACGTGGCAATCGGTCAGAAACGTTCGACCATCGCAAACGTCGTACGTAAGCTTGAGCAAACTGGTGCACTTGAATACACTACAGTAGTAGTTGCTTCAGCATCAGAGCCAGCAGCACTACAGTATATCGCACCGTATTCAGGTTGTACGATGGGCGAATACTTCCGTGACCGCGGCGAAGATGCTCTGATTGTTTTTGATGACTTATCAAAACAAGCAGTTGCTTATCGTCAGATTTCACTATTGCTACGTCGTCCGCCAGGTCGTGAAGCGTATCCTGGTGATGTATTCTATTTACATTCACGTTTACTTGAGCGTGCATCACGCGTAAACGCTGCGTACGTAGAAAAATTCACCAATGGTGAAGTAGTGGGTAAGACAGGTTCTTTAACCGCATTGCCTATTATTGAAACCCAAGCTGGTGACGTATCTGCATTCGTACCGACTAACGTGATTTCAATCACTGATGGTCAGATCTTCTTAGAGTCTAGCCTATTCAACTCAGGTATCCGTCCGGCAGTCAACGCTGGTATCTCGGTATCTCGTGTTGGTGGTGCTGCTCAGACTAAGATTATTAAGAAGCTGTCTGGTGGTATCCGTACCGCACTAGCCCAGTATCGTGAACTAGCAGCATTTGCCCAGTTTGCCTCAGATCTTGATGACGCGACTCGTGAACAGCTTGATCATGGTGAGCGTGTGACTGAACTGATGAAGCAGAAACAGTATCAGCCAATGTCTATCTCTGAGCAAGCAGCGGTTATCTATGCGTCGAACGAAGGTTTCTTATCAGACGTTCCAGTTGAAAAAATTGGTGCTTTCGAAGAATCTTACTTACGTTACATGCATGATGAGCAAAGTGAATTGATGCGTGAGATTGATGATACTGCGAACTATAATGATGATATCGCAGGTCGTTTAAAGTCAGCTTTAGAGACCTTTAAACAAAATCACAGTTATTAATTTAACGGGTTAAGCCGAACTGGTTATGGCTGTCGCTGACAGCCTATAAGGTGACGCGTTGTCTGATAAGCTTTTTGCTGAGACAGGCGCGTCACTGCTTTAACCATCATCGGTATTAGATCGCGTGTTGCCACAAGATTTGAAATATTATTTGATCAGTTCAATGTTTTATATTAAAAAATTGTTGCAGGCGCCAATGCTTTTTAACCCTCTTATATTGGAATCATTATGGCAAGCTTAAAAGAGATACGTGCCAAAGTCACCAGTATTAAAAGCACCCAAAAAATTACTCGCGCTATGCAAATGGTAGCAGCAAGTAAGATGCGCCGTGCCCAAGAGCGCATGGAAGTGGGTCGCCCGTATGCTGATAGTATGCGCCGGGTTATTTCACATTTGGTGCATGCCTCATCAGACTACAAACATCCTTATATGGTATCGCGTCCAGTCAACAAGGTCGGCTATATTGTCGTTACCTCTGATCGTGGTCTCGCAGGTGGTTTGAATATTAACCTATTCAAAGCGCTCACCAAAAGCATTCACGAGTATCAAGATCAGTCTGTTCAAGCTGAGTTTGCAGTCATCGGTGCCAAAGGCGTCAGTTTCTTCAAAAATTTCGGCGGAAAAGTCACCTCAGCCGTGACCGACTATGGCGACAAACCAACGTTTGAGCAATTAAATGCACCCGTTCAGGCCATGCTTGAGGATTATAGTAACGGTAATATAGACCGTATCTATGTGGTATATAACAAATTCGTTAATGCCATGACTCAAAAGCCAACCGTCAATCAATTAGTACCTCTACCAGAGGGCTCATTTGGTGACGAAGAGAGCGGTATACAGACAGAACTTAGCTGGGATTATATCTACGAGCCTGACATCAAGACGTTGATTGATGAATTGCTTGGCCGTTATATTGAGTCGATTGTTTATCAAGCGGTAATGGAAAACATTGCCTCTGAGCAGTCGTCACGTATGGTTGCGATGAAAGCGGCAACAGATAATGCTGGTGACCTAATTAACGATTTACAGTTGGTTTATAACAAGCTGCGTCAAGCGGCGATTACCCGAGAAATCTCGGAAATCGTTGGCGGTGCTGCTGCTGTTTCATAATTGACTACACCTATATATAGAAGTTCAAGGAGAACGCAATGAGTAGCGGTCGTATTGTACAGATTATTGGCGCGGTTCTTGACGTTGAGTTCAACCGTAGTGAAGTTCCTCAGATTTATGATGCTTTGCAAGTAGATGGTACTGAAACCACCCTAGAAGTACAGCAACAATTAGGTGATGGCATCGTACGTACTATTGCCATGGGTTCAACTGAAGGCCTAAAGCGTAACCTACCTGTTACTAATACTGGTGCACCTATTTCTGTGCCTGTCGGTATTGGTACCCTAGGTCGCATCATGGATGTTCTTGGTCGTCCTATCGATGAAGAAGGTCCTGTAGAAGCTGACGAAAAATGGTCTATCCACCGTGAAGCGCCAAGCTATGCGGATCAGTCAAACAGTACTGAATTGTTAGAAACAGGCATCAAAGTTATCGATCTACTTTGCCCGTTCGCTAAAGGTGGTAAAGTTGGTCTATTTGGTGGTGCTGGTGTTGGTAAAACAGTCAACATGATGGAATTGATCAACAACATCGCGCTTAAGCATGAAGGCTTGTCAGTATTTGCTGGTGT
The DNA here is from genome assembly GCF_017942195.1 of Psychrobacter sp. K31L. Lineage (NCBI taxonomy): Bacteria > Pseudomonadati > Pseudomonadota > Gammaproteobacteria > Moraxellales > Moraxellaceae > Psychrobacter > Psychrobacter sp. K31L. The sequence goes on along the minus strand of NZ_JAGKSC010000006.1, from coordinate 78,136 downwards.
CGGCGAACGTACTCGTGAAGGTAATGATTTCTATCACGAAATGCAAGAAGCTGGCGTTGTAAACACTGAAGACTTTAGTAAATCTAAAGTAGCCATGGTATATGGTCAGATGAATGAGCCACCGGGTAACCGTTTACGTGTTGCGCTGTCTGGTTTGACTATGGCTGAGTACTTCCGTGATACGAAAGATCCTGCTACTGGTAAAGGTCGTGACGTATTGCTGTTCGTTGATAATATCTATCGTTATACACTAGCCGGTACTGAAGTATCAGCACTGCTTGGCCGTATGCCATCAGCGGTTGGTTATCAGCCAACACTAGCTGAAGAGATGGGTATGCTACAAGAGCGTATTACGTCAACTCAGTCAGGTTCAATCACGTCAGTTCAAGCCGTATATGTCCCTGCGGATGATTTGACGGATCCATCACCTGCTACGACGTTTGCTCACTTGGATGCAACGGTTGTACTAAGCCGTGATATCGCATCACAAGGTATCTATCCTGCGGTTGATCCATTAGATTCAACCTCACGTCAGCTAGATCCACAAGTGATCGGTGAAGAACATTACAACGTTGCTCGCGGTGTTCAAGAAATTCTACAGCGCTATAAAGAGCTTAAAGATATCATCGCAATTTTGGGTATGGATGAGTTGTCAGAAGAAGATAAACTAGTCGTTTATCGTGCTCGTAAGATTCAGCGCTTCTTGTCACAGCCATTCCACGTTGCTGAAATCTTTACTGGTGCACCTGGTAAATATGTACCACTACGCGATACCATTGCTAGCTTTAAAGCAATCATCGCTGGTGAATACGATGACTTACCAGAGCAGGCCTTCTATATGGCTGGTGGCATCGATGAAGTGGTTGCCAAAGCAGAAAAAATGAAATCTTCTGCAGCGTAAGTTGCTCAAGCATTGGCTAACGAGTAGATAGGCTATAATACGTTTATCTACTCATCAGTAACGCATTACAGTTTTTACTGTTTTTTGATCGCGTTTTGATAGTAAGGAGTTAAGTATGGCAACGTTACAATGTCGCGTCGTAAGTGCCCGTGAAGAGTTGTATTCAGGCGAAATTAGCATGTTAATAGCGACTGGTACCGAAGGCGAGATTGGTGTATTGCCAGGTCACACACCGCTTATTACTTTGTTAAAACCGGGTGCGATGCGAGTGCAAACACCAAACGGTGAAGAAGAAGTGATTTACGTATCAGGTGGTGTACTAGAAGTACAACCAAAAATGGTCACGGTATTGGCTGATACAGCGATGCGCGCCCATAATCTTGACGAAAGCAAAATTGTTGAAGCACGTAAAAAAGCAGAGCAAATGCTGGTCAATCAATCAGATACGGTACAAACCAACGCTGCCTTGGCATCATTGGCAGAGTCCGTAGGACAGCTACAAGCTATCCGTAAGTACAAAAACCGTGCTTAGTCTTATTATTTGCAGTGTTAAACTTTACGTTTAATCCAGTCTTATATCTCAAAAAACAGTCCATTATGGGCTGTTTTTTTTGCTCATTATTTGGTGTGAATTTAGGTCGTGGTACGATGTATCAAGCTATTCGCTATGGAATATTAAACTATTCACTATAATGCGGGGTTTCTGTGTTAGGTTTGAATAAATACACGATATAGTCCGCACTTTTAATTAACAGATAGCCAATATTAATAATTTTATGCAAAAGTCACTAGCGGCAATCCATATATCTCGCTATATTAGCTGTTGGACAACAATTACCAAGAATATCAAAAACGTACTAGAGCTATTTTATCTAAAGGGTTTGATGGTTCATACCTATTGGCCTCTTAACTGCTTGATAGAGAGTGTGTTAGGTTTTTTGGCAGTACAAATCATATAATCTTGGACGCAAACTAAAGTTTTAATAGTCGTAGTTTATAGGTTTTGTTAACGACTATAAGCTATAGTATAGGAAGCTGTATGTTTAATAGTATACTGTCCTACCAAGTTTGTAACAGCTATACGAACATCAATTGTGCCACTCGGTGGCGCTATTAATTTACCGCTCTTACTTTTACTGCTTTTAAATTAGATGTATTAGAGGATATAACAATGACAACAACTGAAGAAGACAACACCCCCCGAATTTTGATTGTTGAGGATGATGAGCGTCTGGCCATGTTGACCCAAGATTACTTGGTGAAAAACGGTTTAGAAGTGGCAATTGAGACTGATGGCAATCGTGCCATTCGCCGCATTGTCAACGAACAACCAGATTTGGTCGTGCTTGATGTCATGCTTCCTGGTAGCGATGGGCTTACAGTCTGCCGTGAGGTACGTCCGCACTACCAGAACCCTATCTTGATGTTGACCGCTCGTACTGAAGATATGGATCAGGTATTGGGTCTTGAGATGGGTGCCGATGATTATGTCGCCAAACCTGCTCAGCCGCGTGTACTGCTTGCCCGTATCCGTGCTTTATTGCGTCGCTCAGAAAATGCACCATCAGAAGATGTGCCACAACGCTTAGAATTTGGCGAATTGGTCATCGATAACGGTGGTCGTTCAGTGAATTTGGGTGATGAACTGGTCGATTTCACCAGTGCTGAATATGACTTGCTATGGTTGCTGGCTTCTAATGCTGGTCGTATTCTCTCTCGTGAAGATATTTTTGAGCGTCTACGTGGTATTGAGTATGATGGTCAAGATCGCTCGATTGATGTACGTATCTCGCGCATTCGTCCAAAAATCGGTGATGATCCAGAAAATCCAAAACGTATCAAAACCGTACGTAGTAAAGGTTATTTATTTGTCAAAGAAGGCAACTAATTCATTAACTGAATTAGCCAGTCTTGCTTATGCAAAGATTGATTGTTAGTGCAATTTAGATAAAAAAACCAGCAATGATGCTGGTTTTTTTGTGGCGAAATCTTAATTTTTGAACTTAAATGTGGTGTTATGTGGTTTAATTAAGCCATTATTATAGATACTGACTAAATAGATGTGATGCGCATAGGTAATCAGGTTACTGGCACATAAAATCAAAACATAGCGGTCAGGGTTTATCTCTATTCAACGATGCTCGATATCATTAATATTGCGTCATTTATATACTAAATGTTATCAGTCGTTATTATTTACTAAGTTGGTCACGGCACGTATGTCATTAGTCTCTTCTTTAAAACATAGTATTTTTGTCCGTATTTATGCTGGACTACTCATCGTCTGTTTGTGTGTGGCATTATTTGCTCAACTATTGATGGATACCATCAATAAAGAGCGCGTACAATCCTACCGTGAAAGCATGGCAACAGGTGCTTTTCATTTAGTCAGCGAAGGAATTGCACACCAAGACAATGAGATGCAGCGTGAGTACTGGCTGTCTGATGCCAGTAGTTTGTTTGGCGCGACTTTTAGTGTTGTGCCGATTGAAAAAGTCGATTTTAATGCCAGCGAATTGCGACGTTTTGAGAACGGCAATACCGTTGTGCGTTATGTGAGTCAGCCCGTCTACGCAGACGTTTATTATCGTTTACCAGATAGTAAAAGCGTGTTGACCGCTAGAGTTACTCAAGTCACTGAGCAGCAAGTACGTGCCATTGCTGTGTTCCTACTGGATGATTTGTCCTATCATATAACGCTGTCGGATAAGCGTGCTCGCTTGGCTGAATTGGAAGAAAAGTTCTCTTTTCCTTTGGCATTTAAAGCCGTAAATACGCTTGAGTTGGACACAGATCAGATGGCGCGTCTGCGCCGCGATGAAGTGGTCATTTTATTGCAAGACACCAATAGCAGTAAAAGTAACTCATCTATCAAAATCATTGTGCCATCTGAAATCAACGATATGGCGATTCTGATTGGGCCGGTTCCTTTGTTCAATTGGTTCCCGCTTAATCTGATTATCAGTATGATTCTAATTAGTATGTTTTTGATCAGTCTGGGTGTCTATGCGCTCATTTTTCCGCTCGAGCGTAAATTACAATTGATCCAAGTCGGTGTTAATGAGGTGAGTCAAGGCAATCTTGATATCCAAGTACAGGTCATTGGGCAAGACGAAATTGCACGTCTGTCAGCGACGTTTAATGCCATGACCGCCCATATTAAGCGTTTGATTGAGTCGCAGCGAGAGCTGACGCGCGCGGTATCGCACGAGTTACGTACACCGGTGGCTCGTATTCGCTTTGCCGTCGATATGCTAGCAGATACCGATGATGAAGACTCACGTTTTATGCAGCGTGATTATATCGACGAGGATATTGAGTCGCTCAATGGCCTCATTGATGAGATTTTGACCTATGCTAAGCTTGAAGAAGGCTCACCAAAACTCGATCTAGAGCCGGTGAATCTTAAAGAATTGCTCGAACAGATTGAGCGCGAAACCAATGCCTTAGGCAAACCTATAAAAATCGTCGCCAATCTGCCAAATCCTAAAGTAACAGCAGTAGCAGACAGACGATATTTGCACCGTGTCATTCAAAACCTTGCGGGTAATGCTTTACGCTATGCAGAAACGACCATTATTATTAGTGCGGGCGTCAAAAAGGGCAATGCTTTCGTCAGCGTGGAGGACGATGGTCAAGGTATTGCAGAGGCTGACCGCGAAAAAGTATTTATTCCATTTTCACGCTTAGATGACAGCCGTACACGAGCCTCTGGTGGCTATGGTCTAGGACTGTCTATTGTATCGCGTATTGCCTTTTGGTTTAATGGCAGTATGAAGGTAGACGAAAGCCGTGATCTTGGCGGTGCTAGATTTGTGATGACATGGCCTATCAAACCTTTGACGCAAGTGCTGGCTGCTGATAAATTAACCCAAGAAAAAAGCGACCGTGATTTTGAGATTAAATAATGCAAGCAGCTATTTTATGTCTGTAAAATTATAAGTATTTTGACCAGCAAAAAATAGACTAAGCGCTCAATATATGGTGAACTAGGCTGACATGCTTTGGTAGCAAACCTGTAATAACAGGTTTTATAAGTTGGAAAATAGAGGAGGGCAGAGGATGCCGTATTTATTTGGTGGTTTGGTGCTACTGAATGCGTTGACGCTGGGTTATTATTTATTTCTACAGCAGCCAACCACGACTCAAACGCTCAAAGCCGCGCAGGATGAAATTACTCAGCCTCTAGCGTTCACTAATAGTGCTGAGTATATTCCACCGATTATCGGCGTACGGGAATAATTTTTGTTGCCTAAATATTGAAACAGTTAGGGCGTGTTGAACATTGACAAATAGGCACTGCTGATCGCTAAAACTGCTCCAGACAAGGCGTAAAACGACGGGCTAGTGCCTTAACTAGGTTTACAACGCAGTATGGGGCAGTTTTAACATCAGCTCTAATACCAACAAAGGGAGACAGGACTATTTTTTGCCACTTCATTGTTAAAAACAGACGCTTAGAATGACTAAACTTACTATTTTTAACGTCGAACTGTCTAAAAAATAGTATCTGTCAGTGCCATGGTCGAATGTTCAACACGCCCTAAGTTATCACACCAACTTTTAAAGACGATTATGAAATCGTCTTTTGTCAATTTTTTAGAGGTCTTTATTAAAGGTAATATCTGCCCTCGACGTTTTATCTGTATTAGCTGCTAATGTTTGCTCTCCTGCTACCTTGGATAGCAAAGGGATACGCACACAGACTTGTAGTCCGCCTTCAGGATGATTGATGGCTTCAACCGTACCATGATGTAACCGTGCAATACGGTCAACAATCGCCAGACCCAGGCCACTACCTTGCGTGGTACGTGCTGTCTCACCGCGTTCGAAAGGCTGCATGATGCGCTCTAATTGATCTTCTGCTACGCCATCACCACAGTCCCTTACACATATCATCAGCTGCTCTTGAGCTTCTTTATTGACTTCATTTTCAGAGACTACGTCGCTGTCTTCTACTTCAGTTGTTTCTATGAACGTTGGTACGACAGTTGCTGAAAGATAAATAGGCGGCTTGCCATACCGATTGGCATTGTTGACCAGATTAATGACCAAGCGCTTAATCGAGAGAGGTCGCACTGGTACTACTTTGTCACATTCCGATTGATAAATAAATTTCATTGGCGCAAATTGCACCATGATTTCATTAAATATGGTGTCTAAATTGGTCAGGCGCACTGGTTCATCCGAGCCATCTTTCATAAATGAGATGAACTGTTCTAAAATCGCATCCATATCCTCAATATCATAAATCAAACCCTCGCGAAAAAAATCATCCGGTAGCATCTCTGCGGTCAAGCGCATACGAGTCAAAGGCGTGCGCAAATCGTGCGAGATACCCGCAAGCATAATTGTGCGCTCTTTTTGTGCTTGATTGAGTGTGGTAAATAGACGATTGAACGCCATATTTACTTGGCGAATTTCAGTAGGGCCGTTGCGTGTCGGCAAGGTAGTAGCGTGACCAAGGCGAATATAATTGGTCGCCGCACGCTGTAAATAACGCAGCGGACGATTCAATTGCCGTGCTAATAAAATAATGGTCAGCAGCGATAATATAGGCAATCCAATGAGGAATAGTACTAACAATCCTGGGCTATATTGAGAATAATAAACCACGGGTTCACGAATCCAAAAACTGGTGTCACGGCTGTCTTGTACCCAAAGCTGCGGCGTTGGTTTGAATTTAAAATATACCTCAACCGGTCGACCCAACTGTGCCCCGATTTCGTACTGCAATACATCGGTAAAAACTCCCACAAACGCTTTATCTGCTACTTGTGGGAAGTCACTAGGATTGTCGACCACCACCACGTGCGAATGTTGATATATCCACTGCCGTACCTTAGGGTTATCCTGCCAGTCTCTATTGACGCTATTCATCAAACGTAGCTCGCTGGTCAGATAACGCGCATGATTTTTTAGCTCTGGCAAATAAAGACTGCGCCAAAAAAACACAATCGATAAGCCGACACTGATAAGGACAATAAAGGCCACCATCAACGTGGTCAACCAACTGTTCGAATAGGAGCGTGGCAGCCAACCTTTGCGAGGTGGTTTGGGGTTTGGGATGATCATATGAGTCCAAGGCGTAGATAAATAATAAAGTGATAGAATAAAGTCGTGTTAAAAAGACCCTAATCAAGCACGTTGCCGACATTGGGTGTTAAAGTCTATTGTAGACTGTTTTTATTAGACCATTATAGAGGGCGGTAGGGTAGCACAATCAAGTAACTACGCTGATGGCTCAAATTTGCATAATTATATTTAGCCATTTTAAGACCGCTAAATGTATCGAGGTGCTAATTGATGACATGCCCTAAATAGAATATAGAAAAGCCACCTAACAGTGTTTTAGCGATTTAATAGAATTGAGCGCACAAGAACGAGGCTGCATAATCGTTGACGATTCATAATTCTAATTTACATATAGGTGCATTTAAGCTATTGTTAATAAATAATTAAATAAGCACAGTTTATGTTTTCAATAAAATAAGACTGTGCTATAATTATGCCCTTTTTGGTATACCTGCGAAAGAGAGAATTCACATGGTTGTTATTCGTTTAGCACGGGGCGGTGCCAAGAAACGCCCATTTTATCAAGTAGTTGTTGCTGATCAACGCCGCGCGCGTGACGGTCGCTATATTGAAAACATCGGCTTTTTTAACCCACTCGCTAAAGAGTCTGAAGAAGCAGTACGTTTGAATATGGAAGCGTACAATGCGTGGATCGCTAAAGGTGCACAACCTTCAGATCGCGTTGCTTCATTAGCAAAAGCTTACAACAAGTCTGTAGCTCAAACTGAAGCAACTGCTTAAGTTTAGGTTATTACTGAGACGTTTATAGTCTGACTATGATCTCACTCAGTAGACTTTAGAATACATAGCGTAACTGGTCTCACCAGGGTGCGCCATTAACTGTTTATCGCTTTTGACACAATTGTTTTTACAATTGCTGTTTTAATCATTGTTAGGTTAGCTGCTATGTCATCTGTTCCAAACGCTAGTGCCCTTATGAAAATTGGTCAGCTCAAAAAGCCTTACGGCATCAAAGGTTGGCTTTGGGTATTCAGTGAGACGGATGATCGCACAGCGATATTCGATATGAAGCCGTGGTGGATGAAAACTGCCACTGGCATGAAACCTTTGACTGTAAAGGCATGGCGTGAGCAAGGAACAGGAATTGTGGCTCAGTTTGAGCAGGTTCCTGATCGTAATGTTGCTGAGACCATGAACGGTGTTACCGTTTGGGTCGAGCAAAACATTCTGCCTGAAACAGCTGAAGATGAATATTATTGGTCGGATTTGGTCAGCTTGCGCGTGATGAACGAGCAAGCTGAGTATCTAGGCAATATTACTGAAATGTTTGAAACTGGTGCCCATGACATTATGCGCGTGGCACCTAATTCAGACAGCTTGGATAAGGAAGAACGCCTGATCCCATGGCATAAGCAAACGGTAATGCAGGTCAATATGACTGAAAAAACCGTACTTGTGGCATGGCCGAGTGATTATTGATACAAGCTTTGCTGATATAAGTTTCGGCTTTATCGCTAAGCGTCGTCGATAGTCGCATCGATTCATTTAACCTTCATTAGCCATTGTGCAAGTAGACATCAGATGTATTTTGCCGTCATTAGTATTTTTCCTGAGATGTTTGCGACGATTCGTGAGTTTGGTATCACGGGGCGAGCAGTCACTCAAGAGCAAGTGACGATTGAATGCATTAATCCACGTGATTATACCACTGATAACTATCGCCGTATTGATGAGCGCCCTTATGGTGGCGGTCCTGGGATGGTGATGATGGCTGAGCCATTGTCAAAAGCTATCGAGGATGCGCGCCTGCGAGCGAGTCAACATGGCTGCCGTGTTGACAGTGAGCATTGTCCGGTGATTTATATGTCGCCACAAGGACAAACGCTCAGCGAAAGTAGTGTGGTCAATATGACTGAGTACGATGGCATGATTATATTATGTGGTCGTTACGAAGGGATTGATGAGCGCTTACTGGCGCAATATGTCGATATGGAAGTATCGCTGGGTGATTATGTGTTGACTGGTGGCGAGCTGCCAGCAATGGTGATGATGGATAGTGTGATACGTCGTTTGCCAGATATCATGGGTGACGACAAGTCAGCTGAGCAAGACTCGTTCGTCGATGGCTTGCTTGATTGTCCACATTATACGAAACCGCATGATTTTGCGGGTATGGCTGTTCCTGAAGTATTACTATCAGGTCACCATGCCAACATCGCTAAGTGGCGTTTTAGTCAGCAAGTCAGTCGCACGCAAGCGCGTCGTCCAGACTTATGGCAAGCGTTCACACCAACGGTAGCGCAAGCGAAGTGGTTAAAAGCATTGGCAAAAGCAGATAAAAAATAGATTGTTGAAATTTGGTTTTTTTCACATTTGATAAACGGTTAAGAAATAGAATTTTGAGCACTAATAAAACGAGTCATCGCATAGTGGCCGTTGGTTATAACCCATTTACGTTGTGTCTCACTATAAAGAGATGCGATTAATTATTACAAACAGGTGATATGCGTTAAGCCTCTATTATCTAATGTGAGGAGATAACTCTCATGAGCAACAAGCATCCATTGGTTCAGGTCATCGAAAACGCTCAATTGCTTGAGCGCCCAAACTTTGCACCCGGCGATACCGTTGTGGTTCAAGTAAAAGTACGTGAAGGTGAGCGTGAGCGTTTACAGGCTTTCGAAGGCGTTGTAATTGCTAAGCGTAACCGCGGTCTAAACTCAGCATTTACCGTTCGTAAAATCTCAAGCGGTATCGGTGTTGAGCGTGCATTCCAGCTGCATTCACCAATCATTGAAAGCATTGAAGTGAAACGCCGTGGTGCGGTTCGTCGTGCGAAACTATACTACTTACGTGAACGCTCTGGTAAATCAGCCCGTATCCGCGAAAAACTTGGTGCTCGTCCAGTTGCTAAGAAAAAAACTAGCGCTGGCGTACCTGATGCAGTTGATACTGCACCTGGTATTTAAGCACAAGTTTGCCATGCCTATTTAGCCGTATGATTATACGGTTGATGATAGGTAAGGCGAGAGTAGATACAAGCCCTTATTCATAGGTTTATTTATAAATAAGCGGGCCATACCAAAAAAGACGGAACCCCAATCTATGCGAAAGCTAGGTTGGGGTTTTTGTATGTGTGGTTTTAAATTTTAATTGAAAACGACATGTTCAGTACGCTTTAACCCTAATCATCAAAATTATCTATACGACTACTTTGGTCTTTAGATTTGCTGTACTTACGCAGTCGGATGTAGATAGTTTTGGTGACAGTGGCGATCAGTTTTTGCTGATCATCAAAGATATCGGCCTGATATTCACGAAAGACCGCATCACCATCTTTGGCCAGTTCTTGAATAGTGATGATTTCAGCACTGGGGATTTTCATCCGAGTGATCACTTTACTGTTACCTGGCGCGACAAAGTCGATATGTGAGCTTTTGTCCCACACCACGTAGCTACTGCCCAATTGATGCATGAGCATAATCATATAAAATGGATCAACCATCGAATATAAACTACCACCAAACTGAGTGCCGACGATATTTTTGTTCAAAGCATTAAGTCCCATACTGACGACGCACAGACCTTGATCTAGATTGATATGATCGATTTTGATACCTGCACCGACATAAGGTGCATAGGTATTGATGCGTAGCTTAAGTAAATGTGGTGTCAGTAATGGCATGATGCTTTGTTTAGCCCGACGTTTTAATGTCTCAAAATTGGATGGTAGTAAACGCATGAACTTATCCTGTTATTGCTTCTGAGTTTTTCTATTTGTTTTGATACAGCTGATTATTTGAAAGATATTTGTATTGAGCATAATCATTAGGGGGTATTTATCATAAGTAAAAAACACCAAGACCGCTAGCCTTAAAGCGTAACTGACATGGATTTTCTATGGTTACTTTAAAGTTACCATAAACTATTTAGTGTAATTATCTTTAGTATTTATTTATGTGATAACTAATGTCCAAATATAGATGATTGTTAAGAAAAAAGTCATTTACATTAATTTAAAGCCTATATTGGATGTGTTTTTTCCTCAGGGTTTCCTATTAAGTTCAATATCGTGCTAAATAGAAACTTTAATTTATATATTATAATGAGATATACAGTATCTTTAAATGGTTCTAAGTTCGCATTTCAAGTTCTCATGTCATACAATGGCTTGCAATTTTTAATGAACGCTTTAGTCACATAAATTTTCACTATTAAATTATCAGTTAACCAAAGCCTCAGTCGACACAAGGAAATGTGATGAGTAACACTCAGATCCCTTCTCCAGGGTCTAATCAACAGCCGTCAAACCCGTCAGATTACGACACAGAGTCATCAGGTAGCTATGTCGATTTGCACAAGCCAAGTTCAAGCTTTGATAGTCGTGATGATTATCTGAATCATGAATTGCAAATCATGCAGCCCAAACGCTGGCGTGCCAACCTACCGTTTCGTGATTATCGCTTTGAATATGAAGACACTATTCCTGCAATGGCCGCGACGATTGGCAAAGTGGTTATGGTAGGTGCGATTGCTGCCACATTTGCAGGTCCACTTGGTTTGGGCGATGCGTTTGTTTTAGAAAACGTTCGTTATGAGCTATTAATTGTTTCATTTTTTATTATCTTATTTTCAGGCTTTCTGCTCCCGACAGCCAACCTCGCAGGTACTCACGGTCCCCTTATTCCACTTATTCCTATTGTTGTAGCTGCTGGTGGCCACCCAATGGCCTTTGGTCTGCTCATCGGTGCTTTCGGCTTACTGCTTGCTATTAGCAAAGGGGGAAGCTTACTGGCCAATTTAACCAGTAAAGGTGTGTGCGGTGGCCTCTTGATTTACTTAGGGTTTATCGGAACGACCTCACAGGTTAAAAACTTGTTTGCATGGTCAGAGAGTATTGGCATGTCACATATTGCCTTTTTTATTATTCTGGCAACTATCCTGTTATATGCATTACTTGAGCACTGGCAAAAACGCTGGCTTGCTGTTCCGCTAAGCTGTGTTTTAGGTGGTGGTCTTGCTTTTGCATTGGGCGCACCCTTTGAATTCAAAACCGCACCAGGTCTGCCGAATATGAATCCGATGTATTGGTGGGGTGAAAATACTGGTTGGATGCTAGGATTACCGACAGTTGAGAGCTTTATTATTGTACTGCCATTTGCTATTTTGGCAGTTGCTATGTGGTCACCAGATTTTTTAGGTCATCAGGTATTCCAAAAAATCAGCTATCCTAAACGTACTGAAAAGGTACTCATGGATATCGATGACACAATGACTAGCGCTTCGTTTCGTCAGGTCGTCGGCTCTGTATTGGGCGGTGCTAACTTTGCATCATCGTGGGGCACGTATATTGTCCCAGCAGCGATTGCCAAACGTCCGATACCTGCCGGTGCCTTATTGACGGCATTGTTCTGTATTATCGCAGGGGTTTGGGGCTATCCAATGGATTTGGCCATCTGGCAGCCAGTGATGTGTGTGGCATTGATTGTGGGTGTTTTCATTCCACTGCTTGAGGCTGGCATGGAAATGACGCGCGAAGGTAAAACCACGCAGTCTGCCGCTATTGTGGTGTTTGCTTCTGCATTGGTGAATCCTGCATTTGGTTGGTCGCTCACGCTATTGCTTGATAACTTAGGCTTGATTGGCTCTAAAGAACGTAGTGCCAATTTGACTAAAATGAGCCGCTGGATCATACCGGGTATTATGTTTGTCGTATTGACTGGTGTGATGGCTATCGTTGGTATGCTGCCGGGTATCCCAGCTTTAATGGCTAACTTCCGTCATTAGTAGTATGTTGCTGAATAAACGATAATAGAACAAACTAAGTCAGCGAAAGCTGGCTTTTTTATGGGTGATCCTATGATAATAATTGGCTTGTAAAACAATGACTCCCGCCCCATAACTAGCAGTATTATAAGACTTTTAAGAGCAATGAATTCTATGGTTAATGTCTCAGAATCGAGCCCTATCGATGATAAAAAAGCCCGTCTTAAGCATTTAATTCAGCGCTTACCAAATTTGCCAGGCGTGTATAAAATGCTGGGGAAAAACGGTGATATCTTATACGTTGGCAAGGCTAAATCACTGAAAAGCCGCGTAAACAGCTATTTTGCAAAGACGATCGATCATCCAAAGACACGAGCATTAGTGGCGCGAATTCATAATATTGAAACCATCATCACGCGCAGTGAGACGGAAGCGCTGTTACTTGAGCAAAATTTGATTAAAGAATATCGTCCACCTTATAACGTGCTACTGCGTGATGATAAATCTTATCTTTATGTGTTTATTTCAGCAGATAAGCCCTATCCGAGATTGGCGTATGGTCGCGGCAAAGGCAATCATCAAAAAGGTCGATTCTTTGGGCCGTTTCCATCTGCTCATGCAGCAAAAGAGACACTGGTACTGATGCAAAAAATGTTTCAAATGCGTCAATGTACCAATACTTTCTTCAAGCAGCGTAAACGTCCTTGTCTTGAGTATCAGATCAAACGTTGCCGTGCGCCCTGTGTCGGCTTGGTGTCAGCCGAAGAGTATGCAGAGGACGTCAACAATACGATTCGGTTTTTGAAGGGTGACTCTAGCGATATTCACACCACGCTGATTGAAAAGATGGAAGCGTCAGCTGAAGAGTTAGACTTTGAGAAAGCAGTATTTTATCGCGATCAGCTCTCTATGCTGCGTGAAGTGCAGGCCAAGCAAGCTGTCTATACCGTACAAGGCGAGGCCGATGTGATTGCGATTGCCAGTCAGGCAGGCATGACGTGTGTCAACGTACTGACCGTACGTGGCGGGCGCGTACTGGGTGGTAAAAATTACTTCCCTGATGTCGACAGCAGTGAATCGCTCGCAGATAATTTATCTGCTTTTATTACCTCTTTCTATTTTCAAGTAACCGATGATTTGCCTGCAGAAATTATGCTAACTCATGAGTTACCGGATCAAGTGGCAGTGAGTGAGGCATTGGCGACGCATTTTGGTAGCAAAGTCGTCATCAAAACCAATGTACGTGAACATCGTGCAGAGTGGCTAGATTTGGCAAAACTGAACACCAATAACGCGCTAAAAACCAAGCTGGGCGATTATTTAGAATTGCATGCACGCTTTGGTGCATTGAAAGATGTATTGGCCGATGTCACTGAGCGAACCATTGATCGGATTGAGTGTTTTGATATCTCACATACGATGGGTGAAGCGACCATTGGTAGTTGCGTGGTATTTGACCAAGGTGGCTCGCGTCGCCGTGATTATCGTCAGTATGCTATCCATGACATCGTAGGCGGTGATGATTATGCGGCAATGAAGCAAGTGCTGACACGGCGTTATAAGAAGCAGCCGTTGCCAGATCTGTTGCTTATTGATGGTGGTAAAGGTCAGCTTGGCATTGCCAAAGAAGTATTAACTGAGTTGGGTATTCTAGGTGACACTTTGCTCATCAGTGTGGCAAAAGGGGAAGGGCGCAAGGCTGGTCTGGAAATACTACACTTCATTGACCACGAGCCGCTAGATCTACCGATGGATAGTAAAGCGCTGCATTTATTGATGCATATTCGTGATGAGGCACATCGATTTGCGATCACTGCGCACCGTAAGAAGCGCGATAAACGTCGTTCATCATCAGTGCTAGAAGTGATACCGGGATTGGGTGAAAAGCGCCGCCGTGACTTGCTTAATCACTTTGGCGGTATGCAGCAATTGCTTGGTGCATCGCAACAAGAGCTGTCTGGAGTGCAAGGTATTGGTCCGGTATTAGCGAAAACCGTTTATAAAGTGTTGCATGAGTAGTTTTATTGATTGTAAAAAAGGGCGTCCTAGAAATATCTAAGACAGCCCTTTTTTCAATCATTTTTAATGAGCAGGTGACCGTTATTCAGCAGCTTTTACTTTATAAGTCACAAACTTAAAGTCCAATTCACTCTTTTCATCGTGCATCTGCTCAGACTCTTCTGCCGCTTCAAACTCACTTGGCAATTCAGGATAAAATGCCTCACCATCAGCGATTTCGATATCGACATGAGTCAGCTCAATACGATCGGTATACATCATCGCCTCTTTAAACACGCGTTCACCGCCAATCACCCAAATCGTATCCAAATGTGCGCCATGCGCCAGACTGGCCGCTTGTGTGAGAGCATCATCTAGGTTATGCGTGACATAAGCATTGGTCTTACCGACAAGGCCTTTTTGTTCAGCATAATCCATCTGAGTACTGATGATAAAGCTTACTCGATTTGGCAAAGGCTTGCTGCCCATTGATTCAAAGGTTTTGCGGCCCATAATGACGATACCTTTAATAGCACCATCACTATCTTTGGTTGTCATCTTTTTGAAATGCTGCAAGTCCGCTGAGATGTGCCACGGCAGCGCATTGTCTTTACCGATACAGCGATTACTACTGATAGCAGCGATTTGGGCGACTTCGGTGTGGGCATAACTCATAACGTATCCTTTTTATTATCTTTTACAATGCTAATCTTATTTGAATGAGTCAATCAGACAGATGCTATACCGCAACTTTTGCTTTGATAGCAGGATGGGATTCATAGCCATCAACGCTAATATCATCATATTTAAAAGCAAAAATATCATTAACATCAGAGTTAAGCGTCAACGTTGGCAGTGTATATAGCGAACGCGTCAACTGTAACTCAACCTGCTCACGATGGTTTTGATAAATATGGCAATCACCACCTGTCCAGATGAATTCGCCTACTTCTAGACCACATATTTGCGCGACCATATGGGTAAGCAGGGCATAGCTGGCGATATTAAATGGCACACCTAAAAATAAATCTGCTGAGCGCTGATAGAGCTGGCATGACAGTTTATTGTCCGCGACGAAGAATTGAAACATGGTATGACAAGGCGGTAAGGCAACTTGATCTGCTTCGCCAGGGTTCCAACCAGACACGATCAAACGGCGTGAATTAGGGTTAGTTTTTATTTGTTCGATAACTTGGGTGATTTGATCGACACCATCAGCATGGTAATTGCCGTCTTCATCTTTGGTTGCGCCATAATTGCGCCATTGATGACCATAGACAGGGCCCAAATCACCAGCAGGACGATTAAATCGTGCCGTCTGCTCTGCAGTAGCCCATTCATTCCAAATGCGTACGCCATTGGCTTGTAAATAGTCAACGTGAGTACTACCACTTAAAAACCAAAATAACTCGTAGGCGATGGATTTAAAATGGACTTTTTTGGTGGTCAATAGCGGAAACCCTGACGCTAAGTCAAAGCGTAGCTGCGCACCAAAGTGGCTGAGCGTACCCGTTCCAGTACGATCGCCTTTTTCAGTGCCTTCGTTTAGGACAAGACGCAGCAAATCCAAGTAAGCTTGTTCGTTCTTTGTGCTAATCATATTTTTCAACTTCAATAAATATTTAAAAGGTTTTAACGTTCAGCTAGATTAGCTTTTATGGCCAATTAATGAAGATTTACAGATTGGAATATCTAGCTTATATGTATCGTTAATAAGTTTGCGAACAGTATCTTCAAACCAGCTTGATGAGTCAGGATGCAAAATAATCCCTGTTATCATTTTCCTACTTTGCTTTACCGATAAATAAATTCCAATATCTTCATTTTTATTTTTCATGGTAGCTGCATTATCTATAAGAACTAATCTTGCTTCATTCTCAAAGGAGAAAGCTTCATGTTTATGGTATAGCTTATAGGTAAGATGGCTAATTACATCGTTTACTGAGAAATTATTGTTATTTGAAAACCAAGGATAAATTTCTTTACCATCATATAGTTCATAAGCATTACTAGGCTGTTGATACCTGACTTTATCAAAGTAGCAACACATAGGTTCAAGGTTTGAAGAGTCATAAGCTGATTTAAACTGAAAATTAGTAGTTTGTATTGCTAAAGAGTCATTCGACTGTCCATAATTACCCCACATTGCATGAGACTCTTTTTCATGCAAATACCAACAGCTTATATAAACCCATTCTTTCGCAATTTGTAGCTTATCTAAGCTATCAAAGGAGTCATTTTCACCATTAAACAAATGAAGACTTCCTTCCCATTTATCAGAAAAAAGATTAGCTTTAGGGATGAAAAGTCCCTGCTCTAGCATAGAAATAAGCTTTACAAACGGAATATATCTTGTCAAAACAGCTTTCGTCTCTATTTGCTTATGCATTCTTGAACGTCCTAATAAGCAGCTTGCTTACCCCAGTCATAGATGCCGCGTTTGTAGGCATAAATTAACAAGACAAAGCCAATGATTATCATCGGTGCGCTTAGTATTTGCCCTTTGGTCATCCAGCCTAACAAAATGAATCCTTGGTCGATGTCTGGCTGACGAAAGAATTCAATAATGAAACGGCTAAAGCCATAACCCAACATGAAAATACCTGTCGCTGCCATACGAGGGCGTGGTTTCGATGAATACCACCATAAGAATAAGAATAGCAATAGACCTTCAGCAAGCGCTTCATATAGCTGTGAAGGATGACGAGGTAACAGATACTGACCATTGACTTCGGTCATTAGCTCTTGCAGCTCAGGATTGGTCTGTAACTGCTGCATATCGAAAGACGCGGCTTGCGGGAAGTACGTCAACCAATTATAGCCGCCGTCAGAGACACGGCCCCACAGCTCACCATTGATATAGTTGCCAATGCGCCCAAACAATAAACCCGTCGGTACGCACGGCACGACAAAATCCAGTACT
Organism: Psychrobacter sp. K31L; assembly: GCF_017942195.1. Taxonomy (NCBI): domain Bacteria; kingdom Pseudomonadati; phylum Pseudomonadota; class Gammaproteobacteria; order Moraxellales; family Moraxellaceae; genus Psychrobacter; species Psychrobacter sp. K31L. The sequence continues at coordinate 60,512 of NZ_JAGKSC010000006.1, read as the reverse complement.
TGGAATGGTGTCTTTTTATACTTACGAGCAAAATATAGCATACCAAGCATGACGCCGATCAAGCCGCCATGGAATGACATACCGCCTTCCCAGACTTTGAAGAGATAGGCTGGATTTTGTAGCAATTCACCAAACTGATAGAACAAGACATAGCCGACACGGCCGCCCAAAATCACGCCGAGTGCCCCAAAAAATACTAAGTCAGAGACCATATCAGTGGTCCAATTATCGCGTTTGGTGCTGCGATACCATGCCAGACCGAAAGCGGCGGCAAATGCCAGTAAATACATCAGCCCATACCAATGGACTTCGACGGGTCCAATTGCTAATGCTACAGGATCGTACTGAGGATGAATCATCATAAGGGCATCATAATATTGATAATAAAGTGCTGACTATAATAGCAAAATTCGTCCCTTGCGAATACTATGATGAGTGAATGGATGAGTGAATGGATGATTGAATGAATAGCAAAGCGATAAAAAACCCGATAAGATGAAAAAATTGCATTAATTTCTGAGGAATCATCATGCATCTACATTTATCAACGCCACCGCTTTTGAGTGACAAAAATCAGAAATAACGGCTGATGAGACCTGATTAGCAAATAAAATCTTAAACGACGTCTTTTACCTTTGCTAACAAGTACTTGTACAACAGAAAATTATTATAAAAGGAACGCTATGTGTATTGTCGCTATTGCTTGGCAGTTATTTGATGAGTTGCCATTGGTATTATTGTCTAATCGTGATGAGTTTTTGCAGCGTCCAACTGAGCCGCTACATCAATGGTCTGATCAGCCTATTTATGCTGGTCGTGATAAGCAAAGCGGTGGTACATGGCTAGGCATTCATCAGCAAGAAACACATGCACAAAATCCAGAATATCATGAGCAGAATGGACGTTGGGCTGCGGTATTGAACTTTCGTGATGGTGTGCAGGCAAGCAGTGATGAGCGCTCACGTGGTGCGCTCGTGACTGAGTTTTTAACGGGGGATTTAAGCCCGATGGATTTTGCCCGAAGTATTAATCTGCAAGATTATGCTGGGTTCAATCTTATTATTGGTGATACGGCACAAGCCGTTATCGTGAATAATCGCGGTCATGCACCCACGCCATTACATGCAGGACTTCATGTCATCTCTAATGGTCAGCCGGAGGACAGTTGGTTTAAAACCGAGCGTCTACGTGGCAGGCTGCGGCAAGAGGTGCTACCCTTGATTGCTGAGGACAGCTCGCCTAAGTACTGGCAAGAGGCTGCCTTTAATGTATTGTCAGATAATACCAAAGCACCGGTGGACCAACTACCAGAGACAGGTATGAGCACTGAGATTGAGCAAACCTTGTCGTCTGTCTATATCGAGCCTGTTGCTTTTGGCAATGCTGAAACCAGCAAACCCACTTACGGAACACGGACTCAAAGTATTTTAACCTTACGCCAAAATAGGGCTTCAGACAAACAAATCCTTGCTGAACTTATCAGCCATAAATGCAATCATCCTGCAAATCCCAAATAAAAATGCCCACATTAATATCTACGCTTTTTAGATATCAATGTGAGCATGTGTTTTGTATTAAACTGTCTATTTACTCCATTAACAAGTGATTGTCTTGCTCAGGAATAATAAGCTCTTGTCTAAGTGGTAGTTCGCGTGCCAGTTCTTGCAAGGCGCGACGATATACTCCGCGTTTAAAGTGAATCACTTGTCCGAGTGGATACCAGTAGCTGACCCATTGCCAATGGTCAAATTCCGGTTTTCCCTCATCAAAGCGGATGTGTTGAGTATTTGGCTCATCTAAGCGCAGCAAAAACCACTTTTGTTTTTGCCCAATACATAAAGGGTGCTGTCCGTGACGGACATAGCGTTTTGGCAGGCGATAGCGCAACCAATCTTGCGTGACTGCCAATAAGTCCACATGACGCGGATGTAAACCGACCTCTTCCCAGAGTTCGCGATACATCGCATCCATCGGCGTCTCTCCACGGTCGATGCCGCCCTGCGGAAATTGCCAAGCGTTGTGACCAATGCGTTTTGCCCACAGAACTTGCCCTTGTGTATTTGCCAAGATGATACCGACATTGGCGCGAAAGCCGTCTGCATCTATCATGACTAAACCTTTTAATATGTCTAAAAATAGCTTATTCCCACATAACACCGTGACAGCAATCATAATTATTATAGGGTGACTGTTATCGATATCAGGCAAAAATAAGATTCATTACCGTTATTAAACCAAGAAACAAGCAAAATGTGTAACAGTATTTTGCTATAAAATGTTTCACGAGTTTAGTCCTTTAAAATCAGTGAGTTAGAAATGGGTTTTTGTAAGCCGATTTTAGGCATTATGAAGACAAACCTAGGTCACAGTAAAAAATCTGTGTTCAGTGTAAGGCTACGAGTCTGGCTAGCGAAAGTGTACCCTCGAAAACAGACTCACCGAGCGCTCATGGCGATAATCTGACAAGAATAATCTAGGGCGTGTTCTCACTTTGAATTCATTTAGATCATTATCGATAGAATGGAGGGTGTACCCTAAGACAATGGCTGTATAAAATCTCGCTTTGGCTTATGCTACACTAGCCAAGCAGCATATCTTTCAAACAATAAAAAATAGGCAATACGTCAATTAAAATAAGGAATATCTACAATGTCAGAGTCAAAAGCAAGCGTCACATGGCAAGAGAACAAAGCCTTTATGGGCATGTCACCATCAGGACATAATGTACAAATAGATGCTGATAAAGAAAAAGGTTCAAGCCCGATGGAGCTGATCTTACTAGGGCTGGGTGGCTGTGCGAGCTACGATGTGGTAGCGATTTTACAAAAGTCACGCCAAGAGGTGACAGACGTGAGTTGTGAACTGACCGCGCAGCGTGCCGAAACTGTACCAGCAGTATATACCGATATCCACATGCACTTTGTTGTAACAGGGCAAGATATCAAAGACAAGCAGGTTGAGAAGGCCATTCATTTATCAGCAGAAAAATACTGCTCTGCCAGTAGAATGTTGGTACAAGGTGGGGTGAATATTACCCACGATTTTGAAGTGATTGCAGGGTAGGGGCAAATAGAACAATGAATGTATTTTTTGGGTTAATCCCTGATACAGCAGCGTCAGCGATCTGGGCGATGGTGGTAGCAAGCTTATTACCATGGGCGGTATCAATAGTTGCAAAAGCATCTGGCGGCTTTAAGTTCAGAAATAATGCGCATCCACGTGATTTTTTTCAGCATGCGACAGGGGTTGCAGCACGAGCTAATGCTGCACAGCAAAACAGCTATGAGACTTTGCCTATATTTTTGGCCGCAGTAATAACAGCGATGCTATTTTTTGTACCGCAATCGATTATCAATGTATTGGCTTGGCTATATGTGTTGATTCGTATCGGTTTTTGCGTGGCTTATATTACTAATTTGGCAATGTTTCGTTCTATCCTTTGGGCGTTATCGATGGCTTGTTCTTTGATGCTATTCTATCTAGCTATTCGAGTGAGTGTTTAGCGTTATTTGTTTCGTTAAGGTGCCAGTTTGAGAGAGAGGCAGTTATGATTATCGTACACTCATTCGTAGTGCACTAATGATAACTGCTTTATTTTTTTCTCGTTTGATACTGTCCCATAATATTTTTGCCTCGCTATAACCTTTGGTGAGCATCGCTAACCACTGCTTGTAACGACCAACCAATATCACTTCAGTTTTAGCCTGACCTTCCAAGAATTTTATCTGATGTGCAATTAAATCTTCCCATGCTAAAACAGTCAACGTTTCTGCATCATCGATATTGGCATCAACCTGCGCAATCAAATCGGGACGAGTGACCGCGCCGCGACCCAACATCAAATGCTCTGTACCTGCTTGCGTCATACAATTTTGTGCATGCTCTGCATTCCATATTTCGCCATTGGCAATGACGGGAATATCAAGCGCATTAAAGCTTTGAATCTTGTCCCAATAGGCTGGTGGCTTATATCCTTGGGTTTTGGTTCGTGCATGAATGGTCAGCCAATCAGCACCACTGTCGTTAATAGCGCCGCGAATATCATCCATGCGACTGGTATCGGTATAGCCTAAACGTATTTTGGCCGAGACTGGAATGTCGGCAGGAACCGCTTGACGCACCGCACTGATAATTTGATACATGGTTTCGGGTTCATCCAATAATACTGAACCACCACGATGGCTGTTTACCGTTTTAGCAGGGCAACCAAAATTGATATCAATGGCAGGTGCACCAAGCTCGGCAGCATATGCCGCATTGTCTGCCATGAGTTGCGCTTCACTACCAAGTAACTGGATATGAATCGGTGTGCCGCAGGCAGTCTTGGCATCATGACGCAACTCTGGAACGTATTTATAAAATACATGCGCTGGCAAGACGTGTTGGGTCACGCGGATAAACTCGCTCACCGACCAGTCATAGGGACGACCTAAATCTGCCGCAATCTGCGTTAGGATTTGCCGCATTAATGGATCGGTTAGGCCTTCCATTGGCGCAAGTAAGCGGACAGGATTGGCAAATAACTGACGGATGGTGTTTTGACGTGCTTGAAGTTGCTGACTATTATTCATGCTTGTTATTCACTGCTAAAAGGTCGTTATAAATAGAGGTAGACTAGGAATTCAAATTGACAACTACGAAGAGGGATTAAGTATTGCCAAAAATCACTTTTTTGCCTGTCTGTAATCCTGATATCAAGTCTTTGATATTATGGATGTCCAAATTACTCTGCGCACGTGTACAAGCAACGTAGAGCAAACGCAATTCTTCTGGGCTTATCTTGACGGCATTGGTGGTGACATCATAATAAAAATCATCGTCTAACTGTACCTTTCCCCATTCAAGCCCTTTGGCTTTGTGAGCGGTAGAGATGACATAGTCGGCATTTTCGATACTCGTTAGGCTATTGACTGCCTGGCTTAATACATTGGTGCCATGGTCATCGACCAATTTCACCAGAGTTTTGAGATCGCTGCCTTCGTTGGTTTCAGCATATTCTTGTACATCAGACCAGTTATAGAAATATGCCAGCTCTGGCACACCATACGCCGATTTGCCATTTTTTAAATTTTCGGCGGCCTGACAGAATTTCAGCATACGCTCGGTATCGGCTTGCAATGCCACGCGGTGTCCTAGCTTAAGTCCGGTCAATAATTGCGACATCGCAGCAGCATTGGTGCGGCACAGAATGGCATCTTTTTTACTATGAACCATACCTTTTTCAGTAGAAGACTGCTTGTTAGGATTGCCTTTTAACGGTACCTCTTCTTGCAATGCTTTGAGCAAAGTGTTGGCAACCTCAGCAATTGGCTCACCGAAACGAAACGACTGCGTCAATAAGGTTTGCGGCAATGGCAGCTTTTTCATTGCATTGACCGCGCCGCGCCACTCATAAATCTGCTGGTGCGCATCGCCGACATAAATGACTTGCCGTGGTTGCTGCGTCAAAATTCCCATCATCAATGGGTCAGCATCTTGCGCTTCATCAAATAATATAAAGTCCGCAGGGATACTTGGCTTAGATAGGGCCCAAAGTTTGAGATAAATGTCATGCCCGATGCCAGCAGGGTGACGTGCATCAATCGACTGTAGCCAGCGTTGCTCTACGGCAGGGTAGAGCATCTCACGTAATTGCTCTGCATCTGAGTCATCGAGCCAGCTTGGGAATAGTATGTGCCTTGGTGCCGGATAGCTGGCATGCGTACTACAAAAGTTGCTGACTGCGTCACTAACGAATCGAGCTAATCTCGCAGGCGTGAGCGTAATGTATTTATTAATGCCATCCATTTGTCGGCGTACTTGTACCGGTTGCAGGCCCAAATCGTCGCCAAGACGCTTGGGTGAAAAGCGCGGTAACGACAGCTTGGCAGTAATATCACGGGCGACATGCCGATAAGCAAGCGAATGAAAGGTGCGACATTCCACATGGGATGGAAACTTTGAACGAGCGTCATTGGCAATTGTTTTGTTAAAGGCTAAATATAAGCCGCGTCCACGTAGGCGCTCACCGATTAGTTTTAGCGTCGTGGTTTTACCAGCACCCGCATAAGCGACCACTTTAAATGATTTGTGATCCATCGCCATATTAAGCGCGCTCAGCTGCTCATCAGTGGGATCGCTCATATAAGCTGGCATAGATGCGGACATAATAAAGCTACCTAAAAGACTAAAAGTGAGTAAAAACGATGGGGGTAAAAAAAGCCACTGGATAAGCAATGGCTGGCGAACAATGATGACGCTTAGTAAGACTGATAACTATAGTGAATTCACTTTAAAACAGATACAGTGCGACTGGGATGAATTTTTCGTAGCCTCTGTGATAGCAGCAAGCAAGGAAAATTTATACCAGCTGTACTTAACTAGTCATGTATCCATTTTGTTTTGGACTGACTATACTAAGCTAATAAATGAGATAGAGGAAAGTCAAAAATAATTGCCAATAAAAACATTAGCATTTATTGATGCGTCAAAACATAGCGAATATAGGGGTTGTTTTTTTACTCTTTATCTACGGCTGCTAAATCAGGACTAGACTTTTCTTTGATTAAGATTTTTGCTAATAACAGACCCAGCTCAAACAATAGCCACATAGGGATGGCGAGTAATAACATCGACACGCCATCGGGTGGTGTGACGACTGCAGACACAGCAAAACAACCAACGATAATATAACGACGTTTATCTTCTAGAGTCTGAATGGAGACAATCCCCACCAATATCAATAGTAAGGTGACGACGGGAATCTCAAAAGTCAGGCCAAACACCATAAATAGCTTAAGCGCAAAACTTAAATAGCTATCGATATCCGTCATTGGCAAGACGTTCTGCGGGGCAAACATGATAAAGAATTTTAAGACGCCTTTTAGCACGATAAAGTAAGAAAAAGCCACGCCCGCATAAAACAAAAAGATAGATGACATCAGCACAGGGATAGCGATTTTTTTCTCTTTTTTATATAACCCAGGTGCGACAAAAGACCAAATTTGGTACAAAATATAAGGCATGGCAAAGAAGGCCGCGACAAAGACAGTCAGGCGTATTGGTGCCATAAAGTTAGAGGTAATATCCGTGGCAATCATCGTCGAATTGGCAGGTAGCTGCGCGACCAATGGATCGGATAAGAAATTATAGAGCTCGCGTGAGAATCCAGCCAAGGCTAAAAATATGACCAACACTGCCACGCATATTTTGATCAGATGCGAGCGTAGCTCAATCAGGTGCTCAGTGATGGGCATATCAGCCAATGAACTTAATATATCACCAGATTTCTCGTTACTGGCTGTTTCAGTTGTTTTTTCTAAATCTGCATCTGCAATTTTTTCTTGACGACTTTTTTTGCGCTTAAATAAATTCATCAATCAGTCTCCTGCTTATTGACAGAAGCCTGTGTTTTTGAAGAAAGATCTAAATGGCTGTTTAATAATTTATCTGCTTTGTAATTCGGTAAATAGGGCGGCTGTGGCAAACGACGCGCTTTATCATAAGCGCCCAGACGGAACCACATATTTTCCCACGGTTTGGTGGTGATGATTTGAGCAATTGGTTGAATATTATCACTAGAGGCAGTTTTTGAGGTTTCGTCGTCAGTACCGTGTTTCAATAATTGCTCAGAATCTGCTGATTTTTCGTCTTGCCCGTAGGCGTAGTCAAACGCCTTTGGCGTGACAGGTGGCGTATTTTTTTGATCACTATTATCTTGCTGATTATTGCTTATTTTGTTATTGCGATGGTCAGCGTCTAGATCATGTGTGGCTTTCAGAGTCTGGTTTTGTGAAGACTCAAACTCCTGCATACTGCCGCGCATTTCTGCCATCTCACGCCGCATTTCTGCCTCAGTTTCGCGGATTTTAGCCAGCTCTTTTTGCATTTGTTGCCGTGTTTCAGCTAGGTCTAGCTCAGCCTCTATTTCAGACTGTAAGGTAGAGACTGTACGGCGAATTTTGGCATACCACTGCCCAGCAGTACGTGCTGCTTGTGGCAGTTTTTCTGGGCCCAAGACAATTAAGGCAATGACGCCAAAGAGGAGTAATTCAGAAAACCCAATGTCAAACATAATGGTTGATTATCACTATCTAGATGCCAGCAGTATCATACCCAGCACTATACTTGGTATTATCAATGGTGCTTATCGTCAACAGGTGCAGTATTGATATCGCTATCCTGTACCTTACTGGTTGCCGCGTGATCTGTTGGGTGTGCATTGCCATCATGGTCGAGAACTGCATGCTTTTTGGCATGCTCTGTATTCTCATCTTTGACCGCTTCTTTAAAGCCTTTGACGGCACCGCCCAAATCCTTGCCCGCATTTCTAAGTTTTGAGGTGCCAAATACGACCACCACTACCACCAATAATATCAGCCAATGTGTAATGGAAAAACTGCCCATAATGATATCCTTAATGTCTTGATTGTAATATCTATATATGAATGCTTTTATGTTATAGAATATTGATCTGTTAAACAAAAAAATATAGATAAAAGATGCGAAGCTAAAAGAGCTATATTATAACCTGCCATTGTGACAAAAAGGTGAAAGCAATCATAATCAAAACAAGTAGAGATTTGTTTTACGACTTCGCCTGTTATCGTTACTGTATTAACTTTACCGTGTTACAATTTATCGCGAGGCCTTTTCATCGATGCCTGATAGCCCAAAGCGACGACCCAGCTCGTTTAACACAGCATCCGACTCTATATCGAACCACGCTAGCCCCACCAACGTATGAAACCAGACATCGGCAACCTCATAAATGAGCTCATGACGAGCCTCGTCATATTGTGCTTTGTTAGTTTTCTCATCGCAATTGGCAAAGTCTTTGGCAGCGATAATGCTTTCTGTGCTTTCTTCGCCCACTTTTTCTAGGATTTTATTCAACCCTTTTGCATATAAGCTTGCCACATAAGAGCTGTCGGCATCCGCTTGTTTGCGCTCTGCCAATACGTTATCAAGTTGCTGTAAAATGGAGGTGTTACCTGTTGCGGTATTATGATCTTCAACTGCGTTATTCGTACTATCCGCATCCATAGCATCGTTTGTATCGGTGTTATGGCTGTGAGAAGTAGCGCCAGACGCTTCAGAAGATTGATAAATATCTGCTGGGTCTTTTAGTACTTTATCGACGGTTTGCCATTCAGGGGCCTGCCCAGACAAATCCAAACGCTGATAAAAGCAAGACTCGCGACCAGTATGACAAGCGATACCACCAGCCTGAGTCACACTCAATACAATCACATCAGCATCACAATCTAAGCGAATATCATGGACAGTCTGAGTATGTCCTGATGATTCGCCCTTATGCCACAGCTTGGCACGTGAACGTGAAAAATACACGGCAGTTTTTGTTTGTGCTGTTAATTGAAGTGCTTCAGCATTCATCCAGGCCATCATCAAAATGCGCCCTGACTCGTGATCTTGAGCAATCGCAGGAATCAAACCATCAGCGTTAAACTTTATGGCAGTTAGCCAAGCAGGTAAAGTCATAATCTGTCTATCGTCTTATAATTAGGAAGTGGTCATTAGTCAGTAAGAAAAGTTAAAGCTCGAATAAATGCGGATATAAGGCTTTCTTAATCGTATTATCCAGCGTGGTTATTTTATTTAGGCGAAAATCATAATTGACAAAATGCTGCCTTGCCTTTGCCACTATTTCGCCATTGTGCATACGCATGGCTTTAAACACAATATTGCCACCATTATCACATAATGGCTCAACGCCGACCTCAAACAAAAGCTCTTCACGTGCCCGTACACAGCTAAAAATGCTCAGCTGTAGCTTATTAATAATCAAGCCTTGATGATCGGCATTGATCTCTTTAATCCCTTTAGAGTATAAAAAGCGCTGCATTGCTTCAGTCAGTAGGGCGGTCAATGATTGCAGTGCTAAATGCTGACCCATATCAATTTCGGTATTGCGCACCCGCATCACCGTTTCAAACACAAATATTCCGTCATCAAAGTTTAGTTCTTGGTTTGACAACGTCGTCTCCTAGAGTGATTGTCCATAATCAGTTGTTCTGTTGAGCAATTGGCAAGCTAGCCGAATAGTTAAAAATAAACATGCATCGTATGATCTACGGTCAGTAGATGCGGTAATTGGCGTTGTTTATTGGCACTTAAAATGTAGCGACGCTCAGTCTCTACTTAAGCACAGCTTAAACCGAGATTCAATCTATTTACAAAAAAATTCGTGGTTTATGAATCTTTATAGAGATTTCAATAATGTATGGTGCTATCGAACATGATTCAATAGTACCTGACATGAGTTTTTATTCAGCAACAAATATGAAATGAGGCAAAGAGCGCTGAAGCCTTGTGTCTGGTTTATGGTAAATAATTAATTGTGGCTGCATGATTATTAGCGCTATTTTATCTTATTCATATCTTATAAATTAATGATGGCTAAAAAAGAGAGGCCTTTATGACGCTTAAAACGGCTAGGACATGTACTTTTGTTAAGACGAATGACAAGCATGAATTGTCCATTAGGACAGGGCTGAAACTTTACTTGGCAAAATAGCACACTATCTGCTAAAATAGCGCCTCCCACCTCGAGGCAAATAGAGGTTTAGTGGTTGTTTTTAAAGCCACTATTCATTCTAACTATTTGACGACCAGGTTCTATTAAAGACAAAGAGGCAAATCATCATGAAAGTTAAGATGAAAACCAGAAGCGGTGCAGCTAAACGCTTCAAAAAAACAGCAAACGGCTTCAAGCGTAAGCAAGCAAACAAAAGCCATATCTTGACCAAGAAATCAGCTAAGCGTATTCGCCAGTTGCGCGGTCTTAAGATGGTGGACAAGTCTGACGAAGCAGCAGTTCGTCGTATGTGCCCATACATCTAATAGCCTATCGTCATATGTATTTAATCAAGCGCTGTTTAATTCATAGCTACTTAGTTAAAAATATTTGACCTTGCAATTTGATAACGATGTCTACTATTTGATGACATCGTGATTCGTTTAATAATGATTAACAATATCTTGGAGTAATTTATGGCCCGTGTAAAACGTGGTGTACAGGCGAATCGTCGTCACAAAAAAATCTTAAAGCGCGCAAAAGGCTACTACGGTGCCCGTTCACGTGTTTACCGCGTAGCGGTACAAGCAGTGACCAAAGCTGGTCAATATGCTTATCGTGACCGTCGCAACAAAAAACGTACCTTCCGTCGTCTTTGGATTGCACGTATCAATGCTGGTGCACGCTTAAACGGCTTAAGCTATAGCCGCTTTATCAATGGTATGAAAAAAGCCAACATCTCAATCGATCGTCGCGTACTTGCTGACATCGCTATGCATGATGCAGCGACTTTCACAGCATTGGTTGAAAAAGCAAAAGCGGAACTAGCATAAATATTAACTATCCTTTAGATATTAAATAGATATAACGCTTATCTGATTAAGCATCTAAACGAATAGGACTAATATTGATTAATAGGTCGATATTAATAAAAGCTACCGCTGGTCGGTGGCTTTTTTTATATTAAATTATTTTACGACTAATTTTATTAATGCTTAAGCTTCTTGTGCTTTTCGTGATATTGCACATTTAATCGTCTAAATATTCAAGCCATTCACATAACTGGTATTTATTTTTTGTTATTCGAAAGTAGTTAGGTACAATTAGCGAAACAAAAGTAGTTAATTAAAAATAACTAATTACGAGCAACTAATTGAAAGTAGCTAAATACGAATAACTAATTAAAAGTAACTGGGTAAATGGTTTGCAATATTTGGTCAAATCCCTACAATTAATAGTCTGTTTAAATCAGGAATGATGCGTCTTATGACTACCCCTGTTGCCACCAACGATTTGTCGGCGCTACCGACCTTATCTTCAGAGCTTAATGAGCTTAATGAAGCTCAGCTGACTGAATTTGCCAGTGCTGCTGAATCTTTAATCTTACAAGTAACTGATGCGCGTGTGCTGCAAGAGTTGCGTGTGCAATTGACTGGCAAAAAGAGCCCATTAACCGGCTGGTCGAAGCAGATGGGTAAGCTCAGTGCTGACGATAAAAAAACTTACGGTGGCTGGTTACATCAAGTGCGGAGCCGTATTCAAGAATCGTTGACCAATCAGCAGCAGCAGCTGGAAGTCGCGGCATTAAATGCCAAGCTTGCAAGCGAGAGCATTGATATTACATTGCCTGCTCGCGGTGGTCAAAAAGGCCATTTGCATCCAGTGACCATGATTACCCAGCGTATGCAGCAGTATTTTATACAAGCAGGTTTTAACGTCGCCACCGGCCCTGAAGTTGAGAGCGATTACTATAACTTTGAAGCGCTTAATATCCCATCGCACCATCCTGCACGCGCGATGCACGATACATTCTACTTTGATGCGCATTATTTGTTGCGTACGCACACCAGTCCAGTGCAAATTCGCACCATGGAAAAAAATGAGCCACCGATTCGTATTATTTGTCCCGGTCGCGTCTATCGTAATGATTCAGACCAAACCCATTCGCCGATGTTCCATCAGTTAGAAGGGCTTATGGTTACTGAGTCGAGTACCTTTGCTGAGCTAAAAGGCTTGATTAGTGAGTTCTTAGAAGCTTTCTTTGCCAAAGAATTAACCGTTCGTTTCCGTCCGTCATTTTTCCCATTCACTGAGCCTTCTGCTGAAGTTGATATCTTAGATGACAATGGCAAATGGCTTGAAGTCATGGGCTGCGGTATGGTGCATCCACAAGTGCTGACCAACTGCGGTATTGATGCCGAAAAATATACGGGCTTTGCCTTTGGTATGGGTATTGAGCGCTTTGCGATGCTCTATTATGGTATTGATGATTTGCGCCTGTTTTTCCAAAACGACGTACGCTTCTTAAAACAGTTTGGCTAGCGTTTCCCTTGTTAACATAACAGGTTAATACGTCACCCTTTATTCTAAAGTCTTTATTATAAAATTCTGATCCGAGATATTTATGAAAATTAGTGAGCAGTGGCTACGTCAATGGGTAAACCCCAACAATACCAGTGAGCAGTTGGCCGAACAACTCACCATGGCAGGGCTAGAGATTGATGATCGCTATGCGGTCGCCCGTGCCTTTAGTGGTGTGGTCGTCGGTGAAGTCGTCAGCGTCGAGCAACATCCAGATGCTGATAAGCTACGCGTCACACAGGTAAATATCGGTGAAGCTGAGCTGCTACAAATCGTATGCGGTGCGCCTAATGTCACCGTTGGTATGAAAGCACCTGTTGCGACCGTTGGGGCAGTGCTCCCAAGCGATGACAAGAAAGGCTTTAAAATTAAAAATGGTAACCTACGCGGTGTCGACTCTAACGGTATGCTCTGCGGTGCTTCTGAAATTGATTTAACCGATAGCATTGATGGTCTTCTTGAGCTACCAGCTGATGCACCGATTGGTACAGATATCCGTGAATATTTAGGTCTAGATAACCAAATACTGGATATCTCTATCACACCAAACCGTGGTGATTGTTTTAGTGTCCGTGGTATTGCGCGTGAAATATCAGTCATTAACGACTTGCCAATGCAGCTGCCTGAGATTCCTACCAATGTGGTAGTTACTGATAACGGTACTGATACTGCTACGCCAGCCGTAACGGTCAATGCAGTTGAGGCGTGTCCGCGCTATTTACTACAATCAATCAGCAATATTGATCGTAGCATTGAGACACCAAAGTGGATGCAAGATGCGCTAGTGCAGTCAGGACTACGCTCACACAACTTTTTGGTTGATGTGACCAACTATGTATTGATGGAATTGGGTCAACCGCTACATGCTTTTGACGCCGATACCATTGTTGGTGATATCGTGGTTCGTTTGGCACAGCCTGCTGAGACCATTACCTTGCTGAATGAGCAAACCATTACCTTAACGGGCGATGAGTTGGTGATAGCTGATGACAAAGGTGCATTGGCGCTTGCCGGTATCATGGGTGGTCAGCGTAGTAGTGTGACTGATAGCACGACCAATATTATTGTAGAAAGCGCTTTCTTTGGTCAGCTTGCTATTGCTGCACGTGCACGCCGTTTTGGTTTGCATACTGATGCCTCACAACGCTTTGAGCGTGGCGTAGACTTTGAGTTACCTGAGCTGGCACTAGCACGCGCTGTTGATTTGATTACTAGCGTTACTGGCGGTCAGGCGGGTTTTATAGTCAAAGCGGAAAGTACTGAGCACTTGCCAGCACGTGCACCAATTACTTTGCCAATCACTAAAGTTCGTGATGTCATAGGTATTGAGATAGCGCCAGCAGTCATGGTCCGTATCTTAACTCAGTTAGGGTTTGAGGTAGAGCAGCAAGCGGATAGCCTTATTTGCAAGCCGCCTTCTTATCGTTTTGATATGAGTATTAAAGAAGATCTCATCGAAGAAATCGCTCGTATCTATGGTTATGACAATATTCCAAGCATCCTGCCGCACTTGCAGGTAAGCATGGATTATGATGATACGGCAGACTTGACGCACGAGATGAAGCTAGCACTGGTCGATAATGGCTATATGGAAGCGATCAGCTTTAGCTTTAGTGATGCAAAAATAGAAGCGTTACTTGATGATGAGGCATTAGGAGAAGTATTGGCATTAGCCAATCCTATCTCTAGTGATTTAGCAGTGATGCGTCGTACTTTGCTATCAAGTTTATTGCCTTGTGTACAATACAATCTCAATCGTCAACAGCCACGCGTACGTTTCTTTGAAACAGGTCTGAGCTTTGTTGGTCAAAGTATTAGTGATTTGGTACAGACGCCAAGTATTGCATTGGTCGCAGTCGGTAATATTTGGGATGAGCAGGCTTATCAAAACCGTGCGCTAGACTTTTATGACCTTAAGCACGATATCGAGCAACTGCTACCAGCGCAAATCGATAGCATGCGTATCCGCTACGAGCGTAGTGAGCTTGCCTTCCTACATCCGGGTCAAAGCGCCAAACTATATATCGATGATGCGTATGTCGGTTGGCTTGGTCAATTGCATCCTAATACGGCCAAACAGCTAGACTTACCGGCTACTTGGGTTGCCCAATTATCACTTGCACCTTTGCTAACGCTGGCTCGTGAACAGCAGGCGATTACCACGCCAAGTAAATTCCCACAAGTACGCCGCGATATTGCCATTTTAATAGATAGCGAAATCAGTTTACAGGCATTAGAATCGACGATTCGTGCTGCCGCAGGTGAGCTATTGACTGATCTATGGTTATTCGATGTTTACCAAGGTGATAAAGTACCAGCAGGTCAGCGCTCATTGGCATTTGCGTTGATATGGCAGGATAGATCGCAGACCTTGTCTGATGAAGCTGTGAAAACAGCGACTGACAAGGTAGTACAAGCACTAACTGAGCAACATGCTGCAAAACTACGTGACAGCTAACACATAACATTCATAATAGCCTATGCTCTGTAGCCTTTCTCGTTATGAGGCTATAGAGCATTGCTATTTATAAAGATTGTTATCTTAGATAAAATTTTATAAAAAAAGTTAAGTGGTTATTATCAAAGGATTTTAATTCAGACTTTATTAAAAGAATAACAAAAAACCTTTATACTAACTAAGCTTAACCCTCATACCGCTAAACCATGATATTCGACATCACGACATAGCATAGGAGTCGTACTGTGAGCACCTTAACCAAATCTGACATGATTGAGCATTTGATGAGTCATCTTAACCTGACACGCCAAGAAGGCCGCTGTTTGGTAGAGAATTTTTTTGATGAGTTGTCAGAGAGTTTGATTGATGGCAACGAGGTCAAGCTTTCAGGCTTTGGCAACTTCGAGCTTAAAGATAAAAGCAGCCGTCCAGGACGCAATCCTAAGACAGGAGAGCCCGTGGCTGTATCAGCACGCCGTGTGGTCACCTTTAAAACGGGGCAAAAATTTCGTCAACAGGTTGATGAGCGTCTATTCGATGAATAGCTGTCACTCATCTCTATAAAATTCTGACCAGTGAAAGATCTTATAATGTCGCGATGATTTTTCAAGATCAGTGTGCGTTGTCTATAGCTGTCAATGCAAAGTGTGACAACAAGCATTAAATATTCTAGCCCGTTATCAAATATATTAAATAATAGGCATAAAAAAAGAGAGCATAGGCTCTCTTTTTTTTTACTACAGTATATCTATCGTTGGATACGATAAAATTACTGAGCTGGTTCTTCAACAACAACTTCGTCAGATGCTGCAACAGCAGTATCAGTTTCGCTAGCCATATCTACGCTAGTAGTAGTACCGTCTACAGGAACTTCAGCGTCCATTTCGTCAGTAGCAGTTGCAGCTTGTGCATCAGCGATATCAGCTTCAGCGCCGGCAACAGCAGCGTCAGCATCAGCAGTCATTTCGCCTTCAGCAGCAGCTTCGTTTAGCTCTTCTGAAGCGTCTTGCACTTCTTCTTGCGCGTCAGATAAATCTTCAGCAGCGTTTTCTTTGTTGCTGTCACAGGCAGTTAGGCCCATAGTTGCAGTCATGATACCAGCTAGAGCAAGTAATTTAAGTTTCATAAGGTTTTCTCCGGGAAAATGAAATGAGCAGTAGCAGCAGCAAAGGTTGAATGTCCGAGATGTCTCAGAATTCAACTAGTCTTAGTCACAGCTACTCAGCTTCCACGCATTCTATATGTTTTCTTTTCAAATGAAAAGACCCTGTACAATTGAGTAACAATAAAATTGTAAAAAGTATTTTACATAGCTTATCTAATATAATTTTTAATACAACAACCTCAATTAATCGACGTATAATTAATGCAAATCGAGCCATTTTCGTAACCAATTGGCGAAAATTATGGTGTGGCGTTGCCTCTTAAATAGATTCTATTAAACAAGTTTTACTAAATAAAGTAGATATCAAGTCAATTGCTTATTAGGATGGGAACAGCCAAATATCGAAAAAACAGAATATATTTAAGGTATCTATTAATTTAAGGTATCTATTAATTGTGACTCATGGAAAGTCGAGTCAAAAACTAGACAACGTAAATAACTACCCATGCGCATGGCAGGGTGTATCGTATGTTTCGGGAGTAAGAATATGAAATGGCAAGGCAGACGAGGTAGCTCTAACGTACGCACGAGTAGCGGTGGTGGCAAAATGATTGGCGGTGGTATCGGCGGTATTATTATCGCGGGTATTTTGTGGTTAGTATTTGGCGTTAACCCCATGACCGCTTTACAAACGGGCCAAGTAGTAGCAGGTGGCGGTAGCAATACTTCAACCGAGCCGGCGACCAGTGACGATCGTGATACGCAGTTTGTAAAAGTAGTGCTAGCCGACACAGAAGAAGTGTGGCATCAAATATTTAATGAAGGTGGTAGTACTTATCAAGAGCCGTCATTGATACTCTTTAATGGACAAGTCAGCTCGGCTTGCGGTAGTGCCAGCTCTGCAACGGGTCCATTCTATTGTCCAGGAGACCAGACAGTCTATCTAGATACTTCTTTCTTTGTAGAAATGCGGCAAAACCTTGGTATTACAGGTGACCAACAAGGATCAGGTAATAGCGAAAACCAAGGAAAAGCGGGAGATTTTGCGCAAGCTTATGTGATCTCGCATGAAGTTGGTCATCATGTGCAGACGCTATTGGGTATTAGCCAACAGGTTAATGAAGCTCGTCAGCAAGTCACGCGTGCAGAAGCCAATAAGCTCTCCGTATTACAAGAGCTACAAGCTGATTGCTTCGCGGGTGTATGGGCGCAGCGTAATCAAGAACGTGTCCAGTTCTTAGAAGCGGGCGATATAGATGAAGCCATCAATGCAGCCAGCCAAATTGGTGACGATCGTTTGGCGCGTGCGAGTGGAGGCGCGGTAGTCCCTGATAACTTTACCCATGGTACCAGTCAACAGCGTGTCCAATGGTTCACTCGTGGTTTGGAGAGCGGCAATGTGCAGACCTGTGATACTTTTAGTGGGGCGTTATAGACGCACTGGCTTTTGACCAATAAACCAAATGCTAAACACAAAAAAGCCTGCAATTGATTGCAGGCTTTTTTTGTCTTAAAACATTCTAAGCAGAGTTATGCGTATACAGAATAAAAGCAGTTAACCTAATTAGAGCTTATCTGCTGTTATTTAAAATATAAGCACCAGCACCACCTATTGCAGCACCACCAAGTGCGCCACGAGCGATGTCTTTGCTATCGCCGCCACTTTTGATAAGTGCACCAGCAGCAGCGCCAGCAGCAGCACCTTTAGTCGTGTTGCTCAAACCACTGTTGTATCCGTTACAGCCGCCCATAATAAGAGCCGAGCTAGTAAGTGCAGTCATTGCAAGAGTTTTAGCAAATTTCATAATGTCACCTGTTGAGTCGTTAAATTTAAAATACAATATACATGATATTTTCGAAGACGTTCTACTATTTCCTATAGTAATCGTTTAGTACCTTTCTAGTCGTGGTAAAAACGCTAATCTTTGCAAATGTACTGTAAAGTATGTTGCCTCACTGTATCGATGGTAGCGCCTTTGCTTAGGATTATTGTATTTGATTCAATAATACGCTAACTGTTTTCGTGTGCCCTAGTTTCTTTAGTTATAAAAAAAGACCGCTTAGAAGCGATCTTTTTTATAATAGCAGTGATAAGACGATTAGTTTTGCGATTTACGTTTCATTTGCTCAAAGAATTCATCATTGGTCTTCGCTTCTTTTAAGCGATCCAATAAGAATTCGGTGGCTTGCACGCCATCCATCGGCTGTAGCAATTTGCGTAGAATCCAAACTTTGCGCAATTTATCTTCATCAAGCAGGCGCTCTTCGCGGCGAGTACCAGATTTTTTGATATTAATCGCAGGGAAGACGCGTTTTTCAGCCAAATCACGCTCAAGCGTAATCTCTTGGTTACCAGTACCTTTAAATTCTTCAAAGATAACACTGTCCATCTTACTACCGGTATCGATAAGGGCACTGGCAATAATTGTCAAGCTACCACCTTCTTCAACATTACGTGCGGCACCGAAGAAACGTTTTGGACGTTCCAGTGCATTGGCATCCAGACCACCGGTCAATACTTTACCCGATGAAGGAATGACAGTGTTATAAGCACGTGCCAGACGAGTAATAGAATCAAGTAAGATGACAACGTCTTGCTTGTGCTCCACCAGACGCTTGGCTTTCTCGATGACCATTTCGGCAACCTGTACATGGCGCTGAGGTGGCTCATCAAAGGTCGAAGCAACCACTTCACCGCGTACCGTACGTACCATCTCGGTGACTTCTTCTGGACGTTCATCGATCAGTAGCACGATTAGATAGCACTCAGGATTGTTACGAGTGATGGATTGGGCAATGGTCTGTAGCAACATCGTTTTACCGGCTTTTGGCGGTGCGACGATAATAGAGCGCTGACCTTTACCAATCGGAGCAATCAGATCTATAATACGACCAGTCAAATCCTCAGTAGTACCGTTACCTAGCTCGAGCTTTAATTGCTCGGTTGGGAATAGGGGAGTCAAGTTCTCGAAGATAAGCTTATGACGTGAGCGATCTGGGGTATCAAAGTTGATTTCACCAACTTTCAATAGCGCAAAATAACGCTCAGAATCTTTTGGCGGGCGAATGGTGCCAGCGATACTATCGCCAGTCTTTAGGCTAAAGCGACGAATTTGGCTGGGGCTGACATAGATATCATCAGGGCCTGCTAAATAAGAGCCTTCTGAGGAGCGTAAAAAACCAAAACCATCAGGGAGAACCTCAAGTACACCATCACCGTAGATGGCTTCACCGTTACGAGCATGGGTTTTTAGGATAGCAAAGATGATGTCTTGTTTACGGCTACGCGCCATATTATCAAGACCCATTTCTTTGGCGATGGCCAATAGCTCGGCGATTGAGTTTTTCTTTAATTCAGTTAGATTCATAGATAGGTCATTAGCAATTGGTCAGATGAGAGATGCCATTAGTAGCACGAATCACGATATTGATTAAAACAACGATTGTAGGGCGATAGAGGGTGTGGGCACAGAGCTGGATTTATGTAGTAAAAATTTTATGTGTCAGCTTACGTACGCGTTGCGGGTTTTGCTGCAAGGTCATAAGAAATGAAGATAAAGAAGGCCACATAAGAGTCTGCGTCAAAAACTCAGTATCAGTAATTGTGTTTAGTCATTTCGTTCAGTAATGGTGTTTATAATGACGATTGTGTTTTTGTTGATAAACACGAGGAGAATAGCGACAAGATACTTAGGAAAACCGTTAGTTTTCTCTTGTCAGCAGACTATACGGTTTTCATAATGGCATTGTCAATAATTTTTGCTAAAAAAGTCATATAATTGCGGTTTTTGCATAAAAAACAAGCAAAAAAGCCATTACCTATACAAGATAATGGCTTTTTCGATTAATCTGGCTTTCTGTGCATTTGCTGGTATTTAAACTAGTATTTAAATGAGTTAAAACCAGCAGTATCACTTATAGATGTTTATCTATTACTTTAGCCAATTCAGCTTTTGGTTGTAAACCCATTACTGAGTCAACTTTTTCGCCATCTTTGAATACAAATAGCGTTGGGATGTTACGAATACCAAAACGGCTGGCTGCTTGTGGGTTGTTGTCCACATCAACTTTGACGATTTTGATTTTGCCTTGATACTCAGATGCTAGGTCTTCTAGAATAGGGGCAATTGCTTTACAAGGACCACACCACGTTGCCCAAAAATCTACCAATACTGGTACATCTGATTGTAAGACGTCTTGGTCAAAATTTGCATCGGTGGTGTTAACAATAAGGTCTGACATAGTTTTTCTCTCTTGTTTTATTATTTCTATCGCTACTCATCGACGTGCATATTGGTTTAATAATAGATTGGTCAGTAGCTAAAGAAGCGTTAAGAAGTGGTGAAAATGTGCCATTATATTAACATGTTTGCCCAGATTTGACAGATACAGGCCAGTTAAATTGCTTAACAATTACGATTAGCACAATAAATCAACACATAACGACACAAGTACTGTTTTACCTGTCACCTTTGCCATCTATTGTCGTTTTAGCTCTGTGCTCGAACATGGTTCTCATGGTTTGGTTCAGTCTCAACTTTTGGCAAAAAACCTTATGTCGATAGGTCCGTTTAGATGCAATCTTCGACTTAGCATTTTTAATGCACGACAGTATTTATTCTCAAGCTCAACAATATAAGTAGCTTCTTTTATGCCTTTTACTGATGAAAAAATCCTAACCGTTAACGCCCAAGAAAGTGCCTATCCGCTTGAGTTCTTCAAAGCGTTCGCGAAAGACGTTACCGTCTACGAAGATGACGATATCTGGGTGGTCGATAAGCCAGCCGGACTGCTGAGTGTCGATGGCAAAACGCTAAAGGTGAGTTTGCTGGCGCGACTAGAGCGTGCCAATCCTGCGGTTAAGTTGATTCACCGACTGGATATGGATACCTCTGGTTTATTGATTTTTGCAAAAAATGCCGCTGCGCAAACCAATATCAGTAAACAGTTTATTGAACGTCTGCCGCAAAAAAAGTATCAAGCACGGGTTTTTGGCGCATGGGAGAGCGTGGGTGCAAAAGGCAAAATCTCAGTGCCAGTACGCTATGAGCCAAGCACCAAACCGCGCCACATCGTTGACCACGACTGGTCAAAGCACGCGCTAACCTTGTATGAAGTGCTTGCGCATGAAGACTGCAACGGTCAAATGGTCACGCGAGTGATGTTAAAGCCCGTCACCGGTCGCAGTCATCAGTTGCGCGTCCATATGGTGCACGTCGGTCACGTCATGATAGGCGATCC
Organism: Psychrobacter sp. K31L; assembly: GCF_017942195.1. NCBI lineage: Bacteria > Pseudomonadati > Pseudomonadota > Gammaproteobacteria > Moraxellales > Moraxellaceae > Psychrobacter > Psychrobacter sp. K31L. The sequence goes on along the minus strand of NZ_JAGKSC010000006.1, from coordinate 38,831 downwards.
CATTTATGCTGAAGGGAATGCGTTGACAATTGCGCCACGGCTCAATCTGCATGCGCAGCAACTGCGTCTTAAGCATCCGGTACTAGGCGCATGGATGGACTGGGAGAGTCCCAGCCCTTTTTAAGGCTCTGCTTTGCGTTATAGGTTGTTTAAACATTATTACCAATATTGTGTTATGGGATAAAAAATAAGTAAGCTAACTATAGGGATAAAATTATGCTTAATATCACTGCGACCAGACAAGCCATCAAGAAGCGCTTTAAACGCAAAAAATCACCAGCAGCGCCGCCAGTAGATTGTGATGTGCTTATCGTCGGTGCAGGGCTTGCCGGTATCGGGATGGCCTGTCAATTACAACAACGCAAGTCAAAAAAGAAAGTGAGTAAACAGGCAAAAACGCCACCATTTATCGTATTAGAAAAGCGCTCGGATCTAGGTGGTACTTGGGATTTATTTACGTATCCTGGTATTCGCTCTGATTCTGATGCCTTGACCTTTGGCTATAGTTTTAGACCATGGTTAGATCATCGAATGCTGGCAGCAGGTGAAGACATTAAGAGTTATATCGCTGATACGGCGCGTGAATTTGGCATTACTGAACATATTCGCTATCAGCATGAAGTGCAGCAGCTGTCGTGGTCAAGTCGTGATCAACAGTGGTCAGCTACGATCAAAAATCATGTGAGCGGTGAGGTGTCTACGTTGACCGCAAACTTCGTCGTCGGGGCAACTGGCTATTATGACTATGAGCAGGGTTATCAACCGCATTTTGAAAAGGAAGAAGATTTCCAAGGTCAAATCGTCCATCCTCAGCATTGGAACAACGTTGATTATCATGATAAAAAAGTGGTCATTATTGGTAGCGGTGCCACAGCGATGACGTTGTTGCCTGCGATGGTCAATGAAGGCGATGGTCAATGCGTGCAGCACGTCACGATGTTGCAACGTTCGCCGACTTATGTGGCAAGCGTACCTGGCGATGATTATGCGCTTGAGTGGCTATCTGCTAAATTCTCGCCTTTATCAAAACAGCAAGCTTATACGCTATTGCGGGCGCGTAACGTCTTAAGACAGCAAGGCGTTTATCAGTTTGCTGCCCACGCACCGAAAGTGTTAAAAGCGCTATTAACCTATGGCGTGAAAAGAGAGTTGAAAGGTAGTGGTGTCGATGTTGATCATTTTGTTCCTGCGTACAATCCATGGGACGAGCGACTCTGTGCGGTACCTGATGGTGACTTATTCAATACCTTACACAGCAAAAGAGCAGGGGTGGTCACTGACCAAATCAGCCACTTTACTAAAACGGGCATCATGCTTGAGTCGGGTAAACATCTTGATGCTGATATTATTGTCACCGCAACGGGATTGAAGCTGCAAATGCTCGGCGGCGCGTCATTGTATATTGATGGTCAGCCAGTCAAAGTGGGTGCACGTATGACCTACAAAGCAGTCCTAGTTGAGGATGTGCCCAATATGGCCGTGATGTTTGGTTATATCAATGCTTCGTGGACTTTAAAGGTAGACTTAGCCTCTCAGTATATCGTACGGCTACTTGATTATATGCAGACCCATGGTTATCAGGTCGCTGTGCCACAAGCTGAGACCAAGCGTGAAAAAGTACAAGTTCAGTTAGATACGGTGATGGGTGCGCTATCGGCGGGTTATATTAAGCGAGCTCAGGACGAGTTGCCCAAGCAAGGCGATCGCTACCCTTGGCATGTGACGAATAATTATGTCAGCGACCGCATTATGCTCAAACACCGTAAAATAAAAGACGATTGGTTACGTTTTAGCCGTTAGCATTTTGGTGGTCATGAATAAAGTCAGCGACTTGGTTGCTGAGCATTTGCCATAAGGTTTCTTGTGCACTCTTGCTGCCCCATGCATTGTGCGGACTAAATATGACCCGTGGATGATTAGCAAGGGTCAATAAAGGGTCGTCTTTGACAATCGGCTCTTGCTCAAACACGTCGCTGGCATAGCCGATGATTTGCTCATTATTGATGGCATCGGTCAGTGCTTGGCTATCGACAACGCCGCCGCGAGCCACATTGACGATAAGTGGTTGCTTGGTCATTTTTGCCAAGGTGGCTTTATTAATGAGATGCTGGGTTTGCGCGTTTAATGGGCAATGCAAGCTCAACACATCAGCGCGGGCAAGCACCTCATCAAACGCGGTATAGTCGTCACTACGAGGCGTACGCTCCTGATGTTCCGCCCACAATACCGTCATGCCAAAAGCGCGGGCAATCTCGGTGACGCGTTTACCAATAGTGCCGACCCCAATAATCCCTAGCGTTTTATTTTCCAAATCTATCAACGGAATATCCAGCAGGCAAAAATTACCGTTTGCCTGCCATGTGCCGTCAGCGACTTTTTGATGATAATAAATACCGGCACGCATAGCCGTCAGCATGAGCATAAAGGTATGCTCAGGCACGCTTTTGACCGCGTAACCTGCGACGTTATATAGCGCGACATTATGCTCAACACAAGCCTCTTGGTCGACGTTATTCATCCCCGTGGCGGTCAATTGGATAAGCTTCAGGTTGGGGAGTTTGCTTATTACGTCAGCGTCAATTTGGACTTTATTGGTGATGATAATATCAGCGTCTTTGCAGCGCGCCAAAATGACCTCATTGTCTTTTGGCGTGTCATTATAAGTCACATAATCACTGATGCCTGTCGGTGCTGGCAAGTCGACGCCATCAGAAAACGTACCTTTATCTAAAAAAACTGCTTGCATGGCTATTCCTTATCTCATTGTTATTTTAAATGGGTTTGCATGATTATCGACTTAATGTAGCACGTTGGTGAATGGTTTTTAATGATGAGTCGTTATCTTATTATTTTATATGACCAACTTATGCTTGGCATTGAAGTAATCTTGCATCAATCTGCTCTTGAAAAGTCAACTTAACGCACTCATCTAGCCGCTAACGTTATATAATGGTTCGGCCAAAACGTTGGCTTGATTTATGTGGCTGCTTTGCACTGACGTTTTTTGACTGGTAGCGGCGTGAGTAAGTAACCTTTGCCAGCATTACTAGCCACCATTGCTAACTACCTATTTTCTTATCATCTGAGTACAAAAAGACATCGCCTTATGACTATCTCTATCGCTTCATTGCACAGCACCGAATTCGCCGTTGGTCAACGTTATTTATCTGATACGGAGTCCGAGTTGGGCTTAGGTGTGGTCATCGATGTAGACGACCGATGTGTACATATTTTATTTCCGCAAAGTGAAGAGACGCGCGTCTATGCGAAAAACTCCGCGCCATTATCACGCGTGGTGTTCAAAGTTGGCGATAGCATTTATGACCAAGACGGCAAGTGCTATCTAGTCAATGCGGTTGATGAAGTGATGGGCGTGCTTAAATACGGTGTCGATGAACACGAGCGCGGCATTATGGAAACCCGTCTCGCTGCCAATATTACCTTGGCTAAGCCGCTTGAGCGTCTACTGGCTGGTCGTATTGAGCGCGGTGATTGGTATGAGCTGCGTCAAGATATCTTGCGTATGCAATCGGCGCTTGCTGGTCATCCACTCAAAGGCATGATGGGCGCGCGTGTCGATATCATTGAGCATCAGCTCTATATCGCCCACGAAGTCGGCAAACGTATCGCCCCGCGTGTGTTGCTCGCTGACGAAGTGGGTCTGGGCAAAACCATCGAAGCGGGTTTGATTATTCATCAGCAGTTGTTAACGGGCAAAGCTGAGCGTGTGCTTATCCTAGTGCCAGACAGTCTACAATATCAGTGGATGATTGAGCTGCGTCGTCGCTTTAACTTAAATTTTGCGCTGTTTGATTTGGTACGTGCGGCAGCCATTAAAGAACACGATCCTGAACAAAATGTCTTTGCGACTGAGCAATGTATCATTGCGGGTATGGATCTGTTGCTCGACCATCCTGACTTGTATGATCAAGCGATGGATGCAGGGTTTGATTTATTGGTCGTCGATGAGGCGCATCATCTGCATTGGGACGAGGCGCAAGGTGGCAACGATAAATATGACTTGATTGCTGACTTTGCCGAAGAGACGCCAGGAGTTATGCTACTGACAGCGACGCCTGAACAGCTTGGGGCACAAAGTCACTTTGCTCGATTGCGTTTGCTCGATCCAGATCGCTTTGATGATCTAGATGAATTTATCGATGGTCAAGAAGCTTTTGCTGAAACGGCTGCTGTCGCTGGTGTATTAATCGAAGATAAGCCTTTGAGTGACAGTCAAATTGCCGCCTTAAGCAGTTTGCTAGACATCAGCATGGATGAGTTGGCAACGATTAATGATGATGAAAAACTGCGCACACATGCGCTCAATGAGCTACTAGATCGTCATGGTACAGGCCGTATTTTATTCCGTAATACTCGTGAGAGTGTCAAAGGGTTTTATGGTCGTAGCAGCCAGCCGTATCCACTGGCATTACCTGCCGCATGGATAGACAGCTATCAAACCACTGGCAAATTGCGCGAGCAGCTATGGGGCGAAGAAAATCAACCTGATGGTGGCTGGCTAGAAGACGATCCACGTGTGCCATGGTTGATCGAGATTTTGCGCGGTGAGCTTAAGCACAAAAAAGTGCTATTGATTGCCCGTAGTGGCGCGACCGTTGAGAGCTTGGAGGCGGTATTACGTCTGCATGCAGGCATTAAGACGGCTATCTTTACTGAGCAAATGACGCTACTTGAGCGTGACCAAGCAGCAGCGTTCTTTGCCGACAGTGAAGGCGCACAGATATTATTGTGCTCAGAGATTGGCTCAGAAGGTCGTAACTTCCAGTTTGCCAGCCAGCTGATACTATGGGATTTACCCGCCAATCCAGATACCTTGGAGCAGCGTATCGGTCGCTTAGATCGTATCGGACAAACACAACAAATTATGCTGCACGTGCCTTATGTACAGGGCACAGCGCAAGAGCGATTGTATCATTGGTATCACGATGCGCTGAATATGTTTAATCAGATTTCACCGACCGCGCAGAGCGTGCAAGAGCAGTATATCCAAGAGCTTAAGCCGATGCTTGAAGGCGCGGATACCGATGCTAATCGTACAATTCTACAAAGTATTATTGAAGAAGCACAACAGACGCGATTGGGGCTAGAGGCGCAGCTACAAGCGGGTCGTGATCGCCTATTAGAATATAACTCGTGCCGTCCCCGTGTCGCTGGTCGTATCGCGGACGCCATGCGTGATTTTGATGGTCATAATCTATTGCCGCAGTTTATCGAGCGCTTTTTTGCCTCAGCCAATATTGATCACAATATCCAGCGCGATGGCTCGTGGGTGATTGCCCCGATTGATAGCACAGAGATTAGTGATTATATCGATGGCTTGCCACTTGGTGATGAAGACGGTATGACCTTGACCTTTGAGCGTGAGCAAGCACTACAGCGTGAAGATATCGAATTCATCACTCATGAGCATCCATTGATGCGCGCTATCTATGAGCTGGCAAGTACCAGCACTTTTGGTAATACCACGGTTGCGATGCTAAAAAGTTCTGCTGTGCCACAAGGTATGGTACTGCTCGAAGTGAATTTCCGTGTCGAAGCGATTGCGCCGAGATTGCTCAATTTGCCAGCGACGTTGACGACACAAAATATCCGTGTATTTATCAGTGAGCAAGGCAGTGATTTATCCGCGCGTATCAGTGCCGATATGATCATGCCGCATATTGAGCGTCTGGATAAAAACCGTGCCCGCCAAGTGATTAAAGTACGTGGAGATGTGATTGAGCAGCGTTATTATGAAGCCGAAGACATTGCCCGTCAGCAGCTTGCTGAGATTGGTGAGCAGGCGAGCGCCCGCTTTAGCCAACAGTGGTCACGTGAAATCAAACGCCTAAAGCACCTACAAACCATCAATCCTAACGTTCGTCCTGCAGAGATTGAGCGTCTTGAGCAGCTAAAAGCCCAAGGCGAGCAAGCCTTGAGTAATTTATCGCTAGTGCCAGACTCTATCCGCGTGCTAGTGGCAGTAAAACCATAAGTTAAAAGTCTGATATAAAAACGAGGTGTTTAATCGTCTCGCTTTTTTGTTCATTTATCATAATTGATATTAGGGTCTGTTGAACATTCAAATATTAGGACTGCTGATCGCTAAAGTCGCATCAAACATTTTATCAAATCAGGCGTAAACCGACGATAATGTCGAGACCTTAGCTAGGTTTACAACAACGTTTGGGGTGATTTTAGCATCAGCCTTTCAGGGTAGGGCTATTTTTTGCCAATACATGGCGAAATTGTCTACCCTAGAACGACTAGGCGTCAAAAATTTCACTGCGTATTGTCTAAAAAATAGCCACTGCCAGTACCACATTTGAATGTTCAACAGACCCTATGTGCTTTAGTCGCTAAGTTAGTGCATTAGACGGATACTGGTGGATACACCGCCATTATCTAGTCAAAGCTCGCAATTTTGGGTAAGATGTTGGCCTTCTTGCCGAATAATGAATGTTTAATCATTGCGATACTTCATCGGTATTTTTTGTTCTAAAATCTCTCTTGTGTATTTTCAGCAAGTGATTTCATATTATTTTACATTCAACCGCAAAGGATCTTGCTCGATATCATATTGATATCGTTGGATGCATGTTTTTAGATGCCCATTTTTAGATGCTTAGCGTTTTTGATAAAAATAAGGAAACATATCGTCATGTCCGATTATTCGCAACTGATTGATGAGCTGCTGACTACGGTGGCGCTTATCGAGGTCACCCCTGATGTCTTTGAGGGTAAAAGCCACGATTATGTCGGCAGTCGTATTTTTGGTGGACAAGTGCTTGCCCAAGCCATCATGGCAGCGGCGCATACACTAGATAAAGACAAACCCTGTCACTCACTGCATGGGTATTTTTTGCGGGGTGGGGACATCACTCAGCCCGTCATTTATCAAGTGCGCCGCCTACGTGACGGTCGTAGTCTGTCTGCGCGTGAAGTGACCGCGATTCAATATAAAGAAGTGCGTGGCAAGCCACCAGTTGAGCAAGTGATATTTTCAATGATTGCTTCATTTTCACCGATGGAAGAGGGCTTGGAGTATCAAGAAGATATGCCAGTCTATCCGCCGCCTGAAGATTTGCTCGCTGAGCAGGATTTAAAAGAAGAGTATGTCGGTAAAGTGCCAGACGCGCTCAAAGCCCGTTTTATGCGTCGTCGTCATGTTGAGATTAAGCCGGTCAAGCCGCGCGATCCGATTCATCCAGAGCCGATGAAACCTAAACAGGCGAACTGGTTGCGCATTCGTGAGCTTGGCAAGCAGCCCATTGCTATCCAGCAAGCACTATTGGCGTTCTCTTCTGATTTTTATCTGGTGGGAACCGGCCTGATGTCGCACGGTGTCAGCTTTATGACCAGCGGCTTACAAGCGGCCAGTATCGATCATTCGATGCATTTTCATCGCAATTTTGATTTAAATAATTGGCTGTTGTACGACATGTGGAGTGATACCACGTCTAATGCAAAGGGCTTAAACCATGGGCAGTTCTGGCAAGATGGTAAGCTGGTTGCCACTGTGCAGCAGGAAGGATTGATGCGCTTGCGAGTGCCAAAGTCTTAAGTTTCTAGTATTTCATAAATAGGAAAAGCGACTCATGATTCATTGTGAGTTGCTTTTTTTATGGTGTATGAGGTGGTTCTTTAATCAGTTGGTCTAAGCATGATTGGTATGGAGATATAGCTTATATGATTATTCTAAAATCTTAACCATCGCTCGTGGCAATCCAAGCGTTGCCTGCGCATCAACAGCATTTAACCAATGAATATTAATCTCTGCTGCTTGTAAGGCTTCGGTTATTTCGGCAGTTTGTTTAGCATTTAAAGTGACTGATTGCGGTGTTAAATACCAATGGAAATGGGTCAGCGAATGCTTAATAGGAGCGTCGTCTAATAAAGTTTTACTGACTGCTTTTGCTGCCAATTTATGCTTATCTAACCACTCGTTAATAATCTGCTCAGCAGTGGTAAATTCTGTTTCATAAATTTTTTCATTGCTAGCAACTTTTAATGGTTTATCATCGCTGACTTCTGATTTTTTAGCAGTTGTTTTGCCACTTACTTTACCGTCAATTTTTTCAACAAACTGCAAAGGCAAACTCCACAGTCCACCCCAAATGCCATTATCAGGGCGTTGTAACCACAATATATTGCCATTAGAATTTTTAATTAACAGTGCATTGCTAAACTTGCTAGGTTTAGGCTGTTTTTTTGCTTTGACTGGATAATCCGTCTCACGCCCTTGCGCATGGGCTAGGCAGTCATCTTTTAACGGACACAAAAGACAAGCAGGTTTGCTACGAGTGCATAAGGTTGCGCCCATATCCATTATCGCTTGCGCAAATAGTCCTGAGTTTTCCCTAGGCGTTAAACGTTCTGCCAATGCCCATAGCTCTTTGGTCGTGGCTGACTTGGTAATGTCGCCGTCAATCGCTGCCCAACGTGTGATTACTCGTTTAACGTTGCCATCGCAAATGACGCCATAATGATGTAAGCCCATTGCCATAATCGCGCCAGCAGTCGATGGGCCAACTCCAGAGATCGCTTCCCATCCTGCTAGTGTCTGCGGAAAGTTGCCCGTCTCATCAATGACTTCGACCAATTGCTTAGCGCCTTTATGCAAATTACGCGCCCGCGCATAATAGCCAAGTCCTGCCCAATGCTCTGCCACGGTATCCCAGTCCGCTGCTGCTAAATCCTGCACTGTCGGAAAGCTGTCCATAAAACGGGCAAAGTAGGGTAGCACTGTCGTTACTTGCGTCTGTTGCAGCATGACTTCTGATAGCCAAACGATATAAGGGTTGGGTGTATCTGTCTGGTGCTGCTGCCAAGGCAAGTCATGGCGACCGTTTTCGGCAAACCAATCGAGCAGGCGTGGAGCGAAAGAGTTTAAAGATGAATCAGGTTGAGAGAATAAAGTAGGCAAGAATAATCCTTGTCAATTAATAAGAAATATCAGACTATAAAAGGTTAGCTTCGTTTATGGGGTGATGCAGGTCGCTATGCAATGGTCTGTTATTTTTATGGAAGAATATAGTTTAACTATTCATTGTTGGTTTAATAATAAATATAAGTAGAACCATTGTTTTCATTAATAGTTTAGGAGAGAGTATATTGTCAGCACAAACTTTTTTTGTATGGGATATCCAGCAAGTCACTTGTACATCAAGTAAAGACAGCTCATGGGAGCAAGCAACCCATGACTTTGAAGCTTTGAGCCAGCAGCCAGTGGATGAGATCAGTCCAAACATTATTGAGTTGGCAGATCGTCTCGTGGACGAGGCCAGAACCTCGGATTATTCAGAAGTCTTTTATGAAGCCTACGTAAATACAAATTTAGAGATGAAAAAGCATCCTAAGTCCGCTTGCGTAGCCATACCCACACCTGAAGCACTGCACGGTGAAGCGTTAGATCTTATCGCCCCTTTATGTGAAGAATTAGGGCTAGTGTTTTATGACACTCGGGGTATGGTCGCCTATCCAGATGGTACGATCTATCCGCCTAACATCGCAAGAGGTATGGCACTGCTAAAAGAAAAGCGGGCGCTGGCAAAACAGTCTGCTGATATTTATAAGCCAGAGGCAGACGTTCCCAGGGATAGAGAAGATTTTGAAAAAATACTGCACCCATTCATGCATGATTGTTTAGAACGCTATGGTTATCAGAGTAACCAAATATCAAGTGCTAACGATATTGATTATCTTAAAGTTGATGGATGCACTAAGGCAACGCCTTACGGTCACGTGCGACTAACTGGAGGAGCAGAAGGTAAGAACGGCTATTTTAGATTAAAAATTCATGCTTATTTTGTGTCACCAGCTTTTGCAAAGATTTATGATAAAGTATCGGCGCCAACTAAGCTTAGTCAGCAGTTTCCTTATTTAAAGCTAGATTACATTAATGTATGCGATAAAAACTTTGCAGACAAGCAAAAACAGATTCCTGAATTTATTAATACTGAGTTTGCCAGTAAACTGGATGAAGTAGATAAAATAGACAGCTACAATCAGCTTTTTTTGTTACTGCATGATAAGATTGCAAGAGGGCACAGCCATGGTGAAAGAGTGGATAAACAACTTATTCTAGCCAAACTTGCAGGTCGAGAGGACTATGATGATTTGATCATACAGTATCGTGAACTTATTGATAACTCACCAAACGACTATGTTAAGAATAGAATGAATGAGCGCTGGGATAGGCTTTTAGAGATTTTATCTACCGTAGAGCCATTGGAGTAGCCAGTTATGACTGAATATGCTCTGTTTTATGTTTGGGATGCAAGTTTGGGTGATGGTGATGAGTATCTACCAGACTCATATGATAGCGCTGGTGTATTACTACCGCAGCTTCTAGAGGTAGAAGTCAGCGCTCATAGCGAAAAAACATTAAAATTCGCCACTGAGCTACAGCAATTTTCCCATGAAGGTGATTTATCATTCGAGCTATCGCTAGTATTTGGGGCAATAGTCGCTCATATACAGCTACAGAATACGTTTGCTGTCTCTCTACCGCTGCCAGATAGTAATATGCAAGAAGCTGCTAGAGTAATTGCACCATTGGCAAAGAAACATGGGTTGGTATTTTATTATTTGCTAGGGGTGGTTTCTTTGCCTGACGGGAAGATTTTCACTTCTAAATGATTGGTTTTACGTTTATCAACCCTACTTCCGATTCTTCCGTGTTTTCAAACGACGCAAACGCTTCTCTTCTTCTTTAGCAATTCTTTTTTCTTCTGTAGCGAGTCTTTGTTCAGCGACCACGAGTTCTTCAGCCTCGGTCATTGCTGGCGTTTCTAACGTAATACGCCCAATTTTAGCGCTACGTAATTCATTCACGAGAATCTCAGACATGCGGTAAGTATCGACTTTATTGCCCGAACGTACACAACCGCGATTACGTCCAGCGACTTCAAAAAACTCCCAATCTGTCTTAGGTAATTCTTCAATTTTATAGCGAGTTTTTAGCAGCTCAGGATAGGCATGCATCAAGTACTCAGCGGTGTAACTGGCCACATCAGCGAAGTCAAAAGCCGTATCACGAATACCACCAGTCGCTGCCAAACGATAGCCAGAGTGTTCGTTTTCGACTTTTGGCCATAGCATTCCGGGGGTATCATAGAGCATGATGTCATCGTCCAGCTTAATCAGCTGCTGCGACTTGGTCACGGCAGGTTCATCGCCTGTCTTTGCCACCGCGCGTCCCGCTAGCGTATTAATCAAGGTGGATTTGCCAACGTTTGGAATTCCCATAATCATGGCTTTGATTTGGCGACCTGTGCCAACTTTATTGGGCACCAGTTGTTTACAGATGGCGATGATACGTTTTACATCGTTGGCTTTCTCGGTATCGCAAGCAATGGCTTTGACACCGCTTTGCTGCTCAAGATATTCCATCCACGCTTGGGTCAATTCTGGATCAGCAAGGTCGGCTTTGTTCAGGATTTTGATGACAGGTTTTTCGCCGCGCAATGCCGCAACCATTGGGTTTTCACTACTATAAGGGATACGCGCATCGATGACCTCGATGACCAAATCCATCTGCGGCATGATTTCTTTGATTTCGTTACGGGCTTTGTTCATATGCCCAGGGAACCACTGAATACTTACTCTCTTATCCATCTGCTTTCATAACCTTTTATAAAAAATGCTAAAAGTAAGACAATCAACGTTTACTTTCTAATGGTGTCCAGTTTACTACAGAACCACATTGCTCACGGCACAATTTCACTTAACCAGATTTGTCATTACGCCTAATTTTGGTTTTCTATTTCCTCGTGCGCGGGTGGTAATGGGGCAAGATAACCAATTAACAGTATCAAGCTGCCTGCACCAAGGAAGGATATCACTCGCCAAATCGCCTCAGTCTGTGATAAATCTACCAAGACCAATTTAAGCACAACGATACCCAGTAGCCCGATGCCCATAAACCAAAGCGCACGCTGCCAGTAGCGACTGGCGATGATGGTGGCGACTAATGCCAAGAGCGTCCATAAAATGGTTAGCCCCGTCTGTACTTGCTCGCTACTCCATGCGTCTGTAGTCCATAGCGGTGTAGCGATAAAGGCGTGTAGCGTCCTGACCAACATGCTAGATATCAACCAAAAACTGATCAGACCCAATATAATTAGCAAATTCTCAGCAGTGAATACGCGCTTGGATTTGACATTGGTATTTGATGCAACGCGCCCCTTATCGCGGCGATGTTGGCTCATGTAATATAGACTACAACCAACGAATAGCGCGAGCCATGAGGTAATGTCGTATAAATTTAGCAGTGGGAAGTAAGGCAGTTCCCAGATCACACCGTCATAAGACCAGTTGGTAATGACGACCCAAAACAAGGCGATAGCAGCGAAGATAGCAGCGCATTTGAATAGCGCTTGTTGCCAATCAAACCAGTACAGCGAACCTTGATTTGACACTTCATGCGTTTGCGTGTTTTGCTGAAGATAACCGGAATCACGATAGCTGAACCATAATCCTGCTAATATCAAAATGGCTGGAATCAAGATAGCCATCACCCCAGCTGAATCTGCGAGTCCATAATGAGCAGCGGCAGCGATGACTAAAATTCCAGCGCCCAACCAGCTCGCGCCATCGTAGCGTGACAATTCTGAATGCTCGTACCACGTCTTTAACCACAACTGTCCGATGACCAACCCACCAATGATTAGGCCAGTAAATAACAACCAATCTGCTGTCTGCCATGCTAAATGAAATTCGAATTTTTGCGGTAGCTGTAGAGCAAGCATTAGATAAAACACCACTAATAAGCCGTGACTAAACTGTCTGATCTCTGCCCACGAGCGATAACGATTGATGACCCAGTAAGTACTCAAGCTGATCAGTGCTGCGATTGCAATCAAAGTCGTCGTTGCTAACTGCCAACTGGTAAACCATTGATTAAAATCGAGCAATAATACTTGTAGCAGCCAAGCCATAGCAGTAAAAGTTAAAAGCCGTATTAATAGAGGACTGCGCCAAACAAGGTTAAAGACGTTGCTTTGGCTATTGATTGAGGTTAGCCATTGCTGGGCGGCTTGGGTGCTGATACCCAGTGCGTTGGCGTAGGTTACTATCGAATCTGACGTGGTGGTTTGCTCTTGAGAGTGCGCTAAGTTGCTATTCGAGTTGCTATCTAAGTTGCTATCTAAGCCGACGTTTAAAATAGCCGGCGAGTTGCTAGCGCGTAAAATAAACACAGTGGTTAGATAAGCCATAGCCGAAATGGTTAAGGCCAATGTTTGGTAGTCTTGAACGGCGAAGACCACCTTTATCATCAACATGCCTATACTGATTAGCTGCAATAGTAAACCAAATAACACTGACCAAGCGCGTAGCGAGCGTCGTCCGAACCACACCAGTGCCAATCCTTGTACCGACCAGCCAAAAGCAATCCATTCGGCATCTAATGCCAACGGAATGACCAACGCCAAAAAGCCAAACCCTAATGCCAACATGCCTTCGGTAATTAAGGCATAACGCTGACTGCGCTGGACAAACAACCAGCCAAGTCCTAAATAAATGACTGCTAAAACTGCGCTAGTAATGGTTAAAGCGTTAGGTATGTCATCTAATAAGGCAGCAAATAAGCCAAATGCCAATATCGGTACTGAAAACAGTAAGCCTGTATCAATGGGAAATACATAGCCGTTATTTTCTGAATGGATTTTGCCCACGTTATCTGCGTTGTTTGCGTTATCTGTATGAGAGGAATTTTCTTCATTAAGAATGTTATAGGCGATGATTTGTTGCGCGTAGCGAATGACGACAAACAGATAAAGCAGTAAATGTAAGGTAACCAATATCACCAATGACCAACGCTGTGTCTCAATGATGGCGGTTAAGTTCTCACTTATGCCCCAGTAGTAGGCCAAGCCAAAGGTTACCGTCACACCGAATAAGTTCAATATTTTCCATGGTCGATAATGAGCGATGACGGCAATCGTGACGTTCAATAATAGATAATAGCTGAACAAGGTGATCAAGCTGCCAGTATCATCACTGGTCAAGATCGGCGCAAAGAAACCGCCAGATAATGACAGTAAGGCTAAAGGAAAAGCGTTCTGACGGACGGCGAGCGCAATAGTGATAGCGGACAATATGCCAAGCCCGATAAAGCTCGGTAAACTCGGAATGATTTCATAAACACTATAAGCAAAAAAGGTACTCAGATAAGCAATGGCTAAGCCTGCGCCTTGTAAGGTAATCCCATACGAGAAACGTTTTGCGGTCAGCTTTAATCCAAGTGCTGCCAATCCTAACCCTGCGACACCTATCGTCATGAGCTTAAAGGCAATTGGAATCTCAATATAATCACTCAGTAAGCGCAGCAGTAATACGACGCCCACCAGCAGTACCAATACGCCGACACGTACCACTAAATTGCCACCGAAAAACCAGTTTTTAATAGAGTGGAATAGCGAGGTGACGATCGGCAAGGAGCTTTCGTCCGGCTGAATAGCGGCAGTTGGCGTTTTACTTTTTATGACGCTCAACGTTTCGTTCATGCCAGTAGTAGAAGTGCTGGATACTGTATTGTCTTGTAGGCTAGATTGAGGCGTCGTTGGGCGTGATGGTGGCCATGCATGCACGGTGGTATTTGTTTCATTGGTTGTATTCAGTTTAGCAGTGTCAACAGCGCTGTCTGCTATTACATGATTATTACTAGAGATAAAGTTGTCAGTTGGTTGAACAGATGAGCGTCTGGCATTACTGTTTCTTTGGTTTCTAAGCTGAATTTGTAGTTTGCCCACATCACGACGTAGTTGTCCAATCTGTCGATTTATTCTGACATAGAGTACAACCACAACGATTAATAGTACGGTAAAAGCCAGCCAGCCCAACTGGTTCAATATATAAAACATCTTTATCACTTAATACAATTTATAATGCAGTGATAATGACGTTATTTATCTATAAGTACAAGACTCTCCTTACGCATCAATCAAAATGTTATTGATGAACGGTTGTTTATAAATAAAGAAGGGCCGCTTAAATACTAAGCGGCCCTTCTTTTTCTCTTATTTGCTAGTTAAGCTTTACAGTATACAGAGAGCTTTTACGCTTCTCTGCTATTGCCCTTTATGCCAAGTTTGCTTTCATAAACTCAAGCATGTTTTCCCAGCTTTGTTTGGCAGCGGCTTCATTGTAGCCAAGATCCACTTCATTTTTGGCAGCACGCTCATCGGCATGCGGATTGGTAAATCCATGCTTAGCATTGTCATAGACATCGATAGTGTAATCCACATCGGCAGCGTCTAGCTCTGATTTTAGACCTTCGATGGCATCCATTGAGACCATTGAGTCATCGCGGCCATGGGCGACCAATACTTTGGCAGTGAAGTTTTTGTCCGCTGGCTGTTTCGCTGATGGGTTGCCATGGAAGGTTGCGACTGCTTTTAGTGGCATACCGTCACGTGCCATATCGAGGACTACTTTACCACCGAAGCAGTAACCGATTGCCGCTAAATTATCGCCATCGACTGCCAGTTGATCACTGAAATCATTGAGTATCAAGCGGCAGCGCGCCATTAGCATATCTTGATCTTCTAATACTTGTTCCATCCACATGTTGGCTTGGGCTGCATCTGTGGTTAGTTTGCCTTCGCCATAGACATCCATAGCGACTGCTGCATAACCTGCTGCTGCCAAGCGTTCGACCACTGATTTTGGATGTTCGACCACGCCCCACCATTCTGGAGCCACTAAAATACCTGGCACTGAGTTATCGTCTGATGCGTTTTCTGGCAATGCCACATAGCTAATAAGTTCGATGCCATTTTCGGTCGTGCTGATTAATTCAAATGTTTTAATTGACATATTATTGTCCTTTTTTATGTTGTGAGTTTTATTTATTTGTCATTGTAATAGTTCGTTTTTCTAACTTGTACTACCTTAACGCCCATAATCAGCAAAAACAGCTATAATAGTGTAACGCTCTTTATCAAAATGTCTCTTTATAAAAAATCGACTACAATGCTATGACTATTAACTTTTTAAATCAATCTGCTGCCAATTTAAACGCTGATGCTGTTCAGCCGCTGAAATCAGACCCAATCGTGAGCTTGTTTCCTGACAGCGAATCAAATGAAACGTCTGAAACATTGCGCCCACAGTTTTGGGAACGCTTTACCTTAGATGAATTGAACCATAGCGAATGGGAAGCGTTGTGCGATGGCTGCGGCAGTTGCTGTTTGATTAAGTATATCGATGAAGATGAGAATGGCGATGTGGACGAGGAGTTGGTCGAGTACACCGATGTCACTTGTCAGCTGATGGACTGTGCGACGGGCTATTGTCAGCACTATGACACGCGCCAAGAACATGTTCCCGATTGCATTCAGCTGACCATGGAGAATTTGCCGCAGATGATGTGGCTACCATCGCACTGTGCTTACAAGCGCTTGTATAAAGGACAAAACCTGCCGAGTTGGCATCTGTTGTTGACCCAAAATGCGGTAGAGACTCAGCAGAAAATGCGCGCTGTCAATGTGGGCGTAGCAGGTCGCTGTGTGTCGGAGATTGGTATGTCTGATGAAGAGATGGAAACGCGCGTGGTGAATTGGGTCAAGCCTTAATCTATAATTAGTTAGACGCTTGAGCTGCAGATTGGGCTTGTGCCTCAGCGCTTGCTTGCGAATCAGCCAAGGGCGGAATAGGAATGCCTTGGCGAATTTGCGTAGAAAATTCGCGACTGTTAATACCTGATTCTAGATTAGATTGATTGTCAAATCCGCGAACTTTTGGATTGATATGGGTGCGCTCGTACCAAGTGTCCATCGACCAGTTTTGCTTGCCTTGCTGTTCTTCATTTAATTGGGAGTTGGTATCGAGCATGCCGACGTCATAGAGATAGTTTGGTAGCCAGCCAGAGACCCAAATTCGGTAATCCCACGGCAGACGATCACCACTGACCAGACGCGCCATATAAAAGATAATATTGGTACAGTTACTGGTCAAGGTGTTATACCACGCAGGCTGAGCATTTAGCTCATCGGCAGCGGTTAGATAAGACTCAAATAATGACTTGACCTCGCGTTGCTGCAAATGGCTAACCGGCAATAGATAAACTTGCTCACCGCGTTTATTCGTCCGTGTATAGATAATATCGCGCTCTTCTGCCGCAATCAGGCTCAGCTCATAACGTCTAAAAAATCCTGCGAGCGCCGAAAAAGACTCGCCTTGTTCTTTGCGAATCTCAAACGAGAAAGCGAGCGGTCTATCATCTTCAAAACGAAAGCTCACCAAAGTATGGGCAATTAGTGGCCCCATCCAATAAGAGTTCGCCACATCGACGCCAGACAACTTTGACATATCAATCGTCCGCGTCTCCCAGCGTGCCGTCGCGTCGTCTTCGGTATGCCAATCAAAGTTGCGGACATTGGTGAGCGTAATCAAATCGGGATTGTTCGGGTCACGCTTATAAGTGATTTTTTGGCTGACTTCTGGCATCCACTCGCGTTGTTGCTGGGGCTCGATAGACATAAACCAGCCAGCACCTAAGCACCAAATCGCCGCGTATAGTCCGATTAGCCATTTGACCTTTGTTTGCTGAGTCGTGGTTTTTTTGCCGCTATCTTGTCTGTCCGCCGTTATATTCTGAGATGCTTGCTTAGCATCAATTGTCCAATAACGCATAAAAAACAAAGCGCTAAGTACGCCAATAATGACGATAGTTGCCAGCCACGTTATAGCTGAGCGCGCGCCAAACTGATACCAAATCGCCAGTAGTAGCCAGACTGCTGATAGCAACAGTGTGACGGCGATAAAAAACCGCACAAGACGATGTCGCCACTTATGTTTTGGCTGCTTACTGTCTGATGATGCATTCTCTAAGTTATGATTTGCAAGACGACTGTTTGCCGCAGAGCTATGCGAACCAATCGAGAGTAAGCGAGGAAAAAGGGAACGTAGCGACATAGGATTTTTTTTGATGAGTAAAGGCTTTGACCATAGCAAAGTTTATAACACACTGACAGTACAATTTGAGTGAATTTGTCGTTGAATGTCTTTGAGCCTTGCGATAAAGTGAAGCTAATTTAAACTGGTCTATGTATTTATTAATCATAAACGACTGGTTTTATTTAGTACTTTAATCCCCATCTACATTTTTACGATATTAATGTTTTTACGATATTAATTACCATTAACTAAAGAGGTTAAATCACACCACCATGTCTGACGACACTCCCAGCCCGAGTAGTTGGTCGATGCGCGGCTTAAAACGCTGGCTATCGACCGCCCCCGAAACCCGTGATGAACTGATTCGTTTGGTACAGGATTCGCGCCAGTTCTTAGAGCCTGATACTGTGGACATGCTAGAGGGCGTGCTCGATCTGCCTGCGACACAAGTGCGCGAGATCATGACGCCGCGCCCGCAAGTGATTGGTATCCACGAGAGCACCAGCCTTGCTGAAGTGATGGATATCATCCTTGAAACCACCCATTCGCGCTATCCCGTCTTTGACAGTCAAGATGATGATGCGGTCATTGGTATCTTATTGGCCAAGGATTTGATTCCTATTCTCGTCCATATGGTGCGTGACCAAGAAGATAAAATCGATAGCAAACGTCTAAAAGATTTGGTACGTCAGCCGCTTTATATTAGTGAGACTGCGCGTTCTGATACCTTGTTGCGCTCACTACAGCGTACCCAAGTACATATGGCGATTGTGGTCGATGAATTTGGCAACTTCGGCGGTGTGGTCACCATGGAAGATTTGTTAGAAGAAATCGTTGGTGATATCGTCGATGAGCATGATGACTTCGATGAGGACAGTGATATCAATAATATCATCGCTGATCCCGACAAACCAAATACTTGGCGTGTGCAAGCGTCGACGGTCATTGAAGACTGTAATGATGAGCTTGGCAGTCGTTTTGATGATACCGATGTCGATACCATGGGCGGTCTGGTCATGCAGGCGCTGGGTTATGTAGGCGACCTAGAAGGTGAGAGCGTAATGATAGACGACTGGCAAATCACCATTACTGATGTCGAAGGACGTTTTATTCAAAACCTAGAACTGACCAAAACGAATCCTGAGCAGCACCTATTGATAGGCAGTCATTAATGTATTTTTGACGTCATCGTCATACATGCCATTCATAAGTTTGATAACGCACTGATAATTTTTATAAAAACACGATTGCGATCGTGTTTTTTGCTGTCTGTCTGTCATTCACTTTCAATAGTCACTTTTAGTATCTACTTTTATCAGCCACTTTTAGCAGTCATTTTTTTTACTACGCAAATTTACCCATTGATTGACGCAGACTGGTATCATGGGCGGGTTTGATTTTTAGACGCTGTATTTATACCAATCTTATATAGTCAGTGAAAAGTAATATCGATACATCACGCACTGCTGATATCAATTTTTCTTGCTTGCTCTGCCTACGCAGCCAGAGGCTACAAAAAATTGATATCAGCAGTATCGTCGTGTTTTCGGGGTATCTTGACTATATTTATAAGACGATGGTGCTTATAAGACGATTATAAGAAAATACTATTGAAAAGATAGGGCGTTTATAACCATTGAGCCAGCTTCAAGTTAAATATCGACTGAATACTAAACATGTAACATTTTAGATAATATGGTTTTGGATAACTGCTATGCGTCTGTCTACTGTTGATTTGCAAAAACGTCTGAACCCCGAAAAACCGAAGGGTTTGCCTATGGGGCTGGCTATATTGATTGCTTGGTTGGCAGGGGCAATCTTTATCTTTGCGCTCGCGCCTTATGGTATTTGGCCAGTAGCACTGGTATCGCCCGCTATCTTATACGCGCTATTGATGCCTGAGATGACAGGTCGCCGCGCCTTTATTATCGGTCAAGCGTACGGTACGGGGTTGTGGTGCGTGGGTGCATTTTGGCTGTATACCTCTATCCATGTCTATGGTGCGACGCCTGCATGGCTGGCGCTGATTATGATTGCGTTGATGGGTCTTGGTATGGGCTTGTTCCACGGACTTTTGGCGTTAGTTTTTAATCGCATGGTCGGTAAGCAGCCCTTGGCTTTTGCGGCGCTTTGGGTGTTGCAAGAATGGATGAAAACGTGGTTATTTACCGGTTTTCCATGGCTGTTCGTGGGTTATGCCTTTACCGAGCAGTATTGGCTGTCGTCATTAGCACCTGTTGCTGGTGTTTTTGCGGTTTCTTTCGTCGCCATCCTGTTGGCTGCAAGTACCGTTGAGCTCTTGCGTCGCCGTGGTGGTTATATGGTTGTGACTGCCGCATTACTCGTAGTGAGTGTTTCATTATGGCTTATTAATCCACAATGGACGAAACCAAAGGGCACGCCTGATTTATCGGTATCGCTGATCCAAGGCAATATTCCGCAAGACCTAAAATGGCTGACCGAATATCAAGTAGAAACCTTAAAAATCTATGCAACCTTGACGCGTACCGAGTGGGGGCGTGACATTGTTTTATGGCCTGAATCCTCGATTCCAATGTTTCAGACCGAAGCCGTTGGCTTTATCAACGAAATGGTAAAAATGGCCAAAGAGACTGATACCACATGGGTCACAGGAATCCCTTATAAGGATGAAGCGGCGTTTGATGCCAGTACAGATAAATATCCGCCATTTTATAATAGCGTGGTTGCATTGGGTGCACAGGCAGAAG
This sequence comes from Psychrobacter sp. K31L, assembly GCF_017942195.1. Taxonomy (NCBI): domain Bacteria; kingdom Pseudomonadati; phylum Pseudomonadota; class Gammaproteobacteria; order Moraxellales; family Moraxellaceae; genus Psychrobacter; species Psychrobacter sp. K31L. Next base: position 18,198 of record NZ_JAGKSC010000006.1, on the reverse strand, counting down.
GATTGTATAAGAAGCAACGCCTCGTGCCATTCGGTGAATATATTCCATTTGAAGGCCTGCTCGATATCCTCCCTAACTTAGCTGGTAGCCAAGATATTATGAGCTATAGCCGTGGTAGTGATCAGCAGTCACCATTACGTGTACGTGGGCATAATTTGGGTGCAGCCATTTGCTATGAAGTTGCCTATCCTGATACCACGCGTAAAAACGCGATTGGAACAGACTTTTTATTAACTATCTCAAACGATGCATGGTTTGGCACGTCGGCAGGTCCACTGCAACATCTACAAATGGTACAAATGCGCGCGCTTGAAAACGGTCGCTGGTTTATGCGGGCGACCAACACTGGCGTGACGGCTATTATCGATCATAAGGGTCGTATCGTCGAGCGTGCACCGCAGTTTGAACGTACCGTATTGCGCGGTGATGTTCAGGCACGGGTAGGTAACACACCCTTTATGCGCTTTGGCAATTATCCGATTTTGCTCATTATTGCGCTCTTGTTATTATTGAGCTATCTTGGCAAGCGCGAGACTCCTCGAGGCCGTTCGGTCAGCTAATTAATTAGAATGATACATGCTAAGTTTCGCAATTTTTCGATAATAAACCCTTTAAATAGTTAAGGGTTTTAACAAATGGGCATAAATTGCGATATAATAGCCAAATATTTCAAATATTCTGTGCAAGGTGGATAAGGTATGTCAGAAGATATCGTCAACAACAATCCAAAAAAAGAGCTGTTGTATGCTTTAGGCGGCGTTGGCTTATTTTTAGCGATTGTATTACTCATTGGTGTCTCAGCATTCTTGCGTCCAGCAGGAGAGCATATTACGGCTGATACGACAGAAAGCTCAGCCGCTGCTAATGAAGCAGAAACTGTGGCTGCTGAAGATGCCGCTCCAGCTGAGGCAGATGCCGCAACCGCAGAAGAAGCGACCGCACCTGCTGCTGCAGATGCAACCGTAACACCAGCGACAGATGCGGATAGTGCGGTCGTCACTGCGGAAGCAGGTACAGCGACCGCCTCTGGCACAGTAAGTCAAGCGGCAGTTGCTGATGCTGATTTGACAGCTGAACAAGCAGATGGTGATCTAGATGCGGGCAATGCCGCTGATGATACGGCAGCAGCACAGTAGTCTGTAACATGGTCATTTGAATCGCTAAATAGTGACACTCTACGCTAAAATGAGTGGCATTATGGCGTCTTTATCGGCAGTGATATCAATAGGATAGTACTGCTGTCTAGACTCAAAAGAAAAACTCGTTCTCATCTGATGAGAACGAGTTTTTTTATGGGTATTTGTGTAATTTATAGCCAACTTTTTCTTTACTTGGCCATAACCAAGTGAAACAATATTCCGCCTATAATGACCGTTCATCTAAATAATTGGGGGTTTGGTCATTACTAATATGATCTTTAAAGGAATAAAGTTATGGGCATAGAAACACAATCAGGGGCTAGTGCGGCTGAATTGGAAGCGCTAGACAACGGCTTTATGGGGCATCCCAAGCCATTACGCTCGCTATTTTTTACGGAAATGTGGGAACGTTTTTCTTATTATAGTATCCGTCCTTTATTAGTCCTGTTCATGGTAGCAACGGTAGGCAGCGGTGGCTTTGGTTTTGATGAGGTCACTGCATCTGCTATCTATGGTATTTTTGCTGGTTCATTGTATTTAGCGGCAGTGCCGGGCGGTTGGCTAGCAGATAACTGGTTGGGGCAAGAGCGCGCTCTTTGGTGGGGCAGTATTATTATTGCGCTCGGTCATTTATGCATTGCGCTCTCTGCATTATTTGGCATGACGCTGTTTTTTGTCGGTCTGATGTGCATTGTGTTGGGTTCAGGGTTATTTAAGACCTGTATTTCAGTGATGGTTGGCGCTCTATATACCAAGGGTGATGTACGCCGTGATGGTGGCTTTACCTTGTTCTATATGGGCATCAATATTGGTGCGCTACTAGCGGCACTGATTGTCGGAATCTTTAAAGAAAAAGGCATGTGGCATGTCGGCTTTGGTGTCGGTGGTCTTGGGATGCTGGTGTCGTTACTCATCTACCGCTTTGCGGCGCAAAAAAATCTAACACGCTACGCAAAGGCTAAAGGCATCAGTGCTGAATGGGAACATGCCAACGGTCGTTATAAAAATATCGGTCGCTGGGTTGCAGGGTTTTTAGCATTGTTGGTTGCGGTTATTGTTTTGGTGTCTACGGGTATTATGCCGTTCAATCCTGAGATGGTCGCGCAGTATATGACTTATATCATTGCAGCCGTGGTGATACTGTACTTTGCTATTATGTTTATCTCACCGCGTTTAGATAAAACGGATAAGTTACGCCTGCTGATTTGCTTTATCTTAATTATCGGTTCAACGTTATTCTGGTCAAGTTTTGAGCAGCAGCCAACGTCTTTTAACTTATTTGCTGATCGCTATACCGACCTTAATGTCTTAGGATTTGAGGTGCCAAGTATTTGGTTCCAGTCATTGAACCCTTTATTTATTCTTATCTTAGCGCCAATCGTCAGTATTATCTGGGTTAAGCTGGCTAACCGAGGTCTTGAGCCGAGCAGTATGGCTAAGTTTGCACTTGGTATGTTACTTGCGGCAGCAGGTTTTTCATTGATGATTTTTGCCTCTAAGAGCATTTTAGCGCCTGGTGCTGGCTTAGCGTCGCCACTATGGTTGGTTGGTAGTTTATTACTATTAACATTGGGTGAATTAGCACTTAGCCCAGTGGGTTTGTCTGCAATGACCAAACTGGCACCAGAGGGCATGCAAGGTCAAATGATGGGACTTTTCTTTGCCTCTATTGCCATGGGTAACTTGGTTGCCGCTTTCTTTGGTGGTCATGTATCTGCTGATAAAATTGAAGGGTTACCGGGTTTGTTTACCACCATGACCATCTTTTTGGTGGCTACCGCCGTATTATTATTGGTATTAGCAAAACCTATCAATAAAATGCTCAAAGATAGCGAACGTGAAAAACAACTGGCCAAATCATAAAATAAGCTGATGTACATTTGTGAATAACAACAGCACAAGTGACGTATGACAAGACGTGTTACCATTATCGGTAGCACGTTTTTATTATTCTATTAAACCAGTTGTTTTCTATATTTAACTGACACATGAAACCATTCTAATCACCCAAATAAGACGGCTATCCATAGTCGCCTCACAGTAGTGTTTTTTTTAACTCTAATTTCTCCAAAATCAATTGCTCTACCTCTAATAAGGACACATCAAATGAATAAACAAACCATTCATGACCGTATTGACAGCTTGCGTAAAAGCCTAGCGACGCAGGATCTCACTGCGATTATCGTACCCTCTGCTGACCCGCATTTATCTGAATATTTACCAGAATACTGGCAATCACGTTTATGGCTATCAGGATTTACCGGTTCGGTCGGTACGCTCGTTGTGACTGCTGATTTTGCTGGACTATGGACGGATAGTCGCTATTGGGTACACGCCGCCGATCAGTTGGAAGGCACGGGTATTACTTTAGAGAAGCTTGCTCCAGGTCAGCCAAATCATATCGATTGGCTAGCTGAGCATTTACAAGAAGGCGATAGTGTCGCCGTCGATGGCAATGTGCTGTCTATCGCGGAGCAGGATCGACTGCTAAATGCATTTGATGTCAATGACATTACTTTGATCACTGAGCGCGATGTATTGACAGAGATTTGGACAGATCGTCCAGCGCTGCCAGCCGCCAAGTTATATGCTCACGATGAACAGTTTCTTGCTCAGTCTGCCACCTCAAAACTTGCCGCCGTGCGTGCAGGTATGGCAGAGGCAGGAGCGACGCATCATTTACTTTCAAGTTTAGATGACATCGCATGGTTGACCAACTTACGCGGTGCTGATGTTGACTATAACCCTGTGTTTTTGTCACATATGCTCATCAGTGAAAACGACGCGACGTTGTTTATCGATAGCAATAAAGTCAGTGCTGATATCGCAACAGCCCTAAAAGATAGCGGTATTACGATTGCTGATTATGATGCAGTACAAGAAGCATTGAGTACGCTTACGCCAGAAGATTTATTGTTATTAGATCCAAGTAAGGTTGCAGTCGGTACGCTATCGAAGATGGCAGACGATGTTGGCTTTATTGAGCAGATGGCACCAAGTACGTTACTTAAATCTGTTAAAGCTGATGCTGATATCGATCATGTGCGTGAGGCAATGCGTCAGGATGGTGCTGCCTTAGCTGAGTTTTTTGCGACATTTGAGCAGCGCCTAGCAAACGGCGAGCGTTTAAGTGAGCTAGATGTTGATAGCATGCTAATCGACGTACGTAGTCAGCAGCCCCACTATGTATCACCAAGCTTTCCAACGATTGCAGGTTTTAATGAAAACGGCGCGTTGCCACATTATCGTGCAACACCAGAAAAATTCAGCTACCTTGATGTGGCCGAGGGCGAGGGCGGGCTACTACTGATTGATTCAGGCGCGCAATATCAAAACGGCACGACTGATATCACTCGTGTGGTCGGTATCGGACAAGTAAGCTCTGAGCATAAAAGTGACTTTACCACCGTGCTCAAAGCCCATATTGCATTGGCAAAAGCGCATTTTCCTGACGGTATTGCCTCACCATTGATTGATGCCATTTGCCGTGCGCCTTTATGGCAAGCACAGATGGACTATGGTCATGGTACCGGTCATGGGGTTGGTTACTTCTTAAACGTCCATGAAGGCCCGCAAGTCATTGCTTATAGTGCCAGTACGCCAAAAGAGCGTGCGATGAAAGTCGGTATGATTTCAAGTAATGAGCCAGGTCTATACCGTGAAGGTAAATGGGGCATTCGCATAGAAAACCTAATGGTTAATACACCAGTGGCAAGCCCTACCGAGACAGAGTTTGGTAAATTCTTAAACTTTGAAACCGTTACCTACTGCCCGATTGATACGCGTTTGATTGAGTCGTCATTGTTGAATCAAGTAGAGATTGACTGGCTCAACGACTATCACAGCCAAGTTTATGCGGAGCTAAAAGACCGTGTCGACGGCGCAGCACTTGAGTGGCTAACTGAGCGTACTCAGGCTATCTAAAGTAAAAGCCTATATCTGCGCATTTAAAATAAAAAAATCCCCGTAAATTTTACGGGGATTTTTTTCTAAACAGCAGCATTTAGTTTTCTTATGACTTTTTACTAATCTCTAATTTATCCTGCTCACTTAAATGCTGAGTGACCTCTGCACGTAGCCAAGATTTTAGGTTTTCAGACATGAGCATCATCTGATCGCTTAGGTAGTCATCAATCTGCATTTCCAACTCGCGGATTAACTCTTGATGCGTTGCGCTCAATTTTGCGTCTTTTAATGCCAGCTTGATGGCAGTACTGGCTGTATCATTAATGGCTTTAATAGCGTTATCATTTTTAACGCTGCTATTATTATTGACTGTATTATCTTCAGCAGTGTTTGCATGCTCGTTGATGGTTTTATGGTTCGCCGTAGGATTTTCAGTAGCCACACTTTGGGTATTATTTTTTTCAGAGTTATCAGTGGCACTACTATTAACGTTTGCTTTGTCCGCAATATTTGTCTCGATCGCTGCTACTGACTTGTCATCATTGCGCTTATCAGCAGCTAGTATTGCATTCTTTTCTTGTTCTTTTTGCGCGGCTTCTGCTTCTTCGCGCAGTTTGGCCTCTTCTTTTAATTTAGCTTCTTCTTGGAGTTTGGCATCCGCTGCTGCTTTTATTTTTTGTTCTTCTTCGAGACGTTCTTTTTCAGCAGTGGCGCGTGCTTGTTCTTGTTTTTCCGTGATCGCTTTGGCAATCGCTTGCTCAGCTTCGTGGTTTTCATAGAGCTCATCGATATGAGCATCTAAATCATGGGTTTGAAATTCAAAGCTCTCAAAGGGTGTATCGCTTTGCAATAAAGTGGTGATATCTTTTAGTTCTTGGGTGATTGCTGCGCGTATAGGCTCAGGCGCACACGTCCAGCGCTGATAAAACTGATGGGAAAATGAGTAGCTTGACATGGTATCTTCCATAAATGTTCCAAAAATTACCCCTTATCATACGCAAGTACGATAAGGGGCTGCAAGTGGACAAACGTAGCAAATCTGACACCAAGGTTACAACAACGCGTGTTGTATGCTTTTATGCTCTAGTCATTGCTAGGCCAACGTGCAAAGACTAACGAGCCATTGGTGCCACCAAAGCCAAAGCTATTCGAGACAGCGTACTGTAGATTTTCGACTTTGCGAGATTGATTGGCGACATAGTCGAGGTTACAGTTGTCCTCCACATTATCCAAGTTAATGGTAGGTGGTACGTGTTGATGCTGTAGGGAAAGCACTGTAAATATGGCCTCAACACCACCAGCGGCACCTAGCAAGTGACCAGTCATTGACTTGGTCGAGCTGACTAGAATACTGTCTTTCACTGGGGCGAATACGGTTTCAATAGCAATTGATTCAGCGACATCACCGGCAGGGGTGCTGGTGCCATGAGCATTGACATAACCAACACTCGATGGCTCAATACCAGCATCGTGCAAGGCATTTCTCATTGCGCGTGCAGCACCATTGCCATCTTCTGGTGGCGCAGTAATGTGACCTGCATCATCACTCATACCGAAACCGACCAATTCAGCCAGTATGGTCGCGCTGCGTGCTTTGGCATGAGCCAAGCTTTCGAGCACGACCATACCAGAGCCATCACCGAGTACAAAACCATCGCGGGCTTTATCAAATGGACGCGAGGCTTTGGTTGGCTCATCATTGCGGGTCGAGAGTGCATGCATAGCACCAAACCCTGATATACCCAGTGGGCTTGAGCCTTTTTCACTACCACCAGCCAGCATCACATCGGCATCACCATAAGCAATCAGGCGTGCTGCAAGTCCGATCGCGTGAGTGGCTGTTGTACAGGCAGTCGATGTTGCGAGGTTGGGGCCTTTTAAGGTGTGCTTAATCGCCACCAATCCAGCCGCCATATTTATAATAGAGCCTGGAATAATAAACGGCGAAACTTTCAGCGCACCTTTTTCACGCAGGGTATCACGGCTGTTTTCAATGGTTTGAATACCGCCAATCCCTGAGCCTAAAATAATACCAAAACGCTCTTGGTCAACACCTTGTACAGGCGCATCAGCCGCGCTTATTTGGTCGATAAAGCCCGCGTTCTGTAGTGCCATGCTAGAGGCGGCGATACCATAATGAATAAATGCATCATAGCGACGTGCGTCTTTGGCATTCATATATTGTTTGGCGTCGAAGTCTTTGACCACACCCGCGATTTTTGCACGATATTCGGCAGCATCAAAATGGGTAATCGGTGCGATACCACTCTCGCCATTGAGCAGTTTCTTCCACGAGCTATCAACGTCTAGACCCAGTGGTGTAATGGCACCCATGCCAGTGATCACCACGCGCAACTCATCAGAGCGCTCGTAGTGAGGTGGTTTATGGCGCGGTTTGTGCGCCGAGGTTGCGCTAACCTGATCGGCTTGTGAGGTGGTTGAATTGCTGTGTTGGCTCATGCGATATATCCTGTACTTACGGTCCTAAGAGGATGTTATTTCGGAAGTCATTATAAAACACATAGGTGCACGTATGTAAACTAAAATTAATGGACTAGGCAAAGCACACTTGACCCAGCACCACGTTTTTACTTGCACCTGTCACTGCTGGCAAATTACCTGTTTCACCCATCAATGTCTGTCTCGCTAGCCATGCAAAAGCAACAGCCTCTACCCATGTTGGATCCAGTCCTAAGCTCGCAGTGGTTTCTACCGTGCAATGAGGGAGATATGCCTGCAAACGCGTCATCAAGTAGTCATTTAAGGCACCACCACCGCAGACGTATACCGAAGTATTTTCGTTAGCATCGATAAACTTATTAATTTGCGCACTCGCACTGATGGCTGTCAGTTCAGTGAGTGTGGCCTGTACATTTGCTGATGAATAACGAATGACCGCAGATGCCTGTTCGAATTTTTGTAGCTCGTCTTGCAGCCATGCTAAGTTAAAGTCTTCACGGCCCGTACTCTTAGGATAAGGTTTTGCAAAAAATGGATGTTCTAACAGTTGGTTCAGTAACGGTTCAATGACTTGACCAGATTGCGCCCATGCACCACCAGCATCATAATCTTTATCCGTATGTAACGCTGTCCATGCATCCAATAGTAAATTGGCAGGGCCAGTGTCATAACCTACAACGCCATAGCCAACGACATTATCTACAACATCGTCTGGTTGATTTGATGAGTTATTAGCAGTCGCTGGTAAGACGGTAATATTAGCAATACCGCCTAAGTTCAATAACACGCGCGTGCTATCAGGCGTGGCAAACAACGCTTGATGAAAGGCTGGAACCAGCGGTGCACCTTGACCACCGACTGCCATATCACGGCGTCGGAAATCGCTAACCACGCTGATGCCTGTACGCTCAGCAATGATATTGGCATCGAGCAACTGCAAGCTAAACCCCATCTGCGGACGATGGCGCACCGTCTGTCCATGACAGCCAATGGCTAGCACCAACTCTACATCGGTATCGGCTTGTGTTAATAAAGTATTGACCACCTCGCTAGCAAACTCACCATACTCACGGCTCGCCCAGCCGAACCAGTCAAGCTCGCTGTTTGGTTCGTCAGCGGTTGATGTCAATGCTTGGACACCATTGGGCTGACATAATGCTAAAAGCACTTCACGCAGTCGCGGTGGGAAGTCTTGGCTATAAGAAGCTAACAAGCGCATGGGCTGCTGAGCCTCGTCTTCATTACCAGTATCTGTACCGAATTGACAAAGAACGGCATCCATACCGTCCAAACTGGTGCCCGACATCATGCCGATATATAAGCCATCATCGAAGTTTTCAAACACAGTTTGCTCAAGTGCCTCAGTAAGTGTGGCATAATTTAAATCGTCAATATTTTCCAAGCTATTATCCAAATCACTGTCCATCTCTAAATCTGGACGAGTATCAGCAGTCGATGCGGGGTTGGTCATGGCAATTTACCTTAAAAAACGCTAGTATATCCGTCAAATTCTAACATCTTTTGACAGCGACGAGATTCTAAATCGCTCAAACGTTTAACCCTTAATAAAGACAATAAAGAGAGCATCATGACCACGCAAACTTACACCCTAGAAGAACAACTTGCACTTATCCAACGCGGTACGCAAGAAATCCTATCTGAAGAGGATTTAGTGGCGAAGCTTAAGCTAAACCGTCCATTGCGTATCAAGGCGGGCTTTGATCCCACCGCACCTGACCTGCATTTAGGTCATACCGTGCTGATCAATAAGCTCAAGCATTTTCAAGATTTGGGTCATGAGATTTATTTCTTAATCGGTGACTATACGGCCAAAATTGGTGATCCTTCTGGCAAAAACAGCACGCGTCCGCCATTGACTGATGAGCAAATCAAAGCCAATGCCACGACCTATGCTGAGCAAGTATTTAAAATTTTGGACAAAGAAAAGACTCGCGTGGTTTTTAACTCTGAGTGGTTCAATGACATGAGCGCCGCTGATATGATTCAGCTTGCCAGTCAGCAAACCGTTTCGCGGATGCTTGAGCGTGATGACTTCTCTAAGCGTTATGCCTCGCAGACCCCAATCTCTATCCATGAGTTTTTGTATCCGCTCGTGCAAGGCTATGACTCTATCGCGCTGAAAGCCGATGTTGAGCTTGGCGGTACCGATCAGACCTTTAACCTATTGATGGGTCGCACGTTGCAAGGTCGTTATGGTCAAGAGCAACAAGTATGTATCACCGTACCCATTTTAGAAGGGTTAGATGGCGTTAATAAAATGTCTAAGTCTTTAAATAACTACGTGGCCATTTATGATGCACCGGGTACGATGTACCAAAAAATCTTATCTATGCCAGATACGTTAATCCGCCGCTATTTTGAATTTTTAAGCTTTAAACCAATGGATGAAGTCGAAGGTTTACTAGCAGAAATGGAAAATGGTCGCAATCCACAAGAAATCAAACGTATTTTAGCCGAAGAGTTAATCGAGCGTTTCCATGATGCTGATGCCGCTGCCAATGCGCACAAGTCAGCCGGTAATGTCTTAGCTGATGGCGAATTGCCAATCGATTTGCCAGAAGTAACGGTAGATCTAGAAGGTCAGGATGCACTGTTTATCACTCAAGTACTCAACCAATCAGGGCTTGCGAAAAACAGCTCATCTGCCAAAGACATGGTAAAACGTGGCGTAGTAAAAGTAGATGGCGATGTGGTTGATGGTGGATTTAGTCTAACGTCTGGTCAGACAGTCGTTATCCAAGCAGGCAAAAAGGCTTATGCGAAAGTGACGGTGAGTTAAATTAAAATAATACATTTACAAACTTGAACTATAAATGGAGATATAATATTAACCATATCTCCACTTTCATTTGATTAGGAATTTTAGACATATATGGCAAGCCGTCAGCTAGTGACACATTCTCCTAAAGCTTTAATTCATTATCGAAAACAGATGTCGCTATCTGTAGATTTGCTTGCCAAGAAATCGAATACTAATTTGAAGAAAGTTCTCATAGGTGAAACAGAATCCGAAGTTTTCACTGTGAAACAGTTAGAGAGCATCGCTAAAACCCTCATTCTGCCTACCTATTATCTTACAATGGATAAGGTCTATAGTAAAAATATCCCAAAGTATATTGATCATAGGAACTACTCAGATAGAAATTCGGATGACGAGGATCTATATGAGCTAAATAAAATGATTAGTGAAGTTTATAAAGATAGAGAAAACTTATTACATGTATACGATGCTATCGAAGAAAGCCTTGGAGATTTCCAGTTAAGCTTATCAGGAAATAATGCACAGGAAGATGCTCAACGTATTCGAGATTTTCTAGACGTGGATAACGCTCGTTTGACTGTTGAAGGGAGCGACTACTATAAGTCATGGCGCTTATTATTAGAGAAAAAAGATGTTTTAGTTCTAGAGAAGTCTAGACTTAGTATCGGTTCAGAAGGTTTGTCTCTTTTCTATGATGTTTTACCTATTATAGTTATTATTACATCTGGTCAAACTCCATCGAGAAAGCTCTTTACTTTAATTCATGAACTAGTACATTTAGGTCTAAGACAAAGTGCTTTAGATGGCTATATTTTAGAAGCTGACAATAAAACTGAAAGTTATTGTAATGAAGTAGCAGGCCATGTATTAGTACCTACTTCAGTTATAAATGAAATTTATGATGAAAAAAAGCAGTTAATCGAGAATATTGAGCATATTCGAAAAGCTGTTAAAGTCAGTTATGATGCGATTGCTATACAATTAAAGCAAGTGGGAAAAATCTCACAGAACGACTTAAATACATATTTTGCTAATAAACAGAAAGAAATGGATGAAAAGGATAGTGGTTTTAGAGCTAGTTATAAAAAACATACTACCTATAATCACTTTGGTAAGATTTATATTCAGCAAGTGTTTTCAGCCGTTTGGGAGGATGCACTGAGTTTAGGTAGTGCCATGAGAATTCTAGGTATTGAAAAAATGAGTGATTTAGACCATCTAGAGAAGAAGGCCTTCACCTAATGACATTAATGTGTTGTGTGGATACTAATGCGTTGTTAGATATATGCTATCGTTATTACCCTAATGATTCTTTTGCAGGCCTATGGGATGGATTAGAGTCTGCTGTTATTGCAGGGCAAGTACGTTTTATTCAATCTGAGCATATTAATAAAGAAGTTGAAGGGAAGCTTACTCAGTTCGGCTATCCTAGAAAAAATTACGATGATTTCATAAGACGTCTTAAAGTAGATGTAATAAGAAACAGTGATTATGCTCAAGCTCTAATTAGCTTAAAAGGAGATTTAGCTAGTAATGTGCCTTTCATTACTAAAAAGCAAGGAACATTTCTAGACAATTTAGATGAAGACTTATCAAACATTTCAGTAGCATCTATCAAGAATGCGAAAGTCATTACTAGCGAACAGGGCTTTAATAAAGATATTACTAATCCAGTATTAAGCAAAAACACTCAATTAAAAATTCCTGATGTCTGTCGTTATAAAAATATTCCTTGTAGCAATTGGTTAGACGTCTTCACTCACTTAGGTATGAGGTTTTAAATTATCATAATATCCCAAGGTATCTACCGCCATTATAAAGGCAGCCTTTACCAAGTTTTGCATACCGCACAGCATTCAGAAACCGAAGAATCGTTAGTCGTTTATCGCTGTTTATATGGTGAATATGGCGTATGGGTAAGACCTTTAGCAATGTTTACAGAGACCGTCGAAGTCGATGGCAAAGTAATACTACGCTTTGAGCTTATTAAATCATTAGGGGATTAATGAATCAACTTCGTTAAAATCCACTGCCCAAATAAAAAGCGACCCGTTAAGGTCGCCTTTTTTATGTCTGTTAAATAATCATTAGCTATTCAAAAACGCAATCAATGTGTCATTAAATTCTTTCGCATGGGTCACATTGATACCGTGTGGACCACCTTCGACAATATGTAACTGACTGTCGGCAATCATATCGTGCGAACGTTGACCGCTAGCCTCGAATGGGACGATCTGATCGGCATCACCATGAATGACTAAGGTTGGTACGTCGAATTTTTTTAGGTCATCACGGAAATCGGTGTAGCTAAAGGATTTGACACAATCATAAGTCGCTTTCGCTGAAGCAAACGAGGCGATATCGCGATTGTATAAACGCATTGGTTTGCTGACCAACAGCTTGCCATCTGCTGGCGTAAAGAAATTCTTGGTAAAGTCGTTTAAGAAGGCGATACGATCTCCGCTTACGCCGTCTAAGAATTCTTGGATATCTGCTTCTGCTAAGGCCCCATCAGGATTGTCATCAGCTTTAAACAGATAAGGCGGAACGGCAGAGGCAAGTACTGCTTTGCTAATGCGCTCTGAACCAAATTTGCCCAGATAGCGAGCGACTTCGCCGCCACCCATAGAGAAGCCAACGATAGTAGCATCTGTTAAATCCAGCTCATCCATCAAGGCTTTTAGATCTTGTGCCAAAGTATCGTAATCATAGCCATTCCATGGTTTAGCAGATTGACCAAAGCCACGTCTATCATAGGTAATCACTTGATAGCCGGCTTCGACCAGTGCAGGAAGTTGTGCCTCCCAAGCGCGTCCACTCAGCGGCCAGCCATGGATTAATACCACAGGCTTGCCAGTACCTTGGACTTCGTAATATAGGTCGACAGATTGTTCATCTTGCTGTGCAACGTTAACGTAAGGCATAAGTTTTTCCTTTTAGAATTATTATTAAAAAGTATTTTATTTTAACGTTAATGCGCTTACGCAGCTAACGTCAGGTTTTTAGTATAAAAGGTGGATAGAACGATTACTATGACGGGTTGTACAGTAACAGTGTCGATTATAGAGTGGTTCTGTGACATCACAGTAAGTTGCACTGAGCTAGCGATTCTGCAAAAACTCTTTTAATACTCTATAAAATCCAATCGGCTCATCCAAAGGAATGGCATGACCTGCACGTGGCAAAATAACTTCAGTGGCGTTAGGCAGCATTTGGGTCACTTTCTGCTGCCATTTGGCGTCATAAAGTTTAGAGCGACCACCGATAAGATTAACCACAGGAATAGTCACTTTATCTATGGCACCCCGAAAATCGTAAGGTAAGACCAAATAGGCTTGCAAGCAGCGCATTTTTTGATGCCAAATGCTGTGGTCGTAAAGCGCGAGTGTGTGGTCGTTTTTATGAGTCATCGCTTGTATAAAAACTTTTGAACGCGTGCGATTGACGGATAACAAAGAAAACAGCCTTTCGACATCGGTTGCACGGCGCTTGAGCGCAAAGGGCAGATGGGCAAAGCTATTAGCATTAGCATTAGAATTCGCATAAGGTAAGGTCAGATCGATTACTTCTTGAAATATATCGAACACTTCTTGCTGCCGCGTGCCAAATAGCCCCCCTTGCCAGTCGTCTTGATTATGAATCGCTGGATTTTGATCAATATTAAGATAGCGACTGACCCTTGATGCGCCAAAACGCTCAAAATAAGACCACATGACTTGCGCGCCCATCGAAATAGCCGCCACTGGCAAAGCCTCTACTTGACGCCATTCACAAATTTTCTCAATCACAGCGTTGGCATCATCCGCATATTGACGGACAAAATCAAACTGTTCCATCGTGAGAGCTTTTGCAGCGCCAAAACCACGCAGATGCGGCAAATAAAATGTATATTTACCTGTCAATGCCAAGATAAAAGGCAAGAACTCGCGTGCATCCATCCCATAAGCATGCAGTATTAGCACTGGCGTGCCTTGACCAATGACTGAAACTGGCAGAGACGTACCGTCAGCAGCGGTAACCGTCAGCGTTTGCAACTGATAACGCGACTGGTAGCGACTGGGCAACGTCATTAAATTGGTCATCATAGCGTCGTATTTCCGTCATATATATTGTAATTAATTAGGGCATGTTGAACATTCAACATAAAGTATTTTTATCTTATCGATGAGAGCTTGTTATAGTAAAATCTGTGCTAATAGAACTTGTATTAATCAAACACAACTAAGCTGACCATAGCATAAAATGTATAGACAGTAAGTGACGCTTGTGATTAACAGCCATTATCCTAAACTTGAAATAAAAGAATAAAGGGGCGATGCTTATGAGTACACCGACACTGGCGTCACTGGATCGCAGCCTTTACCCACAAGTTTGGGAGCAGCAGACATTTAATGATGCGCACAGCTTATTGATAGCGATGTTAACGGGCAACATTAAGACAGATGCCAAGGCTTTTTCCGATGCTTTCACTAGGCAATTACTGGCCAATGATACTTATCAACAGTGGATTAACTTTACGGTATTTGGCGATTATCTGCAGCGTCAATTTATGGCTTTTTATCGGCAGACAGAAGACAGCTTTAATACAGATATGCCAGCGTTGTTTCGCCGAGAGCTCATACGTCATGCTCAGTATTTACCGCTTACGCAAATATTGTTTTTGGCAGGAGACATGCCCAAAAGCGCTCGTTTCGATAAGCTATTGACCACGACTGTGAATCCTGCCACAGCAGTCTTTAACGCACAGCAAGCACATAAAAAATCTGCTATAAATCGTTCAGTAGCAGTTATTAATCAGATAACCGTCGTCGGCAGGCAGGTGATGGGATTTCCCATACGTCATAATAGGCGTACTAGTGAGCGTACGCGCAATGAAGTATTGGTTTTAGATTTTCAGGAGTTGCGCTTGGTCAATGAAGAGAATGTCATCAGCAAAAAAAGAAGCAACATAGATGAGACTATGTTGCTTCGATATTATGAATTACGTTAATGAGCCGAAGGCTCGGCTAAAATTTTAAGAATCTTTCTTAGCAATCGTCAGCCCATTATAAGTTTGCGCAACTGGCATCACTTCCAAGCGATTGACATTAATATGAGCCGGTGATTCGATTAGCCATAATAAAATATCGCCAATATCATCGCCGGTCATGGTTTTAAAGCCATCATAAACCTTGGCGGCTTTATCATCATCGCCATGATAGCGGACGTTTGAAAACTCAGTGCCTGCGACATTACCCGGTTCGAGATTGGTCACGCGCACTTGGGTACCGATTAAATCCGCGCGCAGATTTAGACTGAATTGCTTGACGAATGCTTTGGTCGCGCCATAGACGTTCCCACCAAAGTACGGCCAACTGCCAGCAATCGAGCCGACATTGATAATATAACCGCTATCGCGTGCGACCATTGCTGGCAAGACCGCGTGAGTCAGCGCCATAAGACCTTTTATATTAGTATCGGTCATACGCATCCAGTCATCAAGACTGCTACTTTGTGCAGGTTCAGTACCAAGTGCCAATCCCGCATTATTCACCAAAACATCGATTTGCTTAAAACCATCCGGCAAGTCAGCAATGATTTGTGGAATAGAAGCCGTATCGCTCACATCCATCACCACAGGTAAGAATGATTCGCCCAATGTCTCTGCTAGAGCGTTCAGCTTATCAAGGCGTCTAGCACAACCAATCACACGATGACCATTAACGATCAGACGCTCTGCCAGCGCTTTACCAAAACCGGCGCTTGCTCCTGTAATCAATACATTCATTATCTATCCTTATCGTTGATGCTGTGTTTGTATCCTGATTTTTAAGACGACTGTTTGTCTTACCGTATATGTTTTGATTTGCTTGCATTAATTAATCACAATTGTCGCAACTACGGTTAGATAGTTACTTACTTGTTAGGTAATTACTATTTAGGCAGTTACTTATTAGCTAACTGTTTACCAAAGATTTTATCACCTGCATCACCAAGACCTGGAATAATATAACCGTGCTCATCCAAATGACTGTCTAATGCAGCGGTATAAATAGTTACGTCAGGATGTGCTTCATTGACCACACGCACGCCTTCAGGTGCGGCAACCAATACCAAAGCTTTGATATTGGTACAGCCATTTTTCTTTAGCATCTCGATGGTCGCAACCATTGAGCCACCAGTGGCTAGCATTGGATCAATGATCAGGGCAGGGCGTTTGTCCATGTGGCTGACGAATTTTTCAAAGAACGGCACTGGCTGTAAGGTTTCCTCATCACGCTGTAAACCAACCACAGAAATCTTAGCAGTAGGAATCAAATCGAGCACACCGTCCAACATGCCAATACCTGCACGTAAAATTGGTACAATCGTTGCTGTTTTACCGATAATTTGCTCACCAGTGATTTCACCACACCAGCCTTCCATTGGGAACGTTTCAATCTCAAAATCGCGGCTCGCTTCATACGCCATCAAGCGTGCAAGCTCTTTGGTCAACGTACGAAACTTATAAGTACTACAGTCTTTTTCGCGCATTAAACTGAGTTTATGACGGACTAGTGGATGATCGATTACCGTAATTTCTAAACCGCTATTTAAGTCGCTCATAAATACTCTCTTGGTTTTGGTCTGATGCTTGCGCAGTCACTGCGTTTGCTATTAGTATAAAAGATACAAACACTTACTACACTTCAACCCTATAGGTAACACAGTAATCATAAGCTTAGCGTTTCCATAATCGCAATCAAAGCAAAGATGGTTTAAGCCAATTAAATTATCATTTCCCTATCTAAGCCGACTATATGCCATGGTTAAATACGAAGTAGTGTTTAGGCCTGCTATGATACCAAAAAAACTGCTTTTCTGATGAAGAATCTTATGAACAATCAACCAGCGAACATTGAAGATGTAATGAATAATGCCAATAGTGCTAGCGCCTTATCCAAAACGAAGGCTGTAGAAGTAGAAACCCATCCGTTCGCTCCGGTGTTACCGCCAGATGCTACCGTGATGATGATGGGCACCTTTCCTCCGACTGCCGATAAATGGGCAATGAGCTTTCACTATCCGAATTTTTATAATGATATGTGGCGTATCTATGGCAGCGTATTTTTTGACGATATTGATTATTTCAGAGTAGGGGATGAGAAGCGCTTTGATCCTGAGCGTATCCGCGACTTTATGTTTGAGCGTGGCATAGCTTCTTGTCCGACAGTAAAACAAGCGATTCGTGAAACCGGCAATGCCTCAGATAAAAATTTAACGGTTGTGACCACTGTCGACCTAGATAATATCTTGCCGCAAGTGCCAAAGGTTCATACGTTGTTTACCACAGGCGGTAAGGCGACTGAGGTATTGCTCAACTTATTGGCCGAACCACCAGCTAAGTCCAAATATCCTAAGACCAATCAAAATATGGATTATCCCTATCAATGGCAAAACGATGAGGCAGTGTTAAGAGCTAATAGAGTAAATGAACTAACGCTATATCGATTGCCTTCTACTTCGCGTGCTTATCCTTTAGCACTAGATAAAAAGATAACGGCTTATAAGGATTTCTTTGAGAAGGTAGGGAAGCTATAAAAGCATCGTATATAGAAGGGGGCTATATAGAAGCTCCGACTAAATTTAAGGAAAAGCGTTATTCTTGGTAAAGGAAAAGTTATTTTTAGTGCTAACCAACTGATAAATAGATGGTATTAATTATAAAATTAGATAGTACTCAAAATAGAAGACAAACCCCTTGACCCAGTCTTAAAACCCCGTATAATGCGCCCTAGTTGAAAGGGAAGGCTGTTTAGAATGAGTGATGAGACATTTGCTTGAAACTAAATAGAAATTACCTCTTGACACAGAGTTTAAAGCGTCTATAATACGCCCTCATCAAGACGAGCTGGAAGTAACTAGTGTGTAGATTACACATTAATAACCCAG